>LNEG01000109.1 GCA_001464865.1 Burkholderiales bacterium Ga0074133
TGGCGGAGGGCAAGCCCTCGGGTGTCCTGCCGGAAGGTCTTCCGTCTGCGCAAGGCCAGTCGGCCCCCGCGCCGGATGCGGCGCGCGTCCGCTGCGAGGATCAGCTCAAGGCCGCGGCCTTGCCAGGGGATGTGCTTCAGGTACAGCGTTTGCCGGCCACCCTCGCGCGCTCCCCTGTTGCATCTGCAGGGCGGAGCTGCCCGTTTGCATCCGGGCAGGAGCACTGGCTGGCCTGGCTCAGCCCTGGCGATGCCCGTCATATTCTGGTGGCACAGGATGCCACTCGCGTGGTCCAGGGCCGGCTCAAGCGGCTGGGGCTGCTGGACGTGCGCGAACTCGACGACGGCCTCTTCGGCCCCAAGACAGGCGAAGCACTTTCGCGTTTTCAGCAACAGCAAGGTCTGGCGCCCACGGGCAAGCCGGACGAACTGACCTTCCTACTTTTGGAGCACCTGGATGTATCCGCCCGTTGAATTCCCTTCAGAGGCCGCGGGGCCGGAGCAGGCGGCAGGTGCCCCAGCGACCGGGCGCCTGCACGCACTGGGCGACAAGAGCCCTTCCCTCGGGGCAGCGCTTGTCAACGCTGGCGTCGTGTCGCCCATCGCCGTGGACTATGTGCTGCAAAAGCAGAAGATCGAGAAGGTGCCTATGGGCAACCTGCTCGTTGAACTGGGCTTTGCCAGCGCGAAGGAGGTGGCACGGCAGTTGGCGGGCCAGCGTGGCCTGCGGTTTGTCAATGCCAGCGAAATGCCTGAGCCTGACCCGGCGGTGGCCTCAGTCTTCAACCGGTCGCTGTGCATGACGTACGGTTTTTTGCCGGTGCGTGAAGTCGAGGGACTGATCGAGGTCGTGCTGGGCGATGCGCAGATGGATGTCGTCACCGAGCTCGTGCAGCGCAAGCTCGGCAAGCGGTGCAGATTCCTGCAGGGAGAGTTCGATTGCGTGGCGCAGGCCATCCAGCAGCACTACTACTTCGCCGAGCATCCGCCAGCGCGGCTGATCGAGAGCGAAGTGCGCAAGCTAGAGGGCGACGTGGACCGTGCCTACAGCCCGGCGCGACTTCTCGAGCACATTCTTCACCTCGCCGTGCGCGAGCGCGCGACAGACGTGCACCTTGCGCCCACGGCACGAAGCCGATCGGTGCTCCTGCGCGTGGATGGAGTGCTGCGGCCGGTTTTTGCGCTGTCGCCCGCCCTGGATCGGCTGGTTGTCTTCGTGAAGCTGCAGGCCGACATGGATGCCAGCGAGCAGCGCCTGCCGCAGGATGGCAGCTTCACGGCGCAAGTGATGGAGCAGACGTTCACGATTCGAGTGTCCACGCTGATCTCCGAGTTCGGTGAGCGCATGGTGATGCGCCTGCTGCCCGAGCGCAGCAGCCTCGACAAGCTTGCGGACCTGGGCTTTCTGGAAGAAGACGTTGCGGTCATGGCCAGGGCGTTCTCACGACCGCACGGGCTTATCCTCATCACGGGCCCGACAGGTTCAGGCAAAAGCACCACCTTGCACGCAGCACTGCGCATGCAGCCGTTGATCGAGCGCAACGTGCTGACGGTCGAAGATCCGGTGGAATACCGGGTGCCCGTGGCCTGCCAGACTGAGGTGAACCGCCGTGCAGGCTACGAGTTTGCCAACGCCATGCGCCACTTCCTGCGGCACGACCCCGACATCATTCTGGTGGGCGAGATCCGCGATGCAGAGACCGCACGTGCCGCACTGGACGCATCGTCCACGGGGCATCTGGTGCTCTCGACACTGCATGTCGGCAGCATCTTCGGGGTGATGCCGCGTCTCAAATTGCTGGGGGTGGACAGCGAGACGATTGCGGAGAACCTGGTGGCGGTCATCAACCAGCGTCTGGTGCGGCGCGTCTGTCCGCATTGCGCCGCCCCGCGTCTCGCCACGGATGAGGAGCGCCGCTGGCTGGGGCAGTCCCAGACGGACGCCCCGCTGCAGGTGTTTCACGGCACCGGCTGCAGCCACTGCCGCGACACCGGCTACATGGGCCGGCTGCCCGTGTACGAAATGCTGGTGATCAACCGGGACCTGGCGGATGCCATCGCCTCCGACGCCAACCGGGCCGAGATACGTCACCGCGCGCTGGCTGCCGGCATGCGGCCCATCCATTCGCTGGCACGCCACCGCGTTCTCGCCGGGGAAACCACCATGGAAGAAATTCTGCGCAGCGTGGGTGAGGACTGAGCTGCGCGCTCCCAAGCACATGGCAAACCTGAACACCTATTACTACCGCGTGCTGCTTCCCCATGGGGCGGTGCGCTCCGGGCTGCTGCGCCTGGCGGTCAAGCGCGACATCTCCGCCCGCGTGCGCCTGGAATCCGAAACGGACGGAACCGTGCTCAGCCTATGGCGTTTTCCGGGGTGGCTGGCCGCGGTGGCGAATGCACTTCTTTCGCTGGTGCGGCGTCAGGTTCGCGGCGAGGATCTCGCGGGTTTCCTGCGCGATCTGGGGCTCATGATGCGTGCAGGCGTTCCCGCCATGGACGCCCTTCAGACGCTCGTGGAGGAAAGCGACAGCCTGGACAACCGCGCCATCGGAACCGTGGCGCGCAACATGGTCGATGACCTGAACGCAGGGGTCGGCATGACCGAAGCGTTCAATCGACATCCGAACATCTTCCCCGAGACGGTACGCAACCTGGTGGCGATCGGCGACCAGACCGGTACGCTGGACCGCATGCTCGGGGAAGCTGCGGAGCACGTCGAGCGCATGATCAACATCAAACGCGATATCAAGACGGCGCTGATCTACCCGACCTTCGTGTTTGCCACCATCATCGGGGTGGCAGCTTTCTGGATTTACTATGTGGTGCCCAACATGGCCAGGCTGTTCAAGCAGCTGCAGGCCAAGCTTCCGCCGATCACACAGAACCTGGTTGCCTTTGCTGACCTGCTGACGCACCATTTGCCTTGGGTACTGCTGGTCACAGCCGTCGTCGTCACGGCGGTAGTGGTTGCCTTCAGGCGTTCCGAGCGTTTTCAGCTGGCGGCGTACACGGTGATGCACAGGATCCCGGTGGTGAAGACTTTGCTGGTGTCGTCGGGCATGGCCCACATCACCGAGCACCTGTCAATCCTGGTGCGCGCCGGCGTCGACCTGGTGTCCAGCTTGCGCATCCTGGGCAGGGCCACCAAGAACAGGTATTACCGCAGCCGCCTGATCCAGGTTGCGGAATCGGTTTCCCGCGGCGAAACGGTGTCCTCATCGATGCGTCGCGTGGGCGGCTTCCCGGCCATGGCGGTCCGCATGATTTCGGTCGGCGAGGAATCGGGCAGCCTGGATCTGCAGCTGGTGCACCTCGCGGCCGATTACCAAAAGCGCCTGGAGGTCCTGGTCAAGTCGCTGGCCGAAATCCTCAAGCCGCTGATCATCCTGGTGGCCGGCGGGCTGTTCATCTTCCTCATTGTGGCGCTGCTACTGCCGGTTTACGACCTGGTCCGGCAGTCCGTGAACCAGAGTCTGGGGGGAGTCCAGTGAGCGCAAGCGGTTTTCTGTTGCTCAGCCACAGCCACATCATGAATAGCCGGGTACTTGTGCGCTGGTGCAGCGTCCGGCCCGTGCGAAAGGGAGGCCGCTGATGCGTCGTCCAGTCGTTTGGGGTGCGGGAGCCGGGTTGCTGGTGGTTGTCGTGGCGACTGCCGTGTGGTGGAAACTCGCGTCGCCACCAGCATTGCAGGCTGTCCCTGCGCACCGTCCTGCTGCGGCGCAAGCCACGTCCGGTGCCGCGTCCATCGCAGGGGTCCCATCTCCGTCAGTCGCTGCGGGTAACGCCTCTTCGCGGGATCCAGGCGAGGCGAAGGAGCGGCGCAGGCGGATTGCAGAGGTACGCGCTGAACTGGCGGCACTGCGCGCCCAGGGCATGCAGGCTTCTCCCGAGAAGCTGCGGGCGCTGGTGGATGAGCTTGAGGCAATATCGCCGCCGGGCTTTGACCCCCGGTATTTTTCAACCCTGCGCAGCATGCTGGAAAGCAGCGCCCGCGTACAGGCCCTCAGCGCAGAACTGGACGGGCTGAGCAAACGCACCACGCCGCAGGATGCAGCGCGCCGCGAGGCGATCCTGGCCGAGATGAAAATCCTGGGCGAGCGGGTCAGCGCGGACGCACGCGACCTGCAGCGCTACGTGCCGATGCAGGCGCCTGCTGCTTCCGGGGCCAAGACGCCATGACGGCATTGTCGATCTGCGCGCCGGTTCTGGGTGCATCCCGGGCACAGGCCGGGTTCTCCATGGTGGAGGTGTCGTTGGCACTGGTCGTTGCCGGCCTCATGTCCTGGGCTGCGTTCAGTGGTTACGAAACGGTCTCCGCCCAGCAGGACATCGAGCGGGGCCGGGCCGAGGCCCTGCAGCTGCAGACCACGCTGCGGGCATTTGCCTTGCGCAACGCGCGTCTTCCCTGTCCGGACGCATCATCCACGGGCGATGGCGGCTACGAGTCGCAGACAGCAGGGGTGTGCAGCGCTGGAAATCAGGTGGGCTGGTTTCCCTACGTGAGCGTTGGGCTGGAGCGGCCCGCGCCCGGGCTGCGCGCGCGCTACGCGGTCTTCCGCAGCAGTGCCGCGCCCGACGCGGATCTGGCTGTCGCGACAGAGCGTACGCTGGACACCGCTGGAGACGCCACTTTCCGTGATGCCAACGATCTGATTGCAGGGCTGAACAATGCGTCCCGGATGGCAACTGACACTGCCCGGCCATACCTGACGGGCGATGGCGGGGCTGCTGGCGCCATCGATTGCGCTGGCAACGCAGTGATGCCGGTTGCATATTGGGTAGTGGTACCCCTCAAGGATCGGGACGACAACGGTGACAGGCTGGATCCGCCGCACACCGCGGCCAGCCCGTGTGCAGCAAGTCCCTCCGCGCCGGTTCGTTTCGGGACGGACGATGTGGTCGTTGCGGAATCACCCGCCCAGCTCGCTGGCTGGCTGCGAAGGAGCCTGCCATGAACCGCTTGCGTGCTTTGCACGCAGTCCGTGGTGCACGCGCTGGACGCGCTGGCGGGTTTGGGCTGGTTCAGGTGCTTTTGCTGATCGCGGTGTTGGGCGGCCTGGCTACGACAGGGTACCTTCAGTGGCGCGAGCGGGCGGCCATGGAGTCTTCCCGGCAGGAGCAGCAGGCCGTGGCCCAGGCCGATCGGGCGCTTGTCGCCTATGCCACCGTCATGCGCAGGCTTCCCTGTCCGGACGTCAATCGCGATGGAGAGGAAGACTGTGCCGCCCCGGCGAACCAGAAGGGCTGGCTGCCCTCCGTCACCTTGCGGCTGGCGGGCGTGGACCCTGGGGTGGACGTGGGGCAGCTGCGTTACCTTGTGCAGCGCGGTGCTGGAGCGAACGACCTCACCACCCTGACCGACGAATGGCGGCCCCTGGAGTACGACGATGCCGGCAAGACATTCTTTGCCATGCGCGGCGGTGCCTACCCCACGGACATCCTTACCCTCGCCGACCTTTGCCAGCGGCTGGAAACCGCCCGCATGACGCCTCTTGCTGCAGGGATGGCACGCGTCAATGCCGGTACCGTGCGCTCCGTTGCGTACGCCCTCGCACATCCCGGCAATACGGATGCCGATGGAGATGGTGACCTGTTTGACGGCGCGAATTCGAATGCAGCCGCCAATGTCAGCCTGATGGAAGACCCGGCCCGCCGGTCACTGCTTGCGCGCTATGACGACTTTGTGCTGGAGCGGTCGTTCATCAGCCTTCAGTCGGCATTCCACTGCAACACACTGATCGACTCCATCAACACCGTCGCGCTGGGCCACGATGTCGTGGTCCAGGTGGCTGACATGCGCAGCGACAACATTGAATCGGCCCGCCGTGCAGTGGCGTTCTCGACGCTGGCAGCCGTGATGACGGCTCTGGAGATTGTGCTGGCTGTGGCCGAAGGCATATCGGACGCCGTCAATGGGGCTGCCGAGTGGGTGACCTGTGCTGCGTCACTGGGTCTTGCTGTCAATGCCTGTGCAGCTGCGCCGCAGCACACTGCCGCCAGCGCGCTGGCTGGGGGGGTGGTGTACGCCAACACGGCAGCGGTGGCCCTGAATGCCGTCGCGGCCGGCATTGCGGGTACGGCCCTCACGCTGGCCGATGACGCTGCCACGCCGGCCCAGGTATGCCCTCCACGGGACATGACGCTGATCAACCAAACCCTTGCGAACGCGCGCACGGAACTCTCCAATGCCACCGCTGCGCGGGCTGCCGTGCAGGTCGAGATCACGAACAAGACCAATGAGCTCAATACTGCCATTGCGGCCAGGACAGCCGCCGTGGCGACGCTGCGCGCGGTGTTGCGCGACGGAGCGGCGTCCTCACAGATCGATGGCCTTGTGGATCCGCTGCTCACGGCCACAGCCAACTGGGGAGCAGCGTCCTACGGGCGCGAGTCCGTCAATGCGAGGGTGACGCGTGCCCGGGAGGAGCGGGACCTGTGGGCTGCCGAGGTGGCCAAGTACGACGCGATGATTGCCGACCGCGCCGGCACGATCACGCGCCTGACCAGCGAGATCGCAGCGCTCGACGCACTGATCGCGACCAATCCGTCCGACAAGGCAGAGCTGCAGGACCAGCGCGCGGGTAAGGATGCGGAACTGAAGCTGGCGCAAGACGCGGCTGGCCTCGCAAGGGTGCGTGACAAGGCGGTGGCGTCGCTTGCCCTTGCACAAGGCGTGCTGGACACCGCATTGGCCGACCAGAGTGCCGCGGCCACCAGCTACACGAATGCGCAAGGTGCCTACGCGACCGCTTACACGAACCTCACGGCCGGGGCAGGGCGTTATGCCGTGTACAACAGCAATGGCGACGTGATTCGGTACCTGTGCACCACAGGCTGCACGCCTGGCGACACCAGTGTTGCGGGCGCGTTCAGCGCTGCCCTGGTGGACCTCTTCGGTGGGGCGGGCAGCAGTGGTCCGGACGTGAATGCGAAATACCTGAAGCCCGTCAAGCTGCAGAAGGAACTGGACGCACTCAACCAGAAGCTCACTGCCGCACAGCAGCGGGTGACAGAAGCGCAGACTCAGGTGAACGAACTGGAGTCGATGGTGAACAATCCATCGGCTTGCAATGTGACCGGGTCGGCGGTGATTCCGATGACGCCAGCCCAGGCGGAGGCCATCCTGATCGGTGTCGACCGCAAAGGGGGTACACGATGAGGATGCGCTTCCTTTCACGCCACGGGCGGCAAGAGGGTTTTTCGCTGGTAGAGCTCGGCGTGGTCATGGCGATCGTCGGGATTCTTGGAGTGCTCGCCTGGCGCTGGGTCGTGTCCACCCGCGAGCCCTTGCAGCGTCCTGTCATCGTGAGCCAACTGGCTGAGGCCCAGCTTGCAGTGGAGGGGTTTGTGCTGGCCAACAGCCGGCTGCCGTGTGCTGCATCGGATACCGCAGGCAACGAGGATTGCAACAACGCCAACGCTGTGCTGCTGCCCTGGCGTGCGCTGGGTCTGAGCAGCCGGTTCGGACAGCTCCACTACGGTGCCAACCGGGGTGGCGCAGGACTGGACCTGGCGCGAGATATCCCGCAGTCTGTATCGCCCGATCTGAACCTTGCTTACAACGGGATCACTGCGCTTGCGTTGGCCACCGACGCTGGTGTGAATGCGGCGAAGGCGGCCATGGACCAGGCCATCGCCGACGCGACCGCTCGGCGCAATGCGCCCGCCAATGGACTCGACTGGTGCAACGTGTTGCGGCGTTACGCGGCCAATCCAGCCACCGCCGGAGTGCTCGAGGCCGGAAACGCCACTGCGAGCATGCCGGTCGCTTTCGTTCTGGCGCACCCTGGCCTGAACAATGTCTTCGAGGGAAGCAATGTGGCCGGAGGCGTGGGCGGCCGGCGGTTCGATTTGCCGGGGCGACCGGAGACGTTTGGCTTTGACGACATTTCCATCGGGGTGGGCCCGGCTGACCTTTCGTCTCGCATTGGGTGCGCTTCGCGTCTGGGCGCGATGCAGGCCGCCAGCCAGGGGGCCTATGCTGCGTACGACAACGCCCGCCTGGTCAACGAGTATTGGTCACTGCGAGTTTTCGACATCGAACAGGCCCGTTCTGCGGTGTCAGGTGCGGAGACCGGTGTGGCGCTCGCTGCCGTGAACCTGGCGCTGTCAGCGGCCAGCGCGGCGCTGGCGGTGGCGTCCGCCTCCAACACGGAAGGCATCACGATCTTCGGGATTGCGCTGTCGATAGCGAACGCCGTGGTCGCCGGCGTCGAGGTCGGCTTTGCTGCTGCGGATCTGGTGGCGGCTAACGAGGCACTGGCGGAATCGATCGACAAGGAGGCGGCTGTGCGCGCCTATGTGATACACCTGTTCGAGACCTTTACACAGGCATTGCGGTCTGCCAGCCTGCTTGACGAGAAAGGGCTGAACCCATGAGGCACCGGATGTCGGGTTTCACCCTGGTCGAGCTGTCGGTCGTGCTCTTGGCACTTGGCCTGATTCTGCCGGGGGCGGTGATCTTCTGGCAGCTGTCGGAGCGCCACCGTGTCGCTTCAGTACAGATGGATGTGCAAAAGCAGTCACGCGATGCATTGGTGGGATTCCTGCATGCCAACTTCCGGTTGCCATGCCCGGCTGCGGATAACGCTGGTGTGGAAGACTGCGCGGGCACCCGCCAGGTCGGTTTTGTTCCGTGGCGCACGCTCGGGCTTCCCCGGCCTGAAGCAGGGGGGCTGCGCTATGGTGTCTATCGCGAGCCATCGGGGGTCGGCGTCGCCGACGCTCCGCTGGACCGGGACCTTGCGGTGCGGCGTGACCGCATGAATCCACTGCGCGTTCGCACGCCCAGCCCCATACCGTCCAACGCAGATGCACCCAATCCAAACGCTCCCCCCATCCCGGCCACCGCCACCGGCCTCCTGGGCGTCACCTACTCGGGGAATCCTGCCGCACCGCTCAACACGTCATGTGATGCGGCGCAGGCGGTGCCGTGCCCCCTTGGCGTGGACAACGCTGTCAATCTGATCGACATCTGCCTGGCGCTGAACACTTCTGCCGACGCGCTGGTGGCGCCGGGTGGGAGGCTGGCGACGCAGGTCGGTGCGGTGCGCCGTCCGGCTGCATTCGTCCTTGCTGCGCCTGGAATGCTGGACGCCGATGGCAATGGCCAGGCGTTTGATGCAGCCAACGCATCGGCCACCACGGCCGACCCGACCTTTGAGGCCCCGGGGCGGGCGGTTTCGGACGGGTATGACGACCTTGTGATCGCTGCCGGTCATACCGAGCTCTTCGCCGAACTGCATTGCGGCGCAGCCCTTTCTGCGGTGTCCCACGCGCACTTCAATGTCGCTACTGGCGCCTTCGTGCTGGAGCGCGCCATGTACGACTACCGCGACCAGCTCTACATTGCCGTGGTACTGGCGCGGGCTGACGTGGCTGCTGCTGCGGCGGGTGTGGCCTCGGCTGTTGCTGGCACCCTGGACGCCGCCAAGGAGATGGTTTCTGCGGTGGCCGACACGACCTTTTCGGTGGGAGCGCGGGCTTTTCAGATTGCATTGGCGGCGGTCGGAATCGGTCTTGCGGTGGCGAGTGACGTCGCTGCCGCATTCGCTGTCGTGGACGCAGGCCTTTCTTTGGCCGAGGCCGAGGACGTTCACCGTGACTTCGCAGACCGCACCACCGCCATGACCACACTCGCCCGCGACATCAACCAGAACACGCTGCGCGCCGATGCCATCGGCCACTGAACCACTGTTTCCCGCCCACCAGGTGATGCACATGATTTCCCCCCTCTCTGTTCCAGCCAGTCGCAAGCGTCGGCGCGAGCGTGGTTTCTCGTTGGTCGAACTGAGCGTCGTGCTGATCGTGATCGGTCTGGTACTGGGCGCCGTGGCCGTCGGCCGCGATCTTCAGCGCTCCGCTGCCAACCAGCGTCTGTCCACCGACTTCATCCAGGGCTGGCAGCTGGCCTACGAGGCATACTTCAACGGTGTCGGCCGGCCACCGGGTGACAACGCCACGAATCCCACGGGGCGCGTCAACGGCAACGTGGTGCCGGCTGGAACCGAGCTGTGCGGACCGAACATGATCAACACGTTTCTGGCAGCCGGGATCCGCGTGCCGACAGGCCGCACGGAAGGCCAGCAAGACCGCTATGTATACCTCGACAGCAATGGCAATCCGCAGGAAGCCCAGGTGTGCTTTCGCAGCGTGAACTGGTCCGAGCCTGCCGATGCGGTGGGCAGGTACGTGGCCCGCCCCCGCAACGTGATGGTGATTCGCGGGTTGACGTTCTCGCTGGTGGGCTCGCTCGATCAGCAGATTGACGGGCGTACGGATGCGCGCTTCGGGAGTCTGCGCGAGGGAGCTGCGCTTGCAGGGGGCGTACCCGCCGCCAATGTGGTCGATGACAACCCTGGCATGCCGTGGTCGATTGATGACCGCTTCGCATTCGGAGCAAATGCGGCGACCACCCTGGACGAGTCACAGGTCGCCATCACGACCGCGTTCTTCAAGATGATGCGTTGATGGGGTAAGGCCCATCCCCGGTCGCCCGCCGGGATTAGCGCTCGGCCTATGCCCCCGCCAGCTGAAACCGCTGGTCAAAGTTCATTTTGCCGAGCACGCGGAGTGCATCGGCGAGGATGCGTTCGTCCACGCGGCTGATGTCCAGGCAGTAGCGTCGCTCAGTGGAGACCACGTCCACGTTCTTGGCTCCCCATTTGACCGCGACCAGCAGTGCGGCACGCTGGTCCCGATCACAGTCCACCGACACGCCGCGCCGTTCGGGTTGCACCATGAACTCGAGGCGGGGTGCACGTGTGAGCGTGAGACGCCCCGCACCCGGCGCGCCAAGCGCGAAGCTCACGATCCAGTCGTCTTCGTCTTCTACCGTGAGGTGCGGAACAGGCTGAAGGCTTGCCATGGGGATGGGTCGTATCGGCTGTAAAGGGGCGTGCACGCGGGCGGCGCGGGGGGAGGGGGCAGGGCGGCGGCAAGTATGCCCTTGTGTGGTCAGGGTTAAAGCAGGGTGAACCCGAGGTGGGGCGCAAATGACACGAGCGCCCTGCTGTCAGTCCGGCCAAAGCCTGAGACCGCCGATTCAGGATCAGGGGAGCTTCTGCATCAATCCGCGTGCCGTGTACATCTGCGGTTTTGCGCCTCGCAGCCCGTCCCGATCCGCGGCGCTCACTCACCGCTTGAAAAGTGCAGAGGCTCCCAAGGCGGGTCAGGTGAAGCCGTTGACGTCGGGGGCAGCGGAGGCGAACTGGATGCGCCGGGCGGCCGATTTCAGGTGATAACGGGTGATTGTCCAGGTAATTATTGCCTTTGGTGCTATCAATATGGTAGCAAATGTGCGCCGCTTCCGGGATCTGTTGCACTGAGGTTGCCTGACACTGCTGGCACTTGTGCAGGCCTTTGTGGTTGCGGGCGCGGCGGGCTGATCCCCTCAGGTATTATTTGGCGAGTCGCGCTGCTGTCTGGCATGCCGGCCCACCGCGGCCCCCTATCGTGTTTGTGATGCTTTTCAACCACTTCATCCATCGTTCTTTCAAGACCCCATGCCTGACGTCCGGCTGGGCCGCTGCCGTGCTGCTTTCTCTGGGCCTGGGCGGCGCGGTTACCGCTTCGGCGCAGTCCATGCCGCTGGCGCCTGCAACGGGTGTTGCCACGGCAGGTTCTCCACCCGGACGGCCGGCCAGTGTTGCAGCGGGCGACATGGCGTCGCGGGTGCTGGCCTGCACCGTCTGCCATGGGAAGGAAGGGCGGGCCACGCCCGATGGCTACTTTCCGCGCATTGCGGGTAAGCCGGCCGGCTATCTTGCCAACCAGCTTCTCAATTTCCGGGACGGTCGGCGCACTTACCCGCAGATGACTTACCTGATCGAACACCTGACCGATGAATACCTGCATGAGATGGCTGGACACTTTGCGGCGCTTGACCTCCCCTATGCGCCGCCGCCCCCGCCGCAGGCTCCTGCAGCCACGCTCGAGCAGGGTCGCCGGTTGGTGGAGCGGGGTGATGCCGCCCGCGACGTGCCAGCGTGCGTAGCGTGTCACGGTGCCGCCATGACCGGGGTCCAGCCATCGCTTCCGGGTTTGCTCGGTCTTCCGCGCGACTATCTGAACAGCCAGCTCGGTGCCTGGAAGACGGGTCAGCGCCGTGCGCAGGCGCCAGATTGCATGGCCGCCATTGCGCGGCAGCTCACGCCGGAGGAAGTGAGTGCTGTGTCCGCATGGCTTGCGGCCCAGCCGGTTGGCGGTGGTGGAAAGCCCGCATCGACGTTGCCGGCACCCATGCCGCTGCGCTGCGGCGGGGTGGCCGCCATACCGGTTGCGTCTGCTACGGCGCGCTGAGGAGGACGCTGCCATGAAACGCATCCTCTGGGCAATTTCGACCGCGATGGCCGCGCTGGGCATTGGAGCCGCGGCCCTCATGGCGCTCAACCTGCGCGGCGAGGGGGGCCTGCCCACGGCTGATACCCTGCAAACCAGCCCGGCCCTGGTGGCTCGCGGTGAGTACCTCTCCCGCGTCGGCAACTGCATGGCCTGCCACACCGTGCAGGGCGCCGCGCCGTATGCGGGAGGCCGGGGTATCGAAACGCCGTTTGGCGTCGTGCACAGTTCCAACCTCACGCCAGATGCCTTGCACGGCATCGGGGCCTGGACGTCGGCCGACTTCTGGCGCGCCATGCACCATGGCCGCAGCAGGGACGGGCGTTTGCTCTACCCGGCCTTTCCCTATCCCAATTACACCCAGGTAACGCGTGAAGACTCGGACGCGATCTATCTTTACCTCAAGAGCCTTCCTCCGGTCGCTGAACCCAATCGCCCGCATGCGCTGCGTTTTCCGTACAGCACCCAGGCGGCGCTGGGTGTTTGGCGGGCGCTGTTTTTCTCGCCCGGCTCACCCCAGGCGGATCCGGCGCGGACCGCCGAGTGGAACCGTGGTGCTTACCTGGTCAACGGGCTGGGTCATTGCACCGCCTGTCACACCCCACGCAATGCGATGGGTGCCACCAACGATTCCCAGGCTTTCACCGGCGGTCTCATCCCGGTGCAAAACTGGTACGCACCTGCGCTGAACGCAGCATCGGAGGCTGGGGTTGCCCACTGGGCCACCGGCGACGTCGTTGCGCTGCTCAGGAACGGTGTTGCCCCCCAGGGGTCCGTGCTCGGCCCCATGGCCGAGGTCGTGTTTCGCAGCACGCAGTACCTGAGCGACGCCGATGCCCGCGCCATGGCGGTCTACCTGCAGGCGCTCGTGCCGCATGAGTTGCCGCCAGCGGCTGCGTCCAGCCCTTCCGCGTCGACCCTGCAGCGCGGCGGGAAGGTGTATGACCAGCACTGCGCCCAGTGCCATGGCGAGGAAGGCGCGGGCGAGCCAGGGGTTTTTCCGCCGCTCAAGGGCAACCGTGCGGTGGTGATGCGGGACCCCACCAATGTCGTCCGGGCCGTCCTCCAGGGGGGGTACCTTCCAGCCACTGCGGGCAACCCCCGACCCCATGGCATGCCACCCTTTCAGCACATCCTGGGCGATGAAGACATCGCTGCAGTGACAAGCTTTGTGCGCAACAGCTGGGGTAACCGGGCGCCCGCAGTGGGTACCATCGACGTCTATCGCGCGCGAGAGCGCCGCGGCCAATAGCGATCTGGGCCCGCCAGCCGCCGCCAGTCTCTGCCGCCAGCGGCGCTGTGCTTCCATCACGCAAGGAGTTCTCTTTACATGGTCAGTCCTGCTGCATCGCCCCAGCCCCATTCCACGCGCCGGACCCCTGGTGAACCCGGGGGCTGGTGGGTCGTTTGCCTGTGCGCTGGCTGGTGCGGCACCTGCCGGGATTACCGGCCCATCTTTGACGAACTGGCGCGGGAGCATTCCGGCGTGAGGTTTGAATGGGTCGATGTCGAGGACGAATCCGAGGTGGCCGGAGATCTCGACGTGGAAACCTTCCCGACCCTGCTGGTGGCAAGCGGCGCGCGGGCCTTGTTTCTGGGACCATTGCTCCCGCAGGCACCGGTTCTTGCCCGGCTGCTGACGAGCCTGCAGGCTGCTGCGCATCCGGCCGGAGCAGGGGTCGACGCGCAGGACGTTTTCGAGCGTATCCAGGCAGCCCGTGGCGGGTGATAAGGCGTTGCTGGCGATCGCGACGAATCAGATCGCCGCTTTGCTGGAAGGTCTGGCGTGCAAACAACATCCTGTGAGGGTGTGAAAGCTCCGCACCTTTGCAAATCAATGCTTTACGCGCTACAATAAGAGCCTCACGACCAAGCGGGCGGGTACCAACCGCCCGTTTTTTTTGGTCGATTGCTTTTCGAGCTCGAAGCTGTCGGGGAAGTCTCCGGGGGTTATCGGGTTTTTTGTTTTTCCGGGATTGAACTGAATCACGTGGCGCTGCAGCAAGTCGTAGAACAAACCGTTATCGGCCTCGGGTATGACCTGGTGGAGATTGAGCGCTCCGCGGGTGGTCTGTTGCGTGTGACCATCGACTTGCCTTGGGTGCAGCCGCCTGTCGATGCGGTGGCTCCAGCGCTTGATCAGTTCGTGACGGTGGAAGACTGCGAGAAAGTCACGCGCCAGTTGCAGTTTGCGCTGGAGGTCGATGGCGCCGAGTACAAGCGCCTCGAAGTTTCCTCCCCCGGTATCGATCGCCCCCTTCGCCATGAGCAGGACTTCACCCGCTTTGCAGGTTCGGTCATCGACGTCACTTTGAAGGCGCCTATTGGCGTTGCTGCCGCGGCGGGTCAGGTCAACGCCACGCGCAAGAAATTTCGCGGTCTGCTCTCGCGGGCCGAATCCGGTGGATGGCAAATCGTCTGGAGCGACGAGCCCCCGGTCAAACCAGGTCAAAGAGTGAGCAAGAAACGGGCTCCGGCCCCATTGCAGGCGCTGGGTTTCACCCTTGATGAGATACGGGATGCCCGCCTGGCGCCCATTGTTGATTTCAAGGGTCGCGCAGGCAAGTCTGGGGCTGCGCCTGGCTGATCCGGGTCACTTGCTGCTGAAGAACGAACGGGCGCTGGCTGCTGCAGGCAGTGCGCTCTCGCATGATTGAAACAGGAGAGTCGTCGCATGAATCGCGAATTGTTGATGTTGGTTGAGGCCATTTCGCGCGAAAAGAATGTCGAGCGGGACGTGGTGCTGGGCGCCGTGGAGTCCGCTTTGGCCCAGGCCACCAAGAAGCTGTATCAGGGCGAGGTGGACATCCGCGTGTCCGTCGATCGCGACAGCGGCAACTACGAGACTTTCCGTCGCTGGCTGGTCGTGCCCGACGACGCTGGCCTGCAGAACCCGGATGCCGAAGAGTTGCTCATGGATGCGCGCGACCGCATCCCTGACATCGAAGTCGGTGAATACATTGAAGAAGGCGTCGAGTCGGTGCCCATCGGCCGTATCGGTGCCATGGCTGCAAAGCAGGTCATCCTGCAAAAGATCCGCGACGCCGAGCGCGAGATGCTGCTCAACGACTTCATGTCGCGTGGCGAGAAGATTTTCACGGGTACTGTCAAGCGCATGGACAAGGGCGACATCATTGTCGAGTCCGGCCGTGTGGAGGGACGCCTGCGCCGCAGCGAGATGATCCCGAAGGAGAACCTCCGCAGCGGCGACCGGGTGCGCGCCATGATCATGGAGGTTGACCTCACATTGCGCGGCGCGCCCATCATCTTGTCGCGTTCGGCCCCGGAATTCATGATCGAGCTTTTCCGCCAGGAAGTGCCTGAGATCGAGCAGGGTCTTCTCGAAATCAAGACCTGCGCCCGCGACCCCGGCTCCCGCGCCAAGATCGCAGTGCTGAGCCACGACAAGCGCGTGGACCCCATTGGCACCTGCGTCGGCGTGCGCGGCACCCGTGTGAATGCGGTGACGAATGAACTGGCTGGTGAGCGCGTTGACATCGTGCTGTGGTCTGAAGACCCGGCCCAGTTTGTCATCGGTGCGCTGGCACCTGCCAACGTGTCGTCCATCGTGGTCGATGAAGAAAAGCACGCCATGGATGTGGTGGTGGACGAGGAAAACCTCGCCATTGCCATCGGCCGCGGCGGTCAAAACGTTCGCCTGGCTTCTGACCTCACCGGCTGGAAGATCAACATCATGGACGCAGCCGAAAGCGCCCAGAAGCAGGCCAACGAAACCGATACAGCCCGCAAGCTTTTCATGGAAAAGCTCGACGTTGACGAGGAAATCGCCGAAATCCTGATCTCCGAAGGTTTCAACAGCCTCGAAGAAGTGGCCTATGTGCCGCTGCAGGAAATGCTGGAGATCGAAAGCTTCGATGAAGACACCGTCAATGAGCTGCGCGCCCGCGCCAAGGATGCGCTGCTCACGATGGAAATCGCCCGCGAGGAAAGCGTGGAAGAGGTCTCCCAGGACCTGCGCGACCTTGAAGGGCTTACACCTGAGCTCATCGCCAAGCTGGCGGATGGCGGTGTGCACACACGTGACGACCTGGCCGACTTGGCCATTGATGAACTGACCGACCTGACCGGACAGTCTGAAGAAGATGCCAAAGCCTTGATCATGAAGGCGCGCGAACACTGGTTCGCGGGGCAAGAGTAAAGGTCAGGGAGGCACGAACCAAATATGTCCAGTAATACTGTCGCCGAGTTCGCTACCGAACTCAAAAAATCGCCTGAAATCCTGCTCGACCAGCTCAAGGCTGCCGGCGTGGGCAAGGCGTCGCCCGCAGATCCGCTGACCGAGTCGGACAAGCAAAAACTGCTGGCCTACCTGCAAGCCAGCCACGGCACGGCTTCGGCGGATCGCAAGAAGATCACGCTGGTGAAAAAATCCACCAGTGAGATCAAGCAAGCTGATGCCACGGGCAAGGCTCGCACGATCCAGGTGGAAGTGCGCAAGAAGCGCACGTTCATCCAGCGCGAGGACGGCGTCGAAGCCACTGCGGAAAACCGCGAACAACCGGCCGAGCAGGTCGCGCCTTCCAGCGAAGACCTGGAACTGGCCCGTCGTGAGGAAGAAGCCCGCCGCCAGGCTGAGCTGATCCGTCGCCAGGAAACCGAGCTGGCCGAAAAGCGAGCCGAACGCGAAGCCCGTGAAAAGCGCGAGCGTGAAGCCGAAGAGCGCGCTGCTGCCTATGCTGCCCAAGAAGCAGAGAAGAAGGCCCAGGCGTCTGCGGTGAAGCAGGAAGCCACACGCGAGCAGGCTGCTGAAACTGCAGCACGCAACGCGGCGCAGGTCGAAGCCCGTGAAAAGGCTGCTGCCGAGTCCAAGGCGCGTTCTGATGAAGAGGCCGCACGCGCTGCCGACCTCGACGCGCGCCGTCGCAAGGCCGAGGCGGAAGCAGCGGCCATCCGTTCGATGATGGCCACGCCCAAGAAGGCGGTCATGGTCGCCAAGAAGCCCGAAGAACCCAAGCCGGTGGCCAAGCCGGCTGCTGTGGGCGACGCCAAGAAAGGCACGCTGCACAAGCCTGCAGTGGGTTCCGCCGTGCCGCGTACCGGTGCCGGCGCTGCCGCGCCCGCGGCTCCAGGGGCCGGCAAGGAAGTGAAGTCCGCCAAGCTGTCCTCCAGCTGGGCCAATGACACGGCCAAGAAGAAAGAGATCAAGACCCGCGGCGACAGCAGCGGCGGTGTCGGTCGCAATAACTGGCGCGGTGGTCCCCGTGGCCGCCGCGGCGACAACCGCGACCAGCGTGACGATCACCAGCAGTCTGCTCCGGTCGAGGCGCGCATTATCGAAGTGCACGTGCCAGAAACCATCACGGTGGCTGAACTCGCGCACAAGATGTCGATCAAGGCCAACGAGGTCATCAAGGCCCTGATGAAGATGGGACAGATGGTCACCATCAACCAGCCGCTGGACCAGGACACTGCGATGATCGTGGTGGAAGAACTGGGACACAAGGCCGTGGTGGCGGCTTTGGACGATCCGGAAGCCTTTACCGACGACGATACGTCGCAGCAGAATGCCGAACTTCTGCCGCGAGCTCCCGTGGTCACGGTCATGGGCCACGTGGACCATGGCAAGACCTCGCTGCTGGATTACATCCGCCGTGCGAAGGTGGCTGCAGGCGAGGCCGGCGGTATCACGCAGCACATCGGTGCCTACCACGTGGAAACGCCTCGCGGCATGGTTTCGTTCCTCGACACCCCCGGTCACGAGGCCTTCACGGCCATGCGTGCCCGCGGTGCACAGGCGACCGATATCGTGATTCTGGTCGTGGCCGCCGACGACGGCGTCATGCCCCAGACCAAGGAAGCCATCAAGCATGCCAAGGCGGCTGGCGTTCCGATCGTGGTTGCCATTACCAAGGCTGACAAGCCAGATGCCAACTTCGAACGCGTCAAGCAGGAGCTGGTGGTGGAGCAGGTCGTGCCCGAAGAGTACGGCGGCGACTCGCCATTCGTTCCTGTGTCTTCCAAGACCGGCATGGGCATCGACACGCTGCTGGAGCAAGTGCTCCTGCAGGCGGAAGTGCTGGAGCTTCGCGCTCCGGTCGAATCACTGGCCAAGGGCCTCGTGATTGAAGCCCAGCTCGACAAGGGCCGCGGCCCTGTGGCGACGGTGCTGGTGCAGTCCGGTACCCTGAAGGTGGGCGATATTGTGCTGGCGGGCCAGACCTACGGCCGCGTGCGTGCCATGCTGGATGAAAACGGCAAGGCCGCCAAGACGGCAGGCCCGTCGATCCCGGTGGAAATCCAGGGTCTGACCGAAGTGCCCCAGGCCGGCGACGACTTCATGGTGATGACCGACGAGCGCCGTGCCCGCGAAATCGCGACGTATCGTGCCGGCAAGTTCCGCAACACCAAGCTGGCCAAGCAGCAGGCTGCCAAGCTGGAAAACATGTTCGCCGACATGACGGCGGGCGAGGTCAAGACCTTGCCCATCATCGTCAAGGCCGACGTGCAGGGTTCGCAGGAAGCACTGGCCCAGTCGCTGCTCAAGCTGTCGACTGACGAAGTCAAGGTGCAACTGGTGTACGCCGCTGTGGGCGCTATCAGCGAGTCCGACATCAACCTGGCGATTGCCTCCAAGGCCATCGTGATTGGCTTCAATGTGCGCGCCGATGCCGGCGCCCGCAAGCTGGCCGAGAACAACGGCGTTGATCTGCACTACTACAGCATCATCTATGACGCTGTGGACGAGCTCAAGGTCGCCATGTCCGGCATGCTGGCTCCCGAGCAGCGCGAGGAAATCATCGGTACGGCCGAGATCCGCACGGTGTTCGTGGCCACCAAGATCGGCACGATTGCCGGTTCGTACATCACCTCCGGCATGGTCCATCGCAACGCACGCTTCCGCCTGCTGCGCGACAACGTGGTGGTCTACACCGGCGAAGTCGATTCGATCAAGCGCCTCAAGGACGATGTCCGCGATGTCAAGGAAGGTTTTGAGTGCGGTATCAAGCTCAAGAACTACAACGACATCAAGGAAGGTGATCAGTTCGAATTCTTTGATATCAAGGAAATCGCGCGGACGCTGTAAAGCATCGGTGACGACGACATGGCTGCGAAGAAATCTTCCACCCCCAACCGGGCCTTCAAGGTCGCCGATCAGATCCAGCGCGATCTGACGGAGCTGATCGCGCGCGAGTTGAAAGACCCGCGCGTGGGCATGGTGACGCTGCAAGGCGTGGAGGTCACTCCGGACTATGCCCATGCCAAGGTCTTCTTCAGCCTGCTGACGGGCGACCCTGTGGAAACGCAGGCGGCCCTCAACCAGGCTGCGGGGTTCCTGCGCAATGGCCTGTTCAAACGGCTGCACATCCACACCGTGCCCACGCTGCACTTTGTGTTCGACCGCACCTCCGAGCGTGCTGCGGACATGAATGCCTTGATTGCCAAGGCGGTTTCTTCGCGCGCGAAAGAGGAGTAGTCCATGCACGCGCCACGCACCAGGGTGCAGCGGCGCCCTGTGCATGGGGTGTTGCTGCTCGACAAACCGCTCGGCCTTTCGAGCAACGATGCCTTGCAAAAGGCCAAGTGGCTCCTGCGTGCCGAAAAGGCAGGGCACACGGGCACGCTCGACCCCTTGGCGTCTGGCGTTTTGCCCTTGTGCTTCGGCGCTGCTACCAAGTTCAGCCAGTTGCAGCTGAACGCGCCCAAGACCTACGAAGCCATTGCGTTGCTCGGAATCACCACGACCACTGGCGATGCCGAGGGCGATGTGGTGGAACGCTGCGACGTGGATATCGCACAACTCACGCCTGAGCGCCTGTCGGCGGTCCAGCTACAGTTCACCGGCCCCATCAGGCAGGTGCCGCCGATGCACAGCGCCCTCAAGAAGGACGGCAAGGCGCTGTACGAATACGCACGGGCGGGCGTGACCGTGGAGCGCGAAGCGCGCGATGTGGTCATTCATGCATTAAAACTGGCGCTAGTGCAAACAGAACATGCACTGCCTGCTATAAAAATAATAGTAACCTGCAGCAAGGGTACCTACATCCGCACCCTGGGCGAAGACATTGGTGCTGCCTTGGGTTGTGGTGCCCATCTCACCTTCTTGCGCCGCATCGATACAGGCGGGTTGGGGGTCGAGCGCTGTGTCACGCTGGCGCAGCTCGAGGCCATGCCCGAGGCCGATCGGCTGGCCAGCCTGGAAGCGCCCGAGTCGCTGCTGGCACAGCACACGCGTGTCACGCTGGATGGTGAAAATGCATCCCGATTCCTGTCGGGCGTGCGTCGACGTGGCAACTGGCCTGACGCCAGTGCCGTGGCGGTGTTTGGCGAGAACCCTGCAGCGTTGCTGGGGGTGGGCCATATCGTGGGCGGGGAGCTGGTGCCGGACAGGCTCCTGAGTCCGCTGGAAATTCAACAGATTTTGGAAAGCACGCCGCATTCCGCGTCGATGGCGCACAGCGGCACATTGGAAAAACTATGACTAAACAAATCCGCAATATCGCGATCATTGCCCACGTTGACCATGGCAAGACCACCATGGTTGACCAGCTGCTGCGCCAGTCCGGCACCTTTGCCGACCACGAAAAGGTCGTCGACACCGTGATGGACAACAACGCCATTGAAAAAGAACGTGGCATCACCATCCTGGCCAAGAACTGCGCCGTGAGCTGGAAAGACACGCACATCAACATCGTGGACACCCCTGGCCACGCGGACTTCGGTGGCGAAGTTGAACGTGCTCTCTCGATGGTGGACAGCGTGGTCCTGCTGATCGACGCGCAGGAAGGCCCCATGCCCCAGACGCGTTTCGTGACCAAGAAGGCCCTGGCCCTCGGCCTGCGCCCCATCCTGGTGGTGAACAAGGTTGACAAGCCTGGAGCCAACCCCGACAAGGTCGTCAACGCAGCGTTCGACCTGTTCGACAAGCTCGGCGCTACCGATGAACAACTCGACTTCCCCGTGGTGTACGCCTCGGGCATCAACGGCTGGTCGTCGCTGGAAGAAGGCGCGCCGGGCGAGCAGTGGGGTCCCGACATGTCGGCCCTGTTCGACACCATCCTGAGCCACGTGCCGCCGAACTCCGGTGACCCGGCCGCTCCACTGCAGCTGCAGATCTCGGCGCTGGATTTCTCCAGCTTCGTGGGCCGCATCGGCGTGGGCCGCAT
>LNEG01000110.1 GCA_001464865.1 Burkholderiales bacterium Ga0074133
GCCGCAGATGCACAAGGCGCGCTGATGCGTGCAGAGGCTCACTCGGTGGCAGCAGCCAGCCGCCACAGCGAGGTGACTTCGGCCGCACGGGCAGCGTGGAGCGCGTCCGTCGCATCGACCGCCTTGCCATGGCGGGGCTTCACATCCTGGCGGCCCAGCACCACCAGACCTGCCCCGGCAATCCATTCGAGCAGCTGCGCACGCGGGCGCAGTCCCAGGTGCTCGGCCAAATCCGACAGGATCAGCCAGCCCTCTCCGCCGGGCTCCAAGTGAGCCGCCAGACCCGACAGGAAGCCGCGCAGCATCGCGCTGCCTTCGTCGTACACGGCACGCTCGATGGGCGAGCTGGCACGCGCAGGAACCCAGGGCGGGTTGCACACCACCAGCGGAGCACGGCCATCCGGGAACAGGTCAGCCTGCACCACTTCGACCTTGGCCGCTACGCCCAGGCGCTGCAAATTCTCACGGGCGCACGCCAGCGCGCGCGGGTCCAGCTCGGTAGCCACCACACGCTGTACGCCGCGGCGCGCCAGCACGGCAGACAACACGCCGGTGCCCGTACCGATGTCAAACGCCAGCGTGCTGGCGGGCAACGGCGTGGCTGCGACCAGATCCACATACTCGCCGCGCACTGGCGAGAAGACGCCGTAGTACGGGTGAATGCGGTTGTTCGGCGCAGCCCCCAGGGCGGGCACTTCCACACCCTTTTTGCGCCACTCGTGCGCGCCCACCAGGCCCAGCAGCTCGCGCAGCGTGGCCACTGAGGGCTTGCCATCGGCCGGGCCCCACGCCTCGGTGCAGGCCTGGCGAAGGTCGGGCGCACGCCGCAAGGCAATGCCGTAGTCGCCATCCAGCGGGATCAGCACCGACGCCAGCACGCGCGCGCGCTGCGACTGCGCCTGCCGGTGCAGGTGAAAAGTTTCGGCAGGTGTGGCCGCAGCGGCCTTTTGCGCCGCCTTGGCTGCAGCCGCCTTGCGCGGCTTGCTGCCGCGGGTGTCGATGCGGCGCATCAGCGCCTGCACCAGCATGCGGGCATTCTGGAAGTCGCCCTGCCACAGCAGGCCCGTGCCTTCGCAGGCCATGCGGAACGCCGTGTCTGCCGCCAGCGTGTCGTCCGCCACCACAATGCGGCGGGGTGCCGGTGCGCCGCTTTCGGAGCGCCACAGGGCTTGTCGGTTCTGGCCCTGATGGCTCCATTCGATCATGTGCAATACCGGGTTAGTTGATGGGGCGCTTCAGGCGCACTTCTTCGATCTTCACACCACCCACCACGGCCGTCTTGGCGGTGGAAAGCTCGCGCTTGAAACCGGCGAGCTCATGGAAACGGATGGCGCGCTCGTTGCGCAGCGGCACCCATGCGGTGACGTTGGTGCAGCCCTCTTCCTGAAGGCCGTCGCGGGCGGCGTCCCACAAGGCCAGGCCTACGCCCTGGTTCCAGTGGGTGGGGGCGGCATAGATGGCCCAGATCTCACCGGTGGTGGGGCGCGACTTTTCATCGCGCGAGCGGTCGTAGCCCACAAAGCCGACGATCTTCTCGCCGTCAACGGCCACCTGGACCTGGGGCTCGCAATACTCGATGGCTTCACGCCAGTAGGCCTGGCGCTTTTCAACCGACATGGATTTCAGCTGCTCGTCTGGCACCAGCCCCTTGTAAACCTCTTGGGCAGAGACGGTGTGGATCTGGGCGATGGCTTTGGCATCGCGAAGCGTAGCGGGACGAACCTGGATACTGGACATGGGAAAACCGAACGAAAACGGGGAATGAAAAAACAAAAGGACCGGCATTGTCGCCGCAAACGGTTTTTGCCCCTCATGGAGACGGGCCCTGACGCCTGCTGGTCAGGCAGTGAAGAAGCGCCACGGCGCTGCACGGTTTCGGCGTACCGCCGCTGCACGCCTGCGCACGCGTCACGCGCGGCCCGCTGACTGCCGCGCTGGATGGCTGGTCCGAAAGGACGGAGAAGCCAGGAAATCGGGTTCCCCATTCCACCCGGCCCATGCCGCCATGGCACCCCGAGCACAGCTTTGATCAGGGAAGCTCTGCAGTGCCGTCGCCAGACGCGCTGGCGAGGGCCGGGACAGGCCGCCAGGCGATGTTTGCAGCCAGCAGCCGCGCTATCGGCAAGGAATGCAACGCAGTGGCATGCTCAAGGCCGCACCGGCGCTGCCTGCAGGCGCTGACCTCAGGCGGTTAGGCAGAGATTCCGTGGGCGTTGCCCGGGCTGCCCTGCCCTGCAGCGGCGGATGTAGCTGCCGCAGCAGCCAGCGCAGCATGCTTGACCAGTGCCCGCTTGTTGCGCGGGCGCGGCACATGCACGGCGGGCGGGGAGCCGTTGATGGCCGCCAGTGTCAGCACCAGGGCGACGGTGGCCGAGCCCTCCTCGCGTTCATCGCGCTCATCGCACGAATAAGCGCGGTAGCTGCCGCTGTCAGCCCCGTGGCTGCGATGCACGGCATGCAGCGAAAGCCGGACACCCTGCACGCGGTGGCCGCTGAACGGGAGCACGCGCAGCCGCGCCGTGCGGTCCAGGGCCAGCCCCATGTTGCCCGGACGGTTGACCAGGTCGGTGCGCACCGCCCTCCAGGTGCGTCCCTCGTCCAGTGACAGCTGCCAGGTGCCCGCCTGCGCGTCCAGCCGCTCGACGACCACCGCGGGCGCATGGGCCAGATGCGGCGCACCCAGTGCCGGGGCGCAATGCAGATCCAGAAGGCCTGCCACCGTGGTGCCGCCCACGCCGGTCGGGCAATGCGGCTGGCCACCGCTCACCGCGCCCCATCGTTCGGCGTGCTGGAGATGTGTCGTTTCGACCGACGAAGGCGAGCAGGCATCGACGAGGGCATTGACCGTCATGGGAAAAACCTTAGGAAGCAGGGCGTGGGTGGCAACTCTTGGCAGGGTGCATTGCCGTTCGTGCAGGGACACGTTTCGCAATGCCTGGAGAAAGTCTAGAAAGCGGCCTCGCGGGCGTCCATCGCACAAATGGACTAGTGGGCAACCGTGGTTTGTGCGCAATACTTGGCGCATGCGTGCCCGCCTTTTGCTTGTGGATGACCACACTCTTTTTCGCACCGGACTGCGCCTCATCGTGGAGGACCACCCCGACGTGGCCGCCATTTCTGAGGCGGGCTCGATGGCCGACGCCTGTGCGCATCCGCGCGAAGACATTGATCTGGTGCTGCTGGACATCCAGATGCCCGGCATGAGCGGCCTGGACGGCCTGCGCCTGCTCCGCCAGCACTGCCGCAAGGCGCGCATCGTGCTGGTGTCGGCCAGCGTGGCGCCCGACGCGGTGCATGAAGCGTGGTCGCGCGGCGCAGACGGCTTCCTGTTCAAGTCCGCCAGCGGGGACGACATCCTCAACGCCATCACGCTGGCACTCGCAGGGCAGCCTTGCTTTCCCATTTCGCTCGGGGGCGCGCCAGGGGCGGGAAACGCGCGGCCTGCCGGTGCGCCCACGCCCGCCCTCACGGCGCGCCAGCTCGATGTGCTGGAGCTGCTGTGCACCGGCAAGCCCAACAAGGTGATCGCGCGCGACCTGGGCCTGAGCGAGAACACAGTCCGTGTGCACGTGGCCGCCATCTTTGCCCAGCTGGGGGTGAACAGCCGTAGCGCAGCCCTGCTGACGGCGCAGCGCATGGGCCTGTGCACTCCGCAGTTCCATGACGCCACCTGAACCAGCCCCTGCGGCGCCCGCCATTCCAGCGGGCAGGTCCGGCCTGCTCTGGGGCTGGCGCGAGCGGGAACCGGACGAGGTCCTGCGCGAGCAGGTAACCCTGCTGCGGCAGAACTTCCCCATGACGCTGCTGGCTTCGCTGGCCACGGCACTGGGCACGCTGTGGGTCATGGAACGCGTGGCCGACACCCAGGTGGTCACCATCTGGCTCATTGCGCATGCTGCGGTGGTGTGCTGCGTGTACCTTGCCCTGCGCGAGATTTCGCCGCACACCGACCCACCCGCGCGCGCGGCCTACAAGCTGGTGTTGTGCATGGCGCTCATGGGCATCAGCTGGGGCAGCCTGGGCTACGTGGTGCTGTACTGGGGCACGCCCGACAGCGTGGTCTATGCCATCGGCATCATCAGTACCGTCTCGTCGGGCGCACTGGGCCTGGGTGCGCCGCTGTACCGCGCCTACATGGCGTATCTGAGCTGCGCCATTGGCGGCGTGATGCTGTCGATCGCGCTGGCCGGCGGCCCCGTGATGTGGCCCGCGCTTTTCCTGACCGGTGTGTACTACGCCCTGACGTGCATGCAGGCGCGCACGGCCGACCGCGCCACGCGGCGCAGCATCGCGCTCATGCTGGAAAACAACCGGCTGGTGACCGAGCTGCGGGCCGAGTCACACCGTGCGCTGGCCGCGCAGCAGGCGGCGGAACGTGCCGACCGCGACAAGTCGCGGTTTCTGGCCGCGGCCAGCCACGACCTGCGCCAGCCGCTCCATGCCATGGGGCTGTTCCTCGAGTCACTGCAGCGCAGCCCGCTCAACGACCACCAGCGCACAGTGCTGGGCCACGCCCACGCCGCTTCAGGCGCGGCGGCCGAGATGCTGACCACGCTGCTCGATTACTCGCGACTGGAAGCGGGCGTGGTCAAGGTCCGGCCCGAGGCTTTTGCCGTGCAGCCGCTGCTGACCGTTCTGGAGCAGGAATTTGGTGTGCAAGCCGATGCAGCGGGCCTGGTGTACCGCACGCGCGAAACGTCGGCGGCCGCGTTCGCCGACCGCTCCCTGGTGGGCCTGGTCATGCACAACTTCATCTCCAACGCCATCCGTTACACCGCGCGGGGCGGACTGCTGATTGCCTGCCGCACCCGCGGGAAACGCCTGGCGCTGGAGGTGTGGGACACCGGAGCGGGTATCCCCGAAGCGCACTGGGAGGACATCTTCAAGGAGTTCCACCAGCTCGGAAACCCCGAACGCGACCGGCGCAAGGGGCTGGGTCTGGGCCTGGCCATCGTGCAGCGGCTGGCACGCGAGATGCACACCTCGGTGGAAGTGCAGTCCATTCCGGGCCGAGGTTCGGTCTTTCGCCTGTGGCTGGACCGCTGGCAGGGTGCATTGGACGACCATGCCACCACGCCACTCGATGCGCGCATGCTGATCGGGCTGAAGGTGCTGGCCGTGGACGACGACGAAACCGTGCGCCTGGGCATGCAGTCATTGCTGCACAGCTGGGGCTGCCAGTGCATCACGGCTGAATCGGGCACCGATGCGCTGGAGCGCCTGGAGGACCTCACGCCGGACCTCATCATCACCGACTTCCGCCTCCGGCACGAAGAAACCGGCAAGCAGGTACTGCAGGCGCTGCGGGCCTATCTGGGCACGCACGTGCCGGGCATCATCATGACGGGCGATACCTCCCCGCAGCGGCTGCGCGATGCCCAGACGGCTTCTGCCTACCTGCTGCACAAGCCGGTGTCCACCGGCCAGCTGCGCGAAGCCATGGTGCGGCTGATGACCGGGCAACTGCCCGATTACGACTATGACTCCGCGTCCGCTCCCCTGGGGGACGACAGCCCCCTGGCTACAGCCAGCGGCGCAGCATCCCCATGAGCTGGTCGAAGCGCGGGCCGTACGGCGGATAGAACAGCGAGCCCATCGACCAGCGCGACTGCACCAGCACCGATTTCTGGTGGCAAAACCGCAGAAAGCCCTGCTCGCCGTGGTACGCGCCCCAGCCGCTGTCACCCACCCCGCCAAACGGCAGGTTGTCGTGCGCGATGTGCATCAGCGTGTCGTTCACCGTCACGCCGCCGCTCACGGTGCGGCGCAGCACGTCGTCGCGCACCGATTCGCTCTGGCCAAACCAGTACAGCGCCAGCGGCCGCGGCCCGGCGTTGATGTGCGCGATGGCGTCGTCCAGCTTCTCGTACGCAATGACGGGCAGCACCGGGCCGAAGATTTCTTCCTGCATGAGCTGCATGCCTGAAGTGGCGCCAAACACCAGCACCGGCAGCATCTGCCGGCTGGCCCCGTCGCCCAGCGTGCCCTGCGTGGGGACCGGGGGCTTGCCTTCGGCGGGGTCGATCACATGCACCTCGGCGCCCTGGGTCTGCGCCTGCTGCAGCATGGTGCGCAGTCGCGCATGGTGGCGCGCCGTGATGATGGAAGCGTAGTCGCCGTTGCCTTCGATGGTGGGAAACAGCCTCGCCACGGCTGCGCGATAGGCCTGCGCGAACTCGGCCTCGCGTCCGCGCGGCAGCAGCACGTAGTCGGGCGCAATGCAGGTCTGCCCGGCATTGAGCAGCTTGCCGTGCGCGATCTTCAGCGCCGCATCCTGCATGTCGCAGTGGCCGTCGATGATGCAGGGCGACTTGCCGCCCAGCTCAAGCGTGGTGGGCGTGAGGTGCTGGGCCGCAGCCTGCGCCACCTTGCGGCCCACAGCGGTGGAGCCGGTGAACACCAGGTGGTCAAAGGGCAGCGATGCAAACAGCGCCGACAGGTTGGCGTCGCCCTGTACCACGCAGAACTCGTCCGGCGTGAAGAACTGCGCCACCAGGCGGGCCAGCTGGGCTGACGTGTGCGGCGTGAGCTCGCTGGGCTTGAGCATCACGCGGTTGCCGGCGGCCAGCGCCGTGATGGCGGGCGCCAGCGCCAGCTGTACCGGGTAGTTCCACGGCGAGATGACGCCGACCACGCCCAGCGGCTGGCGGTGGATGTATCCCTGCGCAGGCTGCAGGTGCAGCGGGGTGCGCACCCGCTGCGGTTTGCTCCAGCGCGCCAGGTGCTTGAGCGTGTGCGAGAGCAGCGTGCGCAGCACCAGGAAGTCGGCCACCTCGGTCAGCCGCGGCGAGCGCATACCAAAGTCGGCCTGTACGGCCGCGGCCAGCACCGGGCCGTTCTCATCCAGCAGCTTGCGCATGCGCAGCAGGCGCTCGCGGCGCACCAGCAGCGGCACATCGACATGTTCGCGGCTGGCCTGGCGCTGAAGCTCGAAATGGGAATGGATGTCTGCTGGTGTCATCGCTGCATCATAGAAGAGGCCCCGGAACACGCACGGCGCACCGGGGCGAATAAAAAAGACCGCCAGCAGGCTGCAAAGCCGGGCGGTCCATGTGGAAAAGGCGGCGAGGAGCCTTACCGGACCTGGCGCGCCTCGACATCGGTCACTTCCTGCGCGCCCGGGAGCACGCCGCCACGGCGCGAGGGCGCAGCGGCGCTGCCCGCCTCGTCCGGAGCCACCGGGCCAGACCGGGCGGTAGCGGACCAGCGCGCAGAGCGGAACACCGTGCCAAACCCGGTGCGCGGGTCCATGCGCATCACCCAGGGGTTGACCGGACGGCCCGTCAGCCGCGCCCAGCCCGCCCGAAGGCCCCAGGCCGCCGCCAGCACCAGCGTGGCCAGCAGAAGGCTCGCAAACAGCACCAGGCCGGCAGCCGTGGCGATGAGCCACATCAGTAACCGGGCGATGCCGGCAACAAAGTCATTCAAGCGAAACCTCCTGTTCAAAGTGCGCGCGGCGGGCCTGCCCGCCATCGCGCCACCTTACCGCACACGGGTGGCCAGCCCTGAAGGATGTCCCGCATAACTCCCTGCGGTCGGTGGCAGCGCGGTCTCGGGCAGTCCGCTGCGTTACTTTTTTTGCCAATAGCCTGGCTATTGGCTGCAAAAAGACGCCTTGCGGCCTGTCCCGATCCGCACTACCACCGACTCGCGGGGGTTACGCAGGACATCCTCAAGCAAACTGGAACACCCCCGGCTCCAGCACCGGATTGACCGTGACCGCAATCGTGCTCTTGGGCGGAAAGCGCCCTTCCAGCAGCAGCTTGGACAGCGGATTTTCGATGCGCTGCTGGATCGCCCGCTTGAGCGGCCGCGCACCAAACACCGGATCAAACCCGACCTTGGCCAATTCTGCCAACGCAGCATCGGACACCTGCAGCTCCAAATCCATCTTGGCCAGGCGGTTTTGCAGCAGCTGCAGCTGGATCTTGGCGATGGAGGCAATGTGCTGCGCATCCAGCGCGTGGAACACCACCGTCTCGTCAATGCGGTTCAGGAACTCGGGGCGGAAGTGGTTCTTGAGCTCGCCCCACACCGCATCCTTGATGTCTTGCGAGTCCTGCCCCACCATGGCCTGGATCAGGTGCGAGCCGATGTTGCTCGTCATCACGATCACGGTGTTCTTGAAGTCCACCGTGCGGCCCTGGCCGTCGGTCAGGCGGCCGTCGTCCAGCACTTGCAGCAGCACGTTGAACACGTCGGGGTGGGCTTTTTCCACCTCATCGAGCAGCAGCACGCTGTAGGGCTTGCGGCGCACGGCCTCGGTCAGGTAGCCGCCCTCTTCGTAGCCCACGTAGCCGGGCGGCGCGCCGATCAGGCGGGCTACCGAATGCTTCTCCATGAACTCGCTCATGTCGATGCGCACCAGGTGGTCTTCGCTGTCAAACAGGAAGCCCGCCAGCGCCTTGCACAGCTCGGTCTTGCCCACGCCCGTGGGGCCCAGGAACAGGAACGAGCCCGTGGGCCGGTCCGGATCCGACAGGCCCGAACGCGAGCGGCGGATGGCGTTGGCCACGGCGGCAATCGCCTCCTCCTGCCCCACCACACGCTCGTGCAGCCTGGTCTCCATCTGCAGCAGCTTGTCCTTTTCGCCCTGCAACATCTTCGCCACCGGAATGCCCGTGGCGCGGCTCACCACTTCGGCGATTTCTTCCGCACCCACCTGGGTGCGCAGCAGGCGGTTGGGGGCCGATGCGCCGTCCTTGCCTTCTTCCTTGGCCTGGGCTTCCTTGAGCTTGCGCTCCAGGTCAGGCAGGCGGCCATATTGCAGCTCGGACACCTTGGTCAGATCGCCCTTGCGGGTGAACTCGACAATCTGCAGCTTGATGCGCTCGATCTCTTCGCGCACCTGGGCCGAGCCCTGGGCCTGGGCCTTTTCGCTGGTCCAGATTTCTTCCAGGTCGGCAATGTCCTTTTGCAGGCGTTCGATTTCTTCCTCGATCAGGCCGAAGCGCTTTTGCGAAGCCTCGTCCTTTTCGCGGCGCACGGCCTCGCGCTCGATCTGAAGCTGGATCAGGCGGCGGTCGAGCTTGTCGATGGCCTCGGGCTTGGAGCCGATGCCGTCGATGATTTCCACGCCGAAATGGTCGGTCCAACGCTGG
>LNEG01000111.1 GCA_001464865.1 Burkholderiales bacterium Ga0074133
GGCGAGGGCGACAGGTGCACCCGCCGCGCCAGCTCCACGTTGGAGAGCGACCCATCGGCCTGCAGCTCGGCCAAAATGCGCAAATCGAGGGTGTCGAGTTTCATATGCTGCATTTTATTTGAATGACAGCATTAAACACTGCAAAACGCTTGCCAGCGCCGCAAAACGGCAACTCATTTGGGTGGCGGCTGGCTACAGTGACTGCATGAACGCCCCCACGCCCCACACCCTGTTGCAACGCCAGACCCTGGCCGACACCGACCCGCTGGAAACCGCCGAGTGGCGCGACGCCTTCACCGCACTGGTCGCCACCGAAGGCCCCGAGCGCGCCCGCCACATCCTGCAGGAAATGGTGCAACTGGCGCGCGCCCATCGCATCGGCTGGCAGCCCGACCTGAACACGCCGTATGTGAACACGGTGGCGGTGCAAGACCAGCCCGTGTTCCCGGGTGACCTGGCGGTAGAAGAGCGCGTGGCCTCGATCGTGCGCTGGAATGCGCTGGCCATGGTGGTGCGGGCCAACCAGGCCTATGGCGAACTGGGCGGGCACATTGCCAGCTACGCCAGCGCGGCGGATCTGTTCGAAAGCGGCTTCAACCATTTCTTCCGTGCCCGCGAAGGGCTGGGAGAGGGGCAGCACCGCGGCGACCTGGTGTTCTTTCAGCCGCACAGCGCGCCGGGCGTGTATGCGCGGGCGTTTCTGGAAGGGCGCTTGTCGGAGCAAGACCTGATGCACTACCGACAGGAAATCACCGCGCCCGCCGCCGGTGCGCAGGGCCTGTGCAGCTACCCGCACCCGTGGTTGATGCCCGACTTCTGGCAGTTCCCCACCGGTTCGATGGGCATCGGGCCCATCAGCAGCATCTACCACGCGCGGTTCATGCGCTACCTCACGCACCGCAATTTGCTCGACTGCACCAACCGCAAGGTGTGGGGCGTGTTTGGCGACGGCGAGATGGACGAGCCCGAGAGCATGAGCGCGCTGACCCTGGCCGCGCGCGAGGGGCTGGATAACCTGGTGTGGGTGGTCAACTGCAACCTGCAGCGCCTGGACGGCCCGGTACGCGGCAACGGCCGCATCATCGACGAGCTGGAGCGCCTGTTTGCCGGTGCGGGCTGGAACGTGGTCAAGCTGGTGTGGGGCAGCGACTGGGACGGCCTGTTCGCCCGCGACCTGACCGGCGCGCTGGTGCGCACGCTGCAAGGCACCGTGGATGGCCAGATGCAGACCTTTGCCGCGAAAGACGGGCGCTTCAACCGCGACAACTTCTTTGGCCAAAGCCCCGAGCTGGCTGCGCTGGCGCAGGGCATGACGGACGAGCAGATTGATCGCCTCGAGCGCGGCGGGCACGACCTGGTGAAGATCCACGCCGCCTACGCGGCTGCTGCCGCCCACCAGGGCCAGCCCACCGTGATCCTGGCCCACACCAAAAAAGGCTACGGCATGGGCACGGCCGGGCAGGGCAAGATGACCACGCACAGCCAGAAGAAGCTGGACGAGGCGGACCTCATCGAATTCCGCAACCGCTTCAACCTGCCGCTCACCGACGAGCAGGCCACCAGCCTGGCCTTTTTCAAGCCTGCCGAAGACAGCGCCGAGATGCAGTACCTGCGCCGCCACCGCCAGCAACTGGGCGGCTACCTGCCCCGGCGCGAGACCGTGTGCGACACGCTGCCCGTGCCTCCCCTTGCCAGCTACGCCCAGTTTGCGCTGCAGGCCGATGGCAAGGAGATGAGCACCACCATGGCCTTTGTGCGTATGCTGGGCACGCTGCTGAAAGACGCCACGCTGGGCCCGCGCATCGTGCCCATCGTGGCCGACGAGGCGCGCACCTTCGGCATGGCCAACCTGTTCAAGCAGGTCGGCATCTACAGCAGCGTGGGCCAGCGCTATGCGCCCGAGGACATCGGCTCGGTGCTGAGCTACCGCGAGGCGCTGGATGGGCAAATCCTGGAGGAGGGCATCAGCGAGGCCGGCGCGATTGCCAGCTGGACGGCTGCAGCGACGAGCTACAGCGTGCACGGCCTGGCCATGCTGCCGTTCTACATCTACTACTCCATGTTCGGCTTCCAGCGCGTGGGCGATGCCATCTGGGCCGCCGCCGACCAGCGTGCGCGCGGCTTCTTGCTGGGCGCCACCTCGGGCCGCACCACGCTGGGCGGCGAGGGCCTGCAGCACCAGGACGGCACCAGCCACCTGGTGGCGGCCACCATCCCCAACTGCAAGGCCTACGACCCGGCGTATGCGGGCGAGATGGCCGTCATCATCGACGCGGGCATGCGCGAGATGGTGACCGAGCAGCGCGACGTTTTCTACTACGTCACGCTGATGAACGAGAACTACGCCCAGCCCGACCTGCCCGCAGGCGCTGCGGAGGGTGTGCTGCGTGGTTGCTATGTTTTTAATAGCTATCAGGCATTGAATAACAAGGACCTCAGCCCTGTTTCATCTAAAAACGTCACTTTCATGGGCTCTGGCGCCATCCTGACCGAGGTGGTCAAGGCCGCAGCGCTGCTGGCGGCCGAAGGCATCAATGTGACGGTGCTGAGCGTGACGAGCTGGAGCGAACTGGCGCGCGATGGTGTGGCGTGCGAGCAGCGCGCGCTGGCGTCCGAAGAAGAGGTTGAGCCAGGTACCCCCTGGCTTGCAGCACAACTGGCCGCCACAAGCGGACCGGTTGTGGCTGCAACAGACTATGTGCGCGCCGTGCCCGAGACGTTGCGGGCCTTTATCCCTGCAGGGCGCAGGTACGTCACCCTGGGTACCGACGGCTTTGGCCGCAGCGATACGCGGGCGGCGCTGCGGCAGTTTTTTGGTGTGGATGCTGCCAGCGTGGCGCACGCTGCGCGCAAGGCGCTGCAGGCGGGCTGAACGCGCCGGACCGCCCGGCTGACGGCAAAGCCGGGGCAAGGCCGCTCAGGTTGCCGGTGCAGGGCGCCTGCGCCGTGGTGCCGCGGGCAGCAGGGCCACGGCCTGCGCCAGGCCCGCCAGCGCCTGCGCGGGCGGTGTGCCGAACAAGGCATGCGTGACCGCGCCGTCCATCGCCATGCACAGCATGCGGGCCAGCGCTCCCCGCTTGGGGCATCAGGGCCTCGATGCGTCGGGCCACGTCGCTTTTGTGCTGGCGGGTGAGGGTGTTCACACCGTCCAGGCTGCCGCCCAGCTCGGCGCTGGTGTTCAGGAACGCGCAGCCCCGAAAGTCCGCATCCTCCAGCCACTCGGCCAGCGCCGGCACCAGGGCGTCTGGCGTGTTGCCGTGGCGCTGCAGGGCCGCGTCAAACCATTGCATCCAGCGCGTGTGCCGATCGGCCAGGAACGCCAGCACCAGGTCGTTCTTGCTCGGGAAGTGCCGGTAGAACGTGACCTTGGTGACCCCGGCCTCGGCGATCACCCGGTCGATGCCCGTGGCGCGCACGCCGTCGCGGTAGAACAGGGCGCACGCCGTCCACAGAATGCGCTCGCGCGCGGGCTGGTCAGGGGTGAGGGCTGGCGGTGCGATGGGCATGTGGGCGATGATAGACAGGTCTGTCTACATTGGGTAGAGTGCGGCAGGTAGACAGACCTGTCCACATGCATTTGCGCCTGTGCACACTTCCCCAACCTGAGCGCATCGCTGGCGATGCATGTCGTGCCTCCGCTCCCTCTATTGAAAGGCCCTTGCCATGGAATCCCGCCCACCCGTCCCGCCCTTCACCGCTGAGACTGCCGCACAAAAGGTGCGCATGGCCGAAGACGCCTGGAACTCCCGCGACCCCGACCGCGTGGTGCAGGTCTACACCGAGGACACGCGCTGGCGCAACCGCGCGGAGTTTCCAGTGGGGCGTGAGCAGGTGCGTGCCTTTTTGCAGCGCAAGTGGGAGCGTGAGCTGGACTACCGGCTCATCAAGGAGCTGTGGGCCTTTGGCGGCCCGCGCATCGGCGTGCGCTTTGCCTACGAGTGGCATGACGCGGCGGGGCAGTGGTGGCGCTCTTACGGCAACGAGAACTGGGAGTTCAACGCGCAGGGGCTGATGGAGCGGCGCTATGCCAGCATCAACGACCTGCAGATCAGCGCGCAGGACCGGCTGTTTCACTGGCCTTTGGGGCGCAGGCCCGACGACCATGTTTCGCTGAGCGCGCTGGGGTTGTAGCCTGCATCAGCGCCACGTGCTGGCTTGGCTCGCTGTGCGACGGGCCGCGAAGGCAGGCGCTGCCTATGTGCTGTCTTCGCGGCGGAAAAACGCGTCCAGCACCGGCATCAGCGTCGCAAACTCCTGCGCAAAACGGGCCCGGTTCACAAAGTAGGCCTCACAGGCCACGGCAAAGAATTCGGATTGCGCCGTGGCGCCGTAGGCGTCCAGCCAGGGGCGCTCTGCGCCAAAGCGCTCGGCCATGATCACGCGCTCGCGAAAGTCCTGATAGGCGGGTTCCCAGGTGTTCCACCATGCTTCGTACGCCGCGCGGCCGGTGCGCGCGCCCATGAAGCCCGCGGGCAGCGGCGGGCAGCCGTTGGCGTCGCCGCTTTTCATGTCGAGCTTGTGCACAAACTCGTGCACCACCACGTTGTGGCCGCGCGCGGTGTTCTCGGTGGCGTTGGCCACATGCTCCCAGCTGAGCATGACGGGGCCGCGCTCCATGGCTTCGCCCAGCAGTACCTGCGTGTGCTCGTGCACCACACCGGCTTCGTCGGTGATCTGCCGCCGCGCCACGGCCTCGGCCGGGTGCACGACGATGGTCACGAAATCGTCGTACCAGCCCAGCGCCTTGCCGGCTTCGCCCAGGTGCAGCAGCGGCAGACAGGCCTGTGCGGCAATGTCGATGGCCATGGCGTCCGTCACCTGCAGGCCGTGTGCGCCGTGGAACTGCTTGTGGTCCAGGAACAGCGCGCTCAGTGCGCGCAGCTTGGCCTGTTCGGGCAGTGACAGGGCGGCCAGAAAGGGATAGCGGTGCAGCGTCTGCAGCCACAGTTCAGCTGAGATGTCGGGCACGGGGGCCACGGTGGCGCGCACGTGGCGCCAGAGGCGGTTGAGGATGGGCGGCATGAGCGTGATCGGGCGGGGACGCGATCACGGCCCCTCAGTCAGGATGGCTGGTATGTAGGGGCCAATTTGACGCGTTCCAGCCCCGCGGCGGATAAACGCAGTGTTTCCAGGCGGGGGGGCAATGCGGCGGCGTCCCAGTCGCTCAGCACCACGCGCTGCAGGCCGGGCGCCAGCGTGTGCGTGGCGGGCTTGTGCGTGTGGCCGTGGACGAGGGTGTGCGCATCGGCCGCGTGCAGCCAGGCAATGGCCGCCGTATGGTCCACATCGGCATAGCTGGCGCCCGACTGCTTGCGCGCCTCGCTCTCCTGGCGGATGCCGCGCGCCTGCGCCCGGCGCGTGGCCAGCGGCTGCGACAGAAACTGGTGCTGCCATGCGCTGCTGCGCGCCTGCACGCGAAAGCGCTGGTAATCCACATCATCGATGCACAGCAGGTCGCCATGGCTCAGCAGATAACGCTGGCCGGCAAAGGTCAGTACGGTGGGGTCGTCCAGCAACGTGATGCCGCAGTGCTGCGCAAAACCCTGGCCCGCAAGGAAGTCGCGGTTGCCATGCATGAAGTACACCGGCATGCGCTGCGCGGCGGCCTGGAGGGCGGCGCAGCCTTGGGCTTCAAAGCAGCCGGGCTCGGCCATGGCGTCGTCGCCCACCCACACCTCGAACAGGTCGCCGAGAATGAAGAGGGCATCGGCGCTGCCATGCGTCAGGTAGCGCGTGAACGCATCCACCGTGGCGGGCTCGCTGGCCTGCAGATGCAGATCTGAAATGAAATCGACCGTGCGCCAGTGCGAAGGAGCGGCAAGCTCCTCGAACCGGGGCACGGTCGTGGTCACGGACGCTGATCTCAGATCAACGTCATGCTCAGAGGGCGACAGCCTTTTCGATGACGACGTCATCCTTTGGCACGTCGTCATGGAAGCCCTTGCGGCCCGTCTTCACGGCCTTGATCTTGTCGACCACGTCGGCGCCGCCCACGACCTTGCCGAACACGGCATAGCCCCAGCCCTGGGCCGAGGGAGCGGTGTGGTTCAGGAAACCGTTGTCCGCCACGTTGATGAAGAACTGAGCGGTGGCCGAGTGCGGGTCGCTGGTGCGGGCCATGGCCACGGTGTAGTTGGCGTTCTTCAGGCCGTTGTTGGCTTCGTTCTCGATGGGCGCATCGGTGCCCTTTTGTGTCATGCCTGGCTCAAAACCACCGCCCTGCACCATGAAGCCGGGGATCACGCGGTGGAAGATGGTGTTGTTGTAGTGGCCCTTGTTCACGTAGGCCAGGAAGTTCTCGACCGACTTGGGTGCCTTGGCGGCGTCGAGTTCAAGGGTGATGACACCGTAGCCGGTGATGTGCAGTTCGACTTGTGGGTTGCTCATGGGCGTAGCTTCTTTCTCAATAAAAATGGGGCTCACTTCACCAGGGTGGCGGAGTTGATGGTGACGGGGGTGTTGGGCACGTTCTGGTGCGGGCCCTTGTTGCCGGTGGCCACGGCCTTGATCTTGTCGACCACGGCGGTGCCCTCGACCACCTTTCCGAACACGGCATAGCCGTGGCCGTCGGGGCTGGGGGCGTTGAGCATGGCGTTGTCCTTCACGTTGATGAAGAACTGCGAGGTGGCCGAGTTGGGGTTGCCCGTGCGCGCCATCGCGATGGTGTACGTGTCGTTCTTTAGGCCATTGCTGGCTTCGAGCGGGATGGGCGCCTTGGTGGGCTTTTGCTGCATGTCGGCCGTGAAGCCGCCGCCCTGGATCATGAAGCCGTCGATCACGCGGTGGAACACCGTGCCGTCGTAGTGCTTGTCGTTCACGTAGGCCAGGAAGTTCTCGACCGTCTTGGGCGCCTTGCCCGGGTCGAGCTGGACCACGATGTCACCCATCGAAGTCGCGAGCTTGACCTTGGGGGCAGTCTGGGCCTGAACCGATGCGACTGAAAAGATCGCTGTCAGGGCAATGCCGGCTAGCGCCAGCGTTGAATTTCTTCTGGAAATCATCCAATCACTCCTTCGAAAAATATCTGCCATTGCTGGCCGCGCCGCGTCCAGTATTGGCGCTTGACCGTCCCGGTGCGGGCGCCTGCTGCAACCTCGCCGAACGTTACCACCATGGTGTCCGCCGAGTCGGTCCACCGCAGGTAAGACTTGTCCTTGAGCTGGAGTTCCCGCCCGCGCAGGGCCCGGGCCTCAGCCTGCAGCACCGTGGTCCACTCATCGAGTGGCTTCTTGCGGTGGCTCTGGAAGTCGGGAGCGTAAAACGACAGCAGGCGTTTCATGTCGCCGTCGGTCTTGGCCGCGCGCCAGGCGTCCAGCACGGCGTCGAATGCCTTGCGGTCTGCCTGCACACTGTGCGGTGCCACCCAGTTGAGCTGGCGCGCGATCACCACCGGCGTGGAGCGCGGTTCCACCGTGCGCAGCAGGCGCTCCAGGTCGGGGTTGGCCAGCACCAGGCAGCCATCCGTGGCCAGTGGCGCACGCGCGAACTGGTCGGGCGGTGTGCCGTGCAGCCAGATGCCGCTGCCGGTCTTGCCGCGGCTCTGGTCCAGCGGGTTGGGGTAGTTGATGGGCAACGCGCCCGCGCCGTAGAAGTCCTTGAGCGAGGCGGGGTCCAGCCGGCTGGTAATGAAGTACACACCCAGCGGCGTGCGCTGGTCGCCTTCAATGTTTTTCTCGATGCCGAGCTTGCCGACCGATGCGTAGTAGTCGGCCACCAGTCGAAGGCCGCTGGCAGTGTTTTCAAAGAGGTACAGGCGCGAGCGGGTGGCGTCTACCGCGATGGCGTGGCGCGAACGCGGCGAGAGTTCCAGGAACTGCGCCGGGATGGTGCCGGCCGGCGGGCGGATGCGCTGGGCATCCACACGCTGGCGTGATTCGTTGCGCAGCTCTTCGAGCGTGGTGGCAGCCTGGATGCTGCGCAGCGTGTCGGGCTCGGGTGCATCGCCCATGCGGCGGATGGGGCGCAGCCGTGCCGTAAGCAAGTCGCCCACGACGAGTTGTGCCAGTTGAAAGTTGGGATAGTCGCGGGTCAGCGCTTCGGCTTTTTGCAGGGCTTCGCGGTTTTGCCCGGCGCCGATCAGCCTGTACACGGCAAGCAGCCGCTCTTCGGCGTCGCCGTCGCGCAGGGGCGCAGGCGGGGCTGGCGGTTGTGCCTTGGCTGCTGCAGCCTGTGCAGACTTTCGCTGCGGCTTGTTGTTGCTCTGGGCGTGTGAGGCCGTGGCGTGCAGCAGGGCTGCAAGCATCAGTGCGCCAACCCCAGTCCGGCGAAGTCGTGCGGACAGCTCGACAAACATGCTGGCGTTCGGCTCCGGGTCAGCGCAGGTCGGCGGTCATGGCCCGCACGCAGTGTGCGGTCGCCGGCTCGGATGGCACGATCAGCCGCCCGTGGATTCGCGGACGATGGTCCACCGGCCGTTGCTGTTGACCATGTCCAGCGTCTTGCGGCTGGCCACGTTCAGCGAATCAGCCGTGTAGGCCTGGCGAAAGCGTGCCGTGGCCTTGTTGCCTTCGACAGACACCTTCAGGTCGCTGATGTTCACGCTGATTCTCGACTTTCCGACGATGCGGGCCTCGCGCTCCTTTTCCCAGGCGGCGCGGGTCTGATTGCCGGGCGGGTCGAATGTCTTGTCGTAGGCTGCGAGGTAGCGGGACATGTCCTTGGCAGACCAGGCAGCTGCCCACGCCTGCACGGCAGCGGTGACGGCCTTGACGGCGGCGGCATCCTCTGCGGCGGGAGCGGCAGCGGCCGGCGCGGCAGCTGCCGGAGCAGGCGTTGCGGCGGGTGCCGGAGCAGGTGCCGGGGTTGGCGCTGGCGCGGGCGCCGGTGCAGGGGCAGGGGCAGGGGCAGGGGCAGGGGTCGGGGCTGGTGCAGGCTGCGGCGTTTTGCTGGCGGCTGGCGCAGCCGCCGGAGCGGGCGCTGACGCCGGACGCTGCACGGCCACCACGGCAGCGGGCGCGGCTGCTGCGCGCGCACCCTTGCCAGCAGGTTCTGCCGAGAACAGTTCGCGGATCAGGGCCAGCTTGGGCTTGACCGAGTTGGCGTTGTTCGCGTCGAGCTGCAGCGCCTTGTTGTAGGCCTGGCTGGCCAGCTTGGCATAGATGTCGCCCAGGTTCTCATGCGCGGTGGCGTAGCTGGGGTTGGTGCGGATCGCCATCTCCAGCGCCGTGCGCGATTTGTCCAGCTGGTTCTGGTTGGCGTACAACACCGCCAGGTTGTTGTAGGGCTCGGGCAGCTCGGGGTAGTCTTCCGTCAGCTTGGTGAAGGTGGCAATCGCATCGGACGGCTTGCCGGAATCCGCCTGCGCCACGCCGCGCAGGAAGCGCAGTTGCGGGTCGCGCGGGTTGGCCGACAGGCGCTGCTCCACCTTGGCCAGCGCATCGGCCGGTTTGCCCGCCTTGAGCAGCTGCGCAATGTCGGCATAGTCGTCGGCATGGACCACGCCTGTGCCCAGCAGTGCGGTCAGGGCCACCAGGCGCAGTAGTTGTGGAAGGGAGCGTCGAACTTGCTTCATGTGCGGATCGGTGGGTTGGGCCGCTACTGGCCGGTCGGGGCTTATACTGCGGCGGATTGTAGCTGAGGGGGTTGTCATGACGGTACGCTGTTGCCGCTGCTGTTGAGGGCTTCGAACCCCTTGCAGGCCTCCCCTGCCGCGGGCTGCCGCCTGCCGCTGCCGGGCCCCTTTCGGGGCCCATCCATCCGGTCTCCCCGTTACTGAAATCCCATGAGTTTGCGCATCTACAACACGCTTTCGCGTGCCTTGGAGGAGTTTTCCCCGCTCGAACCCGGCCATGTGCGCATGTATGTGTGCGGCATGACCATCTACGATCTGTGCCATATCGGCCACGCCCGCATGATGATGGCGTTTGATGTGGTGCAGCGCTGGCTCAAGGCCAGCGGTATGCGCGTGACCTACGTGCGCAACATCACTGATATTGACGACAAGATCATCCGGCGTGCGCTGGAGCGCGGCATCACCATCCGCGCGCTCACCGACGAAATGATCGATGCCATGCATGCCGACATCGGTGCGCTCGGGATCGAGCCTCCGGCCGTCGAGCCACGTGCGACGGAGTACGTGCCGCAGATGCTATCGCTCATCAGCCAGCTCGAAGGCAGGGGCCTGGCCTACCGTGCCGCCAGCGGCGATGTGAATTACTCGGTGCGCAAGTTTGCGGGCTACGGCAAGCTGTCGGGCAAGTCGCTGGATGAACTGCGCGCTGGCGAGCGCGTCGCCGTGGAGGGCGCCAAGGAAGACCCGCTCGACTTCGTGCTGTGGAAGGCTGCGAAGGCGGATGAGCCACCGGAGGCGAAGTGGGACAGCGAGTTTGGCGTGGGCCGCCCCGGCTGGCACATCGAGTGCTCGGCCATGAGCTGCGCCACGCTGGGCGAAACCTTCGACATCCACGGCGGTGGTGCCGACCTGCAGTTCCCCCACCACGAGAACGAGATTGCCCAGAGCGAAGGCGCCACCGGGAAGCCGCTGGCCAGGTTCTGGATGCACAACGGCTTTGTGCGTGTGGACAACGAGAAGATGTCCAAGAGCCTGGGCAATTTCTTCACCATCCGCGATGTGCTGCAGCAGTACGACGCGGAAACCGTGCGGTTTTTCATCGTGCGTGCCCATTACCGCAGCGCACTGAACTACAGCGACGCCCACCTGGACGATGCGCGCCAGGCGCTCAAGCGCCTGTACACAGCCCTCAGTCTGGTAGCGCCAGCAGAGATGGCGCAGATCGACTGGACCGATCCCTACGCGGCGCGCTTCAAGGCTGCGATGGACGAAGACTTCGGGACTCCCGAGGCCGTGGCCGTGCTGTTTGACCTGGCAGGCGAGGTCAACAAGTCGCGCTCGCCCGCGCTGGCCGGCCTGCTGCGTGCGCTGGGTGGCTGTCTGGGGGTGCTGCAGGGCGACCCGCGTGTTTTCCTGCAGGCTGGCGCCGCGGTGAACGAGGCCGACATAGAGGCGAAGATCGCTGCGCGTGCGGCCGCCAAGGCGGCGAAGAACTTTGCCGAGGCCGATCGTATCCGCCAGGAGCTGCTGGCGCAGGGCATCGTCCTCAAGGACTCTGCTGCTGGCACCACTTGGGAAGCGGCCCAGTGATCGCTTCTCTCCAGGAAAAAGCAGCCCCTGTGGCAGATGGGGCAAGCGGTGGCGGCTACTAAAAAAATGGCAGCTGACGCCGCTGCACCCGTCCTGGCCACGCCCGACTACTGGGCTGAGGCCTGCAAGCACCTGGTAAAAAAAGACCGGGTGATGAAGCGACTGATCCCCCAGTTTGGTGATGCTGCCCTGCAGACGCGGGGCGATGCCTTCACGACGCTGGCGCGCAGCATCGTGGGCCAGCAGATTTCAGTGAAGGCCGCTCAGACGGTGTGGGAGCGTTTTGCCGCGCTGCCGCGCAGCATGAAGCCCGCCAGTGTGCTCAAGCTCAAGATCGACGACATGCGCGCCGCGGGCCTGTCGGCCCGCAAGGTGGACTATCTGGTCGACCTGGCCATGCACTTTGAGGGCGGTAAGCTGCATGTGAAGGACTGGGCCGCGATGGACGACGAGGCCATCATTGCCGAACTGGTCGCCATCCGCGGCATCGGCCGCTGGACGGCAGAGATGTTCCTTATCTTCTACCTGATGCGGCCCAACGTATTGCCCCTGGACGATGTGGGCCTGATCAACGGCATCAGCCAGAATTACTTTTCGGGCGATCCGGTCAGCCGCAGTGAAGCCCGCGAAGTCGCCGAGGCCTGGAAGCCCTGGTGCAGCGTGGCGACTTGGTATATTTGGCGCTCGCTGGACCCCCTGCCCGTGGCCTACTGACGCTGCCTGACGAGCCTACACAATCTGTTGCACCTCGGTTAAAGTGCGAGCCGCTTGCAGCAGCCCGCCCACAGCGGCGCGATCCCAAGGAGAAAAACGTTGGCGAAAAAGACATTTCTGGATTTCGAGCAGCCGATTGCCGAACTGGAATCCAAGATTGAAGAACTGCGCTACGTGCAGACCGAAAGCGCTGTCGACATTTCGGAAGAGATCGACCAGCTCAGCAAGAAGAGTCAGCAGCTCACCAAGGACATCTACAGCGAGCTGAGCCCCTGGCAGATCACCAAGATCGCCCGCCACCCCGAGCGCCCCTACACGCTCGACTATGTGCGCGACATCTTTACCGACTTTGTCGAGTTGCACGGCGACCGTCACTACGCCGATGACCTGTCCATCGTGGGCGGGCTGGCGCGTTTCAACGGCCACGCCTGCATGGTGCTGGGCCATCAGAAGGGTCGCGATACCAAGGAGCGCGCCATGCGCAACTTTGGCATGAGCAAGCCCGAGGGTTACCGCAAGGCCCTGCGCCTGATGAAGACAGCCGAGAAGTTCAAGCTGCCTGTGTTCACGTTTGTCGACACGCCAGGCGCCTATCCTGGCATTGATGCGGAAGAGCGCGGCCAGTCCGAGGCCATCGGGCGCAACATTTTCGAGATGGCACAGCTAGAAGTGCCCATCATCACCACGATCATCGGCGAGGGCGGATCGGGTGGCGCGCTGGCCATCAGCGTGGCGGACCAGGTGGTGATGCTGCAGTACGCGATCTACTCCGTGATCAGCCCCGAGGGCTGCGCGTCCATCCTGTGGAAGACCAGCGACAAGGCGCAGGAAGCTGCCGATGCGCTGGGTATCACGGCCCACCGCCTGAAGGCTCTGGGCCTGGTGGACAAGATCGTGAGCGAGCCCGTCGGCGGCGCCCACCGCGATCACAAGCAGATGGCTGCGTTCCTCAAGCGCGCCCTGGGCGATGCGTTCCGTCAGGTGGCTGACCTGAAAACCAAGGACCTGCTGGACCGCCGCTACGAGCGTCTGCAGAGCTACGGGCGCTTCAGCGATACCAAGGCTGACAGCCGCTAAGAAGGCCTGGCCCCTTCTTCCGCTTGCATCGCATCGGCCCTTCAGGGGCCGATGTTGTTTTTGCCGCAATACAAGTGCCCGGAGCGCGTGGACTCGCTGGCGCGTCGGATGCTACAGGCGGTAACATCCTCGAGAACAGCCCGCATGGGCCATTCTTGGGAGCCGTGATGTCCGTGTTGAAATCACTCAAGGGCCAGATTCTTGCGGCGTCTGCGGCATGCATGGTGGTGGCGCTGCTGGCACTTACCTTGGTCAACTACCTCACTGCACGCCATCAGGCGCACGAATCCCTGGCAGAGGAGGGGCTCGCAACAGCCAAGAGCCATGCGGAAACCATTGAGGAGTGGACCCGTGCCAAGGCCAACACCGTGTCGGCATCCGTGTCTGCCTTTGCGGACCCAGAGCCCGCCAAGTTTCTCGCGATGCTTCGTGATGCTGGCCAGTTCAGTACTGCGTACTTTGGCTACGCAGACAAGAAGTACGTGTTCTCCGAAGCACGCAGCCTTCCGGCTGACTATGACCCCACGGCGCGTCCCTGGTACAAACTGGCTGCGCAGGCGGGCAAGCCCGTCGTTACCCCGCCCTATATTTCAGCGTCGGACCAGAAGCTGGTCGTGACGTTTGCCACACCCGTGGGTTCAGGCGCATCGCTCAAGGGTGTTGCGGCGGGCGACGTGTACATGGAGTCGGTGGTAGCCAACGTGGCCTCTATCCGTCCTACGCCAGAGAGCTTCGGTTTTCTCGCTTCTGCGGACGGAAAGATCATTGCTCACCGGGATCAGGCGCTCACCCTCAAGCCGCTTGCCGAGCTATCCAAGGAGGTCACCGCCGACAAGCTGATGGGCGCTGCGAACAATCGTCAACTCCTTCAGGCCGATATCGGCGGGCGCAGCCGACTCCTGAGTGTGGCGAACATCGCAGGAACACCATGGATGTTGGTGGTCGCCCTGGACGAAAGCGAGGCCATGGCGCCGATCCGTTCCATGCTGGCGACTTCGCTGGTTTCCAGTTTGCTGGTTCTGATCGCGGCGGCTGCGTTGCTTGGCGTGGTGCTCACCCGGCGTCTGCGGCAGTTGACACTGGTGCGTGATGCCATGCATGAAATCGGCGCGGGCGATGGCGATTTGTCGCGACGTATCGATGCACAGGGTGTGGACGAGCTGGCGCAGATTGCCACGAGCTTCAACAGTTTCGTGGCCAAGCTCTCCGGCGTGCTGTCGCAGATCCGCGAAGCGAGCGGATCTGTCCGTGTCGCCGCAGAGGAGATCGCCACGGGCAACCAGGATCTGAGCGGCCGTACCGAGCTCACCGCCTCCAGTCTGCAACAGACATCAGCTTCAATGCAGCAATTGACTGAAACCGTGCGCCACAACGCCGACTCGGCGCGGCAGGCCAACCAGTTGGTGGCACAGGCCTCCAGCGTTGCTCAGCACGGCGGGCAAGTGGTGGGCAACGTCGTAGCGACCATGGATCAGATCAATGCTGCTTCCCGGAAGATCAATGACATCATCGGTGTTATCGATGGCATCGCCTTTCAGACCAATATCCTGGCGCTGAACGCTGCCGTGGAAGCTGCGCGGGCCGGTGTGGCTTCGCCGTGGTGGCTGGTGAGGTCCGCAGCCTGGCACAGCGTAGCGCCGAAGCTGCACGCGAGATCAAGGCACTTATCAATACCTCGGTGGAGCAGGTGGAAAACGGCTCGCGGCTGGTGCACGACGCAGGGACGACCATGACCGACATCGTCAGCTCGGTGCAGCGTGTGACGGACATCATGGCCGAGATCACGGCGTCCACCAACGAGCAGAGCACCAGCATCAACGAAGTAGGCCAGGCCGTGGCACAGCTAGACCAGATGACCCAGCAAAACGCGGCGCTGGTCGAGGAGAGTGCCGCGGCCGCGCAGAGCTTGAAGGATCAATCCGTTCGTCTCTCCGAGGTGGTGGCGACCTTCCGCTTGTCCACTGACACTTCTAAAGCGTCGCCAACAGCAGCGCCCCGCCTTCCCGTGCGCGCCGGCTAAGCCGGCTTGTAGCGTGCTGCAGGGGTGAGCGCTGCGGTGCCGGGTCCGCAACGCCCGGTCGATTCCGCCTGCAATTTTGGCCTGTGATAATTCGGGCTTTGCCATGTCTTGCGTGCGAACCTGTTCCCTGCTTCCTCCTCATTTGGGTGCCTCTGCACGGCGCCGTCCGGGTGGGTCGGTTGTCGTGAGCATTTCGTCGGCGGACCTTGACCAAACCAGGGGCGCACCGGATGACGCAGTCGTTTGAAGCTGCCATCCGATCATTCGCGCCATCGCTCCCCCTGGGCGTGGCGCTGAGCGGAGGCGCGGACTCAACAGCGCTGCTTCTCGCCTGCGCACGCCGCTGGCCTGGGCAGGTGCGCGCGTTTCACGTCCACCACGGCCTGCAGGCTGCCGCGGATGGTTTCGAGCAGCACTGCGTGGCGTTATGCAGGCAGCTGAATGTGCCACTGCATGTGCAACGGCTTGATGCACGCTCCGCGGCGGGGCAGAGTCCTGAGGATGCAGCCAGGCAGGCCCGTTACGGGGCTTTGCAGGCCATGGTCCTGGCAGGTGTGGCCGCGCCAGGTATTCCCTGTATCGCTCTGGCTCAGCATGCTGATGACCAGGTCGAGACGCTGCTTCTTGCGCTGTCGCGGGGCTCCGGCGTGGCGGGGCTGGCCGCCATGCCCGCTTACCGGGAGCGCGCTGGGGTGGCATGGCATCGACCTCTGCTGCGGGTGTCCGGTGTCGATGTGCGCCGCTGGCTGCGCGAGCAGGGCATGGCCTGGGTAGAAGACCCCACCAACAGCGACACGCGCTTTACGCGCAATCGCATCCGGGCCGATTTGCTGCCCGCGGTCGAGGCCGCCTTCCCGGGGTTTCGCGAAACTTTCGCACGCACGGCCGCCAATGCCTGGCAGGCAACGGAGTTGCTGGGCGAAATCGCGCAAGAAGATCTTGCCCTGATCGGTCTGCCGCCAGCCCTGGGGCCGTTGCGGCAATTGAGCCGTTCCCGCCAGGCCAATGCGCTGCGCCACTGGCTGCGCCACCAGTACCAGACCACACCGTCGGCAGCGCAGCTGGCCGAGCTGCTTGACCAGATCGCCGCGTGCACAACGCGGGGCCACCGCATCCATCTCAAGGTGGGGCGGGGCTTCGTCGTGCGGTCGGCTCTGCACCTCGATTGGTACGACCCCGGGGTTTGCGTCTCCTGAGCGCACCGGGGGGTATCAGATCCCGATGGGCTCGGCGTCTGAAATCAGGACCGCGGTAGCGATGAACACGCAGTGCGTCGAACCCACGCGCGCCCGTCAACACAAGGCTTTCGGGTGATGCCTGCAAGTCAGCGGGACCGGCTTTGCCTCACAAAGGCGACTGTGAAATGAGGCATAATAGTGGGATTGGAAACGTGACCGAGTGGCCGAAGGTGCTCCCCTGCTAAGGGAGTATGGGGTGTAGAGCCTCATCGAGGGTTCGAATCCCTCCGTTTCCGCCAATCCGAAGGAAAAGCTGCAAGCATCTCCGAAAAAGATGCTGCAGCTTTTTTTTCGTCCTCGTTTTCTGACGATGACAAATCTTCCGTCATCGCAGCCATGAAAGCGTGCGCTGGGTCCTCACCCAATATCGCGCGCATCTTCCCTCTAAGCCGCCAGCTGCAAGCGCGCTTTCCCTGTTTCATCTCGATCAGGTTCGAGGGGTTGACCTCAAGCAATGCAGCCAGTTTTCTTTGGCTTCCTGCCACGGCGGCAGCCTGCTCGATCAAGTCGTTGAGTGTTGCAAGTGGTGCCATATTGAGTCCATTTGTGTTAGATTGCCGGTACCTGATTGAGTCCAGTCTCAATTTGGCAATTTTCACACAAGGGCCGCCATGTCTATCAAGCCATTCCAAGGTCATCCCGGATCGGGTATGACCGAAGAGATTTCCCAGCAAGGGAAAAACCTTTGTCCTCCTCCTGCCGCTAACACCTCCGGTGAAAGCTTGGCGGCCCTAGCCGGTGGTGGGCAGGGGGAGGGCTCCGACATGATTTGGGGCGAGCTGAGAGCGCCAGAAGGCTTTTGGTTCAGCTGCCATTGCATGCGGGCATGGTTCCCTACCTCCGACGTTCGCGCGGAGCGTCGCGCATGAGGCTCGTCGCCAAGCACGCCCAAGTGGGCTACCTCACGCCAGGCCAGCGGCCAGGCTGCCGCAACTGCAAGCACTTCGAGCAAGTACGCCACGATTCGCCAGTGATGGCAGCGCGCCAGGCCTGCCTCAAGCACGAGCTGGAAGTCACAAGCGGCGGCATCTGCAATGACCACCAGCTGCGCCGCCAGGCGAACGAAAGCCAGTTCGCATACCTGACCAGGCAGCGCGATCTTCTCGAACGCGCTTTGCTCGATCAGCGCAGGACTCCCCAAGTCAGGGAGACACGCCCATGACCATCAACGGCCAATCGGGCGCGGCAATGCTGCTGTTGTCTCCCGAACCCCGCATGAGCCAAGAGGCGCGGCGCATTGTGCGTTGCGCTGCGCACATTCGTCTGTTCATGGACACGCCGGAAAAGTCGGCCTGGTTCGATGAACACATGTTCGAGGTCGAAACGGCATTGCGCCGCTATGCCTCCGACTACATCAGCCAGGCCTGCACGGACCTGGATGCAGTATCTGCGCGCAGCCGCGCAGCTGCTGCGAATTTGCATTTTTCGACGACGCTCGACGGGGGCGGTTTTTGTCAGGCGGGCGTGGTAGCACCGCCTGACAGTCTCATGTGTGAGAAAAGTCGCTTCATCGGCGAGGGGGCGTCGCGCTGATGGCTTACGACACCGTCAAGCTCCGTTCGCCGTCCATCGATCCATCGGTGATGGCACGCATCGAGCAGCAATGCATCTTGCGCAGCGGCATGCACCTCGGTACGGGTGAAGTCCTGTACGAGCTGCACGCGGGCGAGCTGCTCGGCTCCTGGGATAGCCGCATCGCCATCAAGCCGATGCACGAAGAGCACCAGGCCGACAAGAACGGCACCGTTCGCATGCACCCTTGCGAGCCTTATTTGCTCGTTGAGGCCAGCGTGCACAAGGCCATGCTTGGGCATAACGTTTACGGCGGGCCTACCGACTTCCGCAAGGCGTGTTGCGACCTTATCGCCCTGGTTGAAAAGCTGCTCGATACCGACATGCCAGGCGCCGACTTCTGGACCGTTCACCGCGTGGACGTGGCAAACGTCTTCAACCTGCCCAAAGCCAGCATCAAACAGTTCTTCGACGGCATGCAGCTGCTGAGCTTTCCTCGGCGCGGCAAGAAGGCCATGAAGACCGCTCAAAGCCTGTACTTCCCAGGCAAGACCACCACGGTCAAGTTCTATCACAAGGGCCCCGAATTCCGGGTCCACGACCTGGCGCGGCTGCGCCGGTTTTTCAAGATCTTGTTCGGCCATCTGTACGGGCCTGACGAGTCATTGCAGGAGCGCGTAGAGCGCAAATTGAACGCCCTTCAACGGCTCGCAGACAACCGGCTGCGCGTTGAGGTGGAGATACACGCCGACAAGCTGCAGTACGACTTTGGGCGCAACCCTCGGGTTGATGAGGTCACGGACGCCTACCTGCAGCGCATTCACGACGCAGAGATAGAGCGAGTGCTCAGAGAAGGGAAACAAGGCATGGACACCGTCCGCACCGAAGAGGCTGTATGGCAACGCCTGCAGGACACCTACCCCTCAAAGCTGGCCCATGTACTCCATGCCTTCTGGCAGGTCATGGCTGTTCGAGGCGATGAAAAAGCGCGCGAGCGCTACACCAAACCCACGTTCTATCGAAACCGCAAATTGCTCGAAGAAGCGGGCGTGAGCTGGCGCGGTTCTGACGTTTTCATCGTTGCGAACGATTCCCCAATCCACGACTTCACGCCGATGCGCGTGGATCGCCGTTTCTGCTCTCTCCCGGCGCGGAATCGGCCTGAGTACCACGTTAGCCGGGACCTGTTGCGGCTTGCCGCTTGATCGAAAGAACCACCATGGCCACATCCAACGAAACCAGCTCGACCACCAAGGCGCCCGCGTTCATGCAGGTGCACGTCAAAGGCCGCATCGATGCGCGCCGCCGCCACGAAAAAACGACGTATACGCGGATTCTCACGCCAGCGCCTGACGCCTACAGCCGCCCGCAAACCATCGAGATTCGCAGTAAGGGGACGCTCGGACAAGTCGGTGACGAAGTCATCGTGCTGGCCCAGCTGGGCGGCTACACGCGCAAGCCGTTTCGCAGCACCGACAAGGAGACCGGCGAGGTGTCCACCGTCACGCCGGTGGATATGACGCTTGACGCTATCGAGTGATGCCAGGTCGTAGCCCTGCGCGCAGGGTTACCGCCTGTCATCTCAATACCGCTCCGCCATGCCTCAGTGTGTCCGCGTGTTGCCCGTTGAAACGCCCTTTGCTCGCAACCTCGACGGAGGCGAGAACTTCACAACCATGTATCCCATGGTTGTCGTCGATCCGTCCTGCTCAACCGATTTACGCATTTTCACTACACAAGAGATTTCTTCGCCTGGTGGTAGTGCTGGCGTCAATCTCCCAGACCCTGTCTTGATGCGCGAATCCTTTTTTATGTCCTTCGGCCTGGTCATCAGCTGCTGGATTCTCGGTAAGTTTGTCGGCGCAGTTCTTGAACTTATTAAGGGTAAACAAAATGATTATTGATGCGTTCCTGCAGCTGATAGCGGCCAATCTGCACCTGGTCATTGACGCTTCGATTTTTGCTGTCGTTTCTATTGCTGCAATCATCGTCGGCCTGGTTGTTTTTGAAAACAGTGCCAGAAAGTTGCTGCGCCTGGTCAGTGGCGATAGCGGCGGTCCCAAGGTTGGCTATCAATACGAAGAGTATGTGAACGGTAAGCCTGTTTATCGCACCTGGACGAAAAAAGATCGATATTTGCACGACAAAGCGCGCCGCTAGTCGTTAAAAGAATTTGCGTCATCCGTCGCAAATAGTGCCCGTAAGGGTTAATCAACTGGAGTGTTTTCTATGTCCCTCAAGCTCAAAGCAATTCTGTTTGCAATGTTCGCCGGTCTGATGGCGATGCTCGCTGGCCCTGCAGCTGCTGCAAGCCCCTTCGCTCCGCTTACTGCCGCCGTGACCTTCACCGACGTTATCGCCGCGCTGATGGCCGTGGCGGCCATCCTGGCAGGCCTGTACGTGACCATGCGCGGCGTCCGCACCGTGCTCGGTTTCATCCGTCGCTAAGTCTCACGCGGTTGTCATCAACCCCCAAAAACGGCCCGAGCACCGAAGGCGCGCAGGGCTGCTTTTTGGGGGTTTTTTCATGGTGAATTCGCATGTATGACCTTTACATCATCGCGGCGTGGATGACGGGTGTTGTTGCCGGTGGCGCATTGATCCGGGGCCTTGAGTGGTGAAGTTCCTGGCCTTCCTGCTGCTCGCGTTGGCCTCGTGCCTGGCATCGGCGCAGCAGGTCATTCCTGAGCACGAAGCGCAGCGGCAATACATCTCATTTGCCCAGGCCGCGCCGAAGATTTTTGCGGCTGCGATTGCCCGCGCGCAGCCGAAGACCACCGACCGCGCAGCTTCCACCGGGGATTCGTATAACCGTGCGCTTGAGTACGCGAAACAGATCGGCACAAAGACGGCCGCTGACCAGGCTGGAAACGCCTTTAGCTTTCTTTCGTTCCTGCCCGCGTTGGCTGGCTCGAAGCTCTACGGGGAAACGCTTTCGTACACGTTCTCCGGCGCGACTGTCACTGTCGCTTCAGAGCGCGATATCGGCGCCTTCGTGTATCGGCTGCGGCCTGCTTACCAATCGGCGTCTTCGCCCTCGTCATTCAATCCCGCCGTGCGGATTTATGACCCCGAGTTTGCATTCACGTTTAAGACGATGCCGAGGTATATCAGCGGCACCTACTCGCCGCAAAATCTTTGCGCCAGCTCGTCTAACGCTTGCACGAACCTTCAGCCATACACGGCGGGCCGGTACAAATGGTTCTACCGAGATTCAACAGCTCCTTATATCGTCGCGTGCAACGACGTTTCGGATTGCGTACAAGCGATGCTGTCATATGATTTCTACGTTAAAACGTACAAGCTGCGCACCGCTGGTTTTGACAACTTCGGCCAATACTACGGCGGCTATATGGTGCGGCCCTCGGGAAATTGTGCAGACGCTTCTGATTTTGCGTACCTGCAAACCCTTCTGCCTGGTCTTGCGTGTCTTTATTCGCTGCAATACAACTTCACTTTATCCGGCACGGATCAGACGTTTCGCGTGACTGGTGATTTTGAGAGTCCATACGTTCGCTATGTGTCATTGAATCCGGTTCCTCTTCTTTGTCCTGGTGCCACGAAATACCACCAGCTGGCCGCGTGCGACCCGCGATTCGCCAGCGATGTGATTTCGCCCAACACGCTGGCGCTCCTGGTCGATCGCATGTTTTATTGGGGTTCGCAGCGCTTCGGATATCGCGGCCTTGTGTACACGCCTGTGACGGTCCGTGACGTGCTCGCGGCCCTTGGCAACACGCTCGTGAAGTTCTCCACGCTTGGGGAGGAGCTGCCGCCGCCAACCGTGGAGCCTCCGAACCCGCCCAGCGTGCCAGGTACTGGCGGCAGTGGCGCCGCTTCCGTGAATCTTGGCTCTGATCCGGCCATTGCACAGCCCACTGTCGAGGGCATTTCTGGCGCTTCGATCCTTGCGCCGGTCTGGTCCCTTTTTCCATCCTTGGCCGCCTATGGCCCGGGCGGTCATACGTCGCAGTGCCCGACGTTCTCGCCGTCCGTCTTCGGCGCTTCTCTGCACATCGAGGAGCACTGCCAGCTCTTGGAGACGCAACGCGCGGCGCTTGGGGCCGCTGCCTTGCTGTTGTGGGTGGTCGTCGCTCTACGAATCGTTTTGAGGGCCTAAATGCTGTTCTTGCTCCTGTGCCTTGCCCGTCGACATTCGCGGGCCTTCCTGGTCCACCTTTTGGCGTTCTCGCTGATTTGGTCGCCTGTCATGCAGGCCCGCGCAATTGCGCCAGCCGTCGTCCTGGTACCGATTGGCATCGCTGCAGCTCGCGTGTTCGTGGCTGCAGCTACTCGCGTTGGTTCTCAGTTGACTGCAACCAACGTCGCTGCCGGGTCAGGCTTGGCCTTGGTCGCCCTCGCTGGGGAAAACTGGACCGCCGTTGTGAACTACACATCAAACGCGGCGGCCAGCTGGCACTCGTCCATTACGGGGGGCGTGCTCTCCTTCGCCAGCTTGGCCAGCTCGGTAGGTGTCACCAGCGTGTCCACCGACGTTTCTTCCTATTCCTGGTCGGCCACTGCAGGCAACGTGAACGTCGGGTATGGCAACGTACCCATCAAGGACGCACGGCCAGGGAACCCTGGCGATACGGCGTTCGCCTTCACCACAAGGCATGACGGCAACTTTGCATATCAGCCGCTGGCCGGGAATACCTTCTCGACCGTCTACAACGCTTCGGGGTTCAAAAACTACTTGTGTCCGCTCATGCCAAACCCATCGGCTGAGCCTACGCAGGAGGCTTGCCGCGGCCTGCCTGAAATGCCCTTTGGCACGTTTCAATACGGCACCCAGTACATGAGCATCGGACTAGGTTGCAAAGAGGCCATCGATTGCGCGAAGGCGTACATATCGGCCCGCCTGGTGCAGCTCAGCTGGTTGCAGGGTACGACCTTCAACCCGCAGGGAATGCGCAACTTTGCGAATGCGGTCAACAACGTCAGCGCGAACTTCGGCAGCTGCTTTGACACGCGCGTGTCCAGCTATACGGCGTTTCCTGGCTACCGGTGTCCGGTCACCCTGACGTACAACATCGCCGCGCTGGAATCGTCTAACCCTGGCGTCTTCAACACCGTTACGGAAAACTTCAACATCGATGTGAACCTGCAGAAGCCCAGTTTTTCGCAGGCGCAGACGCTTAACGACTACATCGACCGGTATCCGCTCGCGGGCTCGCAACCCATCGCGGCGGCCTCGCTGGCGCAGATGGTCAACGCCATGTTTTTGCAGGCCGCAAACCGGGCGGGGTATTCCGGCATCAACTACTTTCCGATTACAGCTGCAGATGCTGCGGGCGCTCTCCAGCCTGGGGAAGTCGTGCCGTTGTCCTCGATCACTTCGCCGGTCGTAGCCGGTGGAGCTGGAACAGTGCCAGGCAATCCGACCGCACCTGGTGGCTCGGCCACTCTCGACCTTGGCCCGAATCCGAACATTGCGCAGCCTGGCCTGGAGGGCATCCCAACTGCTGCGCAGATCATGGCGCCCGTCTTCGATCTGTTCCCCTCGCTGCGCAATTTCCAGGTGCCGGGTCACACGTCACAGTGTCCCGCGCTCTCGATCCCGCTGTGGGGTCAGGACATATCGACCAACAAGCATTGCGAGCTGATCGAGGGGCAGCGCTCCGCCCTTGGTGCAGCTGCTCTCGTTGGGTGGTCTATCGCTGCGCTCATCATCGTTCTGGGGGCCTGACATGTACGCAATCCTCTTCTCCGCCTTCAATGCCACGCTGGGTTTTTTAGTCCGCTCGGTCATTGCAAAGTTTTTCGTTTTCTTTGCGCTCTTCTTCATCACGACTGAGTTCCTTGCCGTCCTGGTCGACCGGCTGCCGAACGGTCAGGCCATGTCTGGCGCGCTCGCTGGCATCCCTCCGTCCATGTGGTACTTCCTCGACCTGGTGCACTTCGATGTGGGCTTGCCTGCCGTCATCAGTGCGTGGGTTCTGCGGTTCATGATCCGCCGTATTCCGGTCATTGGGTAAGCCATGCCGATCAACGCTTACACCGGGTTGATGGGCTCGGGGAAGACATACGAAGTTGTCGGCTTCGTCATCCTTCCGGCACTGCTTCGCGGTCGCCGCGTGGTGACGAACATCGAAGGCCTGGACTACGAAAAAATTTGCGCGTATCTCCATGAGAAACACCCAGGCGCGGACCTCGGCCAGCTCCTCATGGTCACCAACGAGCAGATTGCGGCCGATGGCTTTTTCCCCTGCCGCGATGGCGACGAAGAGGCCACGGTGAAGGGTGGCGACATGGTCTGCATCGACGAGGCCTGGCGCTTCTTTGGCACGTCCACAAAGATCAAGGCCAGCACGCAAGTTTTCTTGCGCGAGCATCGCCACTACACGGACCCCGAAACGAAAGTCAGCTGCGATCTGGCCTTGATGCTGCAGAGCATTGGGGACCTCCATCGAACCGTGAAATCTGTCGTCGAGCTTTCGTTCAGGACGCACAAGCTCAAGACCGTAGGGCTGAACAAGCGGTACCGCCTGGACATGTTCGAGGGCACCAATCAGAAGATCAGCACGCGGGCTAACACCTGGCAGAAGGCCTACGACCCGGCCATTTTTGGGCTGTACAGCAGCTACGCGGCTGGGTCTGGCAAAGAGCTGGCGATTGATGGCCGCCAGAACGTTCTCAGGGACCCTCGCAACATCGCAATGGCCGTTGGCGTGCTGTTGATTTTTGGCGTGGGTGCCTTCGGTATCTCGCACATCTTCAACCGGTACAAGGCACCCAAGGACGCGGCAGCGGCCACCACTGAACCGGTCGCACCTGGCCGAGCTGCACCTGGTGCACCGCCTGGGCCTGCGCCGGTCGCCAAGACCTCTGATTCGACAGATTGGCGCCTGGCTGGCCGCATTGTGACGGCTCGCGGTGAGCGGGCTGTGTTGGTTGGCGCCGCTGCACGGGTGCGGGTCGAGGACCCCGCGCTGTTCGTCGGTTATGGCTGGGATCGCCGCGCCATGATCGATGGCGAGCGCATTTCTGCCTGGTCGGGTCCAGCAGCTGGTGCTACCGGCTCCGCATCTGAATCGTCGTCTGTTCTGTCTGTGGGTAAATGATGCGCCGCCTCGTCCTTTGCTGTTTGCTTCTTCTGTCTTTTTCGGCCAGGTCGCAGCCGGTCGCACTTGATCGTGTGCCGGTCGTGATTGACCTGCAGGCCGTCAGCCTGGCCCAGGTCGTGCACCTGGTCTACAAAGAGATTTCCCCGGCCAGCTACGTTTTGGCGCCGGACCTGGTCGCGGATCAGCGGCCTGTTTCCCTCCGCTGGACTGGTCTACCGGATCAGCTGCCGTCGTTCATGGGTGCCTGGTTGGAATCGCTTGGTTACTCCACCAAGGACCGCGCTGGAACCCTGTTCATGTCCCGCCAGGTTGAGCCGCCTGCACCTGAAAAAGAGGAGGAGCAAAAGGACACCATGATTTACTGGCCGCGCTATCAGAGCGCGTCAGCGCTGCGCGAGCTGGCCGGTGGTGTCGTTCCTCCCGATGGCTTCACCGCACATCGTGGGGTTTCGTCATCTCCCCAAGGTAGGGAGGTTGCTCAGGCTTCCGCCCCTTCCGGTCGCGGTGGCTCTCGCATGTCTCAGCCGCCCGCCCAGGCCGCGCCAGGCTCGGCCCTCGCGGTGATGGACAAGGACGACCGAATGCTCGTCTTCCGTGGAACCCAAAAGGACCGCCAGCAGCTGGCCGCCTTCCTGGAACAAGTAGACCGGGCCGCCGAAGTCGTCAGCGTGCAGGGGGCGATTTATGAGGTCGCCACCAGCAAGAGCGAGGGGAGCGCATTTCACCTGGCCGCGAACATCCTCCGGGGGAAATTCGGTATCACGGCGAATCTTGGGAGCAGGCCGGGAGGCGAGTTCCTCGGGGTCAAGCTCGGCGGCCTCGAGGCCGTCATGGGTGCCCTGAAAAGCGACAGCCGGTTCAAGGTGTTGAGTTCTCCGCGCCTCTCCGTCCGCTCTGGTGGCAGCGCGCGCCTGGTCGTCGGCCAGGAAGTGCCGACCGCTGGAGCCGTGTCCACCAATGCCCAAGGCGGCACGCTGCAGAGCGTGGACTACCGGCAAAGCGGCATCATTTTTGACCTGGCGCCGCAGGTTTTCCGTGATGCCGTTCGGCTGTCACTGTCTCAGCAGGTGAGTTCCTTCGTGCGCACCGATACCGGCGTCAACAACAGTCCGACCCTGCTCAAGCGGGAGGCTAAAACCGACCTGGACGTGTTCGGTGACGAGGTGGTCGTCATCGGCGGCCTGGTGGACACCAAGACCAGCACCAGCTCGTCCGGTCTGCCGTTCCTGCCGGACTGGATGAGTAGCAGCGGTAGCGACACTACCGGCTCCGAATTGCTCGTCCTGCTGCAGGTCACGCGACAATCCAACCCATGAAAAAGCATCAAATACTTTGGTCGTGTGTGGTCGATTTTTTCCGCGCTTTGCTTTTCTATCGCGGCGACTCTAGAAGGATGATCATGCGCTTAGAGTGGCGAGCGTTCTGGAGAATCCTCCGTCACTAGCAGTGGCGACTAATCCACCTGCTCCGAATTTCTCGCCCTGCTGTAGGTGACCCGCCAGGCTCACCGATAAAAGTTCCTGCGGCCTGATTGGTTGAAGATACTGCGCCTAAGTCAAAATTTGCGTATGACTCTTGTCCTAGCCTCCTGCGTTTTTATCTCGGCTCTCAATGCCGCTTTTTACTTTTACGAGCACGCTCGTGGTCGTGGTCGTGTTCTTGCTGGCTTTTTTTCTGCTTTTGTATCTGGCGCAGCTTTTGCATCATTCGTCTATCTCGTGCAGTTTTCAGAGTTGTTTAGATTTCTAGGCGTTCAGCGCTGAACTGCATTTCTTTGCTTACGCCGCCCTGGGGTATGGGGCGTCGCCCCATGTTCAACCTGTCACGCGCAACTTGCCCGCCGATGTGGTCACCCTGCTACAAGCGCGCCTGTTTCATCTATTTACACCGATGGCCGCACCTCCGTTGCAGCGTCCCGGCCTTCGCGCTACCGTGCTGTTTTTCGCGATCATCTGCGCTGAATCAAGCACTCCCGTGACTCGCGCTTGATAAACCGGTTTTCCGCGTCAGCGGCTGCGTCCTTCCTCTACCTTCTGCCGCTGACAATGCCCTGAAAACCTGCCTTCCATGGGGCCGCCTTTTTCGCCGTTTGCCAACGCCAAACGGGCCTAGATTGCGCTCCCCAAGGAGGGGAATAGATGGCATTTATCGGATACGCAAGAGTCTCAACTCAAGATCAAGACACTGCTTTGCAGCTGGACGCACTCACCAAGGCGGGCTGTCAAAAAATCTTCCAGGAAAAGGCTAGCGGCTCGACCCGTAGAGGTCGGCAGGAGTTGGCCCGCTGCCTGGCATCTCTCGGCCGTGGTGATGTCCTGGTCGTCTACAAGATCGACCGCATAGCGCGAAGCCTGTTTGATTTGCTGGAAATACTTCGCCAGCTTGAAGGCGTCGGCGCCACCATCAAGAGCGTGACTGAACCACTGGACACGACAAACAGCATGGGTGTGTTCGTTGTGCAGATCCTCGGCGCTGTGGCCCAGCTCGAAAGGTCGATGATTCGGGAGAGATCTATTGCGGGCCAGATCGCCGCGAGACAGAGAGGGCGAATGCCCGGGAGGGTGCGAGCCTTGGCGGCTGGCGATGAGCGCGCTTTGGTATCTGAGTACCTGGAGGGCCAGACCACTTACAAGAATTTATCCTTGAAGTTCGGCGTATCCGAACATGCGGCGAAACGATCTGTCTATCGGGCCACGAAACCCGCTGACTATCTGAAGCGTCAGCGTTGTTAGCGTATCGATCCGTTTCCGCCAAATAAAGCCCAGGTGATTAATCACTTGGGCTTTTTTCTTGGGCGGATGGGTGTTGCACTTGCCGTGTCTGTCGTCTGCGGTACGGCCAAGCTGGCATTCGATTGTTGCCGCAACGCGCCCCGCAATTGCGCGCAGGCGCCCAGCGTTCACTCGTCCAGCGAGGCGCTCCATCGGTCTCCCCAGCCCTGCGCGCCGGCGCGCTCGATGTCGCGGCGGTTGCGTTTGGTGGGGCGGCCCTGGCTGAGGGCGGCCGCGGGCTCGGGGGCCAGGCGGCGCATTTCGGCTGCTTTTTCGCGGGCCTGGACGCTCTCGGCGGTTTCTTCGTAGAGCTGCTGGGCCACTGGGGCTGGGCCCCGTGCGCCGCTCAGGCCGCGAACCAGCACCGTGCGGGCTATCGGGCCCTGGCGCAGGGCAACCGTATCACCGCAACGCAGGTCGCGGGCCGGCTTGGCGGCCAGTCCGTTGACCGTGACGCGGCCCTTGGCAATTTCCTCGGTGGCGAGGCTGCGCGTCTTGTAAAAGCGTGCGCACCACAGCCACTTGTCCAGCCGCATCGTCTCCATCATGTTCATGCGCCCGATTGTCCCGCGCCTGGGCTGGCGTTGCTTTCAGCGTGGTGCAAAACCCCCGGTAGGCGGACGACTGCGTCGAGGCCCTGAACGACTGCGCTGCCGTCGTAGCGGTTGGTCAGCGAAATGGTGCCCTGCACAGCCTGAACGATCTCCTGGCAGATGGCCAGACCCAGGCCGCTGCCTGTCCGCACGTCGCCTGCGGAAAATGGCTGAAACAGCCGCGCGGCCAGCTCATCGTCGATGCCCGGGCCGTGGTCGCTGATAGTGAGCGTCACCACGTTACCCTGCATGCGCAGATCCACGGTGAGCTCGCTGCCCGGTGGCGCGTGGCGTATGGCGTTATGCAGCAGGTTACGGCACAGCTCCCGCAGCATCCACTCGTGGGCCTGTACGGGTGCGGGCTCGGTATGGATCCCGAAGTCGAGGTCGCGCTGCGCCACCAGCGGCGAGATGTCGAGCGCAATGGCCCGCAGGATCTCGTCCAGTCGCGACAGGGGCGGTTCACGTTGCTGGCGCAGCTGCTCTACCTTGGCCAATGCCAGCATCTGGTTGGCCAGCTGCGTGGCACGGTCCACCGTATCGCCGATTTCCCGCAGCGCCTGTACGGGCTCGACGTCGCCGCGCAGCGCAGACTGCACCTGCGTCTTGAGCACGGCCAGCGGCGTGCGCAGCTGGTGCGATGCGTCCCGCACAAACCGCTTCTGGTGGCGCAGAAGATGCCGCAGCCGCTGCATGACCTGGTTGGTAGCGTCGATGAGCGGCTGCAGCTCGCGCGGTGCCGATGGAGCGGCGATGGGGCTCAGGTCGCCTTCGCGCCGCGCCTGCAACTGATGGCTGAGCTGGCGCACAGGGTTGGTCGCGCGCTGCACCACCAGCACGACCGTAAACGCCACCACCGCGATCAGCAGGGCCTGGCGCAGGAGGGTGTTCCACAGGATCTGCAGCGCCAGCGTTTCGCGCACCTCCAGTGTCTCTGCGACCTGCACTACCGCCATCGTGCGGCCCTCGGCACTGGCCACGGGCTGCAGGAGCACGGCCACACGCACATTGCGTTCGCGAAAACGGTCATCGTAGAAGTCGACCAGCGCGGCATACGGAGGGCGCGCGGGGATGGTACCGGTCCAGAAAGGAAGTTCTTCAAACCCTGAAACGAGCTCTCCGCGCAGGGTGGACACCCGGTAGAACATGTGGCTCTGGTTGTCGGCCTCGAAAGCTTCCAGGGCCGAGTAGGGCACCGTGGCGCGCAGTTGCGCTGTGGCGTCGTAGCCTGTCACGTCCAGCTGCTCGCTGATGCTCTTGGCCGATGCGAGCAGCGTGCGGTCGTACGCGGTGTTGAGCGATGTCAGCGTCTGCTGGTACAGGCTGAAGGTGTTGAAAGCTATGAAAAGTGCCACCGGTACGAGGATGCCCACCAGCAGCCGGCGCCTGAGCGAGTGGTGGCGCGCAATACCGGGCTGTGCGGTGCTCATGCCTCGTCGGTCCGCAGCAGGTAGCCCAGGCCGCGCAAGGTCATCAGCGTGAGTCCGGTGCCCGCCAGCTTCTTGCGCAGTCGGTACACCACCACCTCGATGGCTTCGTACTGCACATCCAGCTGGCCCGGGAACACGAGTTCATACAGGCGCTCCTTGGCCACGGCATGCCCGGGCTGGGCCAGCAGCGCATGCATCAGCGCAAGCTCGCGCGGTGTGAGTTCCATCACCTCGCCGTGGCGGTACAGCGCGCCGCTTTGCTTGTCGTAACGGATGGCGCCCATCTGCACCGTGCCGGGCGCCGTGACGCTCGCGCCTGTGGGGTCGGCACTGCGGCGCACGAGGGCGCGCAGCCGTGCCTCCAGCTCGTCCAGGTCGAACGGTTTGGGCAGGTAGTCGTCTGCACCCGCGTTGAGGCCGATGACCCGATCACCGACGGTGCCGCGAGCGGTGAGTATCAGTACCGGCGTGCGCAGGCCCTTGGCTCGGGCCTGCTGCAGTACCTGCAGGCCGTCCAGACCGGGCAGCGTGAGGTCCAGCACCACGGCGTCGGGCTGGCGTGCGACCCACTGGCTGAGGGCGGCGCGGCCGTCGCCCGTGGCGGTCACTTCCATGCCGCGGCGCGAGAGTGCGCGGTGCAGCGTGGCCTGCATGGTGGGGTCGTCCTCGACGAGAAGCAGTTGCATGCGCGGCACCATAGCACTGTCCTGCCGGGCCGCTTGCATGGGTGTTTTCCCTGAGTCTGCGGACAGCCGTTTGACAGGCGGCTCGCGCATCATCGACTGGTTCGGAAACCTCAAAAGGAGACAACCCATGCGTCGCGATATGTTTCTCAAGTCACTGGCTGCCCTGGCGGCTGCTGGTGCCCTGCCGGTGTCTGCGCAGACTGCGTCTGCCATCAAGATGATGATTCCCGCCAACCCGGGCGGCGGCTGGGACTCCACCGGCCGCGCGCTGGGCAAGGCCATGCAGGACTCGGGTGCTGCGGCCACGGTCACTTATGACAACAAGGGCGGCGCAGCGGGCGCCATCGGCCTGGCCCAGTTCGTCAACGCCAGCAAGGGCGACCCGAACGCGCTGATGGTGATGGGCGCCGTGATGCTGGGCGGCATCATCACCGGCAAGCCGCCGGTGGGCCTGGACAAGGTCACGCCACTGGCGCGCCTGACCAGCGAATACAACGTCTTCGTGCTGCCCGCCAATTCGCCCTTCAAGACCATGAAGGACGTGGTCGACCAGCTGCGCAAGGACCCTGGCAGCGTGAAGTGGGGGGGCGGCTCGCGTGGCTCCACCGAGCACATTGCCGCCGCCATGATTGCGCGGGATGTGGGCGTGGACCCGGCCAAGATCAACTACGTGGCCTTCCGTGGGGGCGGCGAAGCCACCGCGGCCATCCTGGGCGGCAACGTCACGGTGGGCGGCAGCGGCTACAGCGAGTTTGCCGAATACATCTCGACCGGCAAGATGCGCCCGATCGGCGTCACATCGGCCACACGCCTGAAGGGTGTGAACGTGCCCACGCTCAAGGAGCAGGGCATCAACGTGGAGATCGGCAACTGGCGCGGTGTGTATGGCGCACCTGGCATCACGGCCGAGCAGCGCAAGGCCCTCATTGATGCCTTGGCCAAGACCTACAAGAGCAAGGCCTGGCAGGACGCCATGGAGAAGAACGGCTGGACACCCGCCTGGATGGCTGGCGATGAATTCGCGAACTTCGTGGATTCCGAGTTCGCGAGCATGCGCGCCACGATGGCCAAGTCCGGAATGATCTGATCTGAAGCAGCAAGCATGGCGCGCGCCCCTGCTCCCCAGGCGGGCAGGGGCGCCTGCGCAGCCATGCGCGGACAGTGCGAAAGAAAAACATGACACAACAACACTCATCGCGCTCCACACCCCTGCAGACCCTGATCGGGACTGGGCTTGTGCTGCTGGCGATTGCCATGGCATGGGGCGCCAGCACGGTCAGCTCCGAGGCGGGCTACGGTGGCGTCGGCCCCAATTTTTTCCCGTGGGTGGTGAGCATTGCCTTGCTGATCTGCGGCGTCCTGTGCGTGGTGCACGCGCTGACCGGCGGCTTTCGCAACCTGGAGGAGGGCTCTGGCGACGTGCGGGCCCACTGGAAAGGCTTCATCTGGGTGTCCGCAGGGCTGCTGCTCAACGCGATGCTCATCACCACGCTGGGCTTCATCCTGAGCTGTACCTTGTGCTTCGTGCTGTCGGTCCGGGGCTTCAAAAGCGCCGAGGGTGAGATGGACCTGCGCTTGAAGGCGTGGATCAAGGACTCGCTGATTGGCATTGCTGTTTCTGCACCGGTGTTCTGGATGTTCACAAAGCTGCTGGCCATCAACCTGCCCGGCCTGACCAATACAGGGTGGCTTTAAGGCCTGCAAATCATGGAAACGCTAAATCTTTTGATGCAGGGTTTTGCCACTGCGGCAACACCCATCAATCTGATGTGGGCCTTTGTGGGCTGCATCATTGGCACTGCTGTGGGCGTGCTGCCCGGCATCGGCCCGGCCGTGGCCGTGGCCATGCTGCTGCCCATCACTGTCAAGGTCGAGGCCACCGCCTCGATGATCTTCTTTGCCGGCATCTACTATGGCGCGATGTACGGGGGCTCCACCACCTCCATCCTGCTGAACACACCCGGAGAAGCCGGCTCCATGGTCACCGCCATGGAGGGCAACAAGATGGCCAAGAACGGCCGCGCTGGCGCCGCGCTGGCCACGGCAGCCATTGGTTCGTTTGTGGCGGGCACGATCGCGACGGTGCTCGTCACCTTCTGCGCGCCGCTGGTGGCCGAGTACGCCGTGCGCCTGGGCCCGCCAGAATACTTCCTGCTGATGGTGCTGGCCTTCACCACGGTGAGCGCCGTGCTCGGCAAGAGCACGCTGCGCGGCATGGTGGCGCTGTTTGTCGGCCTGGCCATGGGCCTCATCGGCATTGACCAGATCACGGGCCAGGCGCGCTACACCGGTGGCGTGCCCGAGTTCATGGACGGCATCGAGGTCGTGTTGATTGCCGTGGGCCTGTTTGCGGTGGGCGAGGCGCTGTACAACGTGATGTACGAGGGCCGCACCGACGAGACCCAGAACCGCCTGACCAGCACCCACATGACCAAGCAGGAGTGGAAGCGCTCCTGGCCCGCGTGGATTCGCGCCACGTTCATCGGCTTTCCTTTTGGCACCATTCCTGCCGGTGGCAGCGAGATCCCGACCTTCCTGAGCTATGCGGCCGAGAAAAAGCTGAGCAAGAACAAGGACGAGTTCGGCACCACGGGCGCCATCGAAGGTGTGGCGGGCCCCGAGGCGGCCAACAACGCGGCCATCACAGCCACGCTCATCCCGCTGCTCACGCTGGGCATTCCCACGTCCAACACCACCGCCATCCTGCTGGGCGCCTTTCAGAACTACGGCATCCAGCCCGGCCCGCAGCTGTTTGACACTAATGGTGCGCTGGTATGGGCACTGATTGCGTCGATGTACATCGGCAACGTGATGCTGCTCATCCTGAACCTGCCGCTGGTGGGCCTGTGGGTCAAGCTGCTGAACATCCCCAAGTCGTATTTGTATGCCGGCATTCTGGTGTTCTCCACGCTGGGCGTGTACGGCATGCGCCAGAGTGCATTCGACCTGGTGCTGCTGTATGCGATTGGTCTGCTGGGTGTGGTGATGCGTCGCTTTGACTTCCCGGCTGCGCCGGTGGTGGTGGGCATGATCCTGGGCCCATTGGCCGAAGCGCAGATGCGCAACGCCGTGGCGATTGGTGAAGGCAAGTGGACGATTTTTCTGGAGCGCCCAGGCTCGATCACGCTGATCATCATCATCCTGACCGTGCTCATCCTGCCGCGCCTGCTGCGCCGCTGGGCCGCCCGGCGGATGGCCATGGCGGTGTCCGGCTGAAGCTGCACGGAACTTCCTGACCTGCAAAAACCGCGCCCCTGGGGCGCGGTTTTTTTTGGCTCGTGCAGCCCGATGGCCAATGCCCCGGCGGCTGCAATGTGCAGGCTTTGCACCAGAGCCATTGCGCTCTGGCGCCCCCACCAGGAGGCCTGTTCATCGAGGGTGATTCTACCATAGAATGCGAATGGTTCTTATTTGATGGATCGGTATGCAGTCACTTTCCCATGAGTTCCTGGTGCTCAGCCGCCAGCTTGGCCAGGCGCAGCAGCGCTGCAGCGCGCGCCTGGTGGCGCAGGCGGCGCACATCGAGTCGTTGCAGGCTGAAATTGTGCGGTTGCGTGCGGCGGTGATGGTGCGCGACACACGGCTTGCCATGGCGCATGAGGCACTGGAATCCCAGCTCATCGATGCGGACTGGGTGATCTGCCAGACGGGCTGCCTCAGTCACGATGCCTACTGGCGGGTGGAAGACCACTGTCGCCGCACCGGCAAGACCTGTGTGCTGGTCGACCAGGCCCTGGTTTCGATGCCGCCGCGTGACGTTGAGACGATAGCCCTGGCCCCATTGCCTGCCGCCGCTGTGCCCGCAGCGACGGTGGCAGGGGTGCTGATGCGCCAGACGGACCCAGATGAGCCCGAAAATGAATGAAAAGCGCTTGTAGCGCTTGTTTCATATGCCCGGTGTGCTATTGAATAAATAGCAATCTATCTTGCGTTGCTCCGATCACCAGGGCCCCTGTGCAAACCGCAGTACCAGAAAGTCGAGCAGTGCCCGCACGGCCGGCGAAAGGTGTCTGCGTGACGGATACAGCGCGTGGATGGTCATGACCGGCAACGACCACTGTGGCAGCACAGCCCGCAGCTCGCCGCTGCGCAGCAGCGGGCTCACCAGGTACGTGGGCTGCAAGGCAATGCCACCGCCCGAGAGCGCGGCACGCATCAGCGTGGTGGCTTCGTTGGCGCTGAAGCGGGCTGATACGGCCACGCGCTCGGTGCGGTGCCCGCGCGAAAGCTCCCACACGCTGCGGCCGAAGTTTGCATAGCTCAGGCAGCGGTGCCGGGCCAGGTCTGCGGGCTCCTGCGGGGTGCCGTGGTCTGCCAGATACGCCGGCGATGCCACCAGTGCGGATGCGCAGGGCGCCAGCGGGCGGCCCACCAGCAGTGGGTCGGGTTCGGCGCTGATCCGGATGGCCAGGTCAATCCGCTTTTCCACAAGGTTGACCGAGCCTTCGCTGGCGTCCAGATCGATCTTGAGTTGCGGATGCAAGGCGAGGAAGTCGGCAATGGCGGCACCCAGTTGCGCAAACGCAAACGAGACGCTGCACGTCAGGCGCAGCTGCCCGCGGAGTTCGCCCTGTGCGGTCGTGGCGGATTCTTCCTCCAGGTCTTGGGAGATTGCCAGTATCTGCTGGCATCGGCGCAATGCGATTTCGCCCGCGTCTGTCAGCGTCACGCTGCGCGTGGTGCGTTGCAACAGGCGGGCCTGCAGCCACTGCTCCATCTCGGCCACATAGCGCGTCACCATCGCGCGCGACATCTCCAGCCTGTCTGCCGTGGCAGTGAAGCTGCCGGTGGCGGCGACCTCGGAAAACACCTTCATGGCAGTCAGGCGGTCCATCGTTGATTTGATCGTTTGGAGCAATAAATATGCGCATTTTATGGCGTTTATTAGATCGATATACGCAAATAAACTGCCTCCTGTGTCCACTTTCAACCCTTGCAGGAGACCCTTCATGTTCCGTATCACCGTCACCGCCGTCGTACTTTCGCTGGCCCTCGCCAGTGCCCACGCTGCCCAGCCTTTGCAGATCAAGGTCTACAACGCCGACAGCAGCAGCTTCAACGTCAATTCCACGCTCGTTTATGGAGAGAAGGAAGCCATGGTGATCGACGCGGGCTTT
>LNEG01000112.1 GCA_001464865.1 Burkholderiales bacterium Ga0074133
TTGACTGCCGTGTCGAACCAGCTGTAGTAGACGACGTTGTTGACATGCCCGTAAACATCGTTGTCAGCCCAGCGCGTGGTGATGGGACGGAACACCGCGTAAGCGTCACGCGGCTGAGGTGCGGGGCGCGCGGCTGCTGGCGTTGAAGCAGGAGTGCTGGCAGAAGTCATGGCCGCACATTCTGCCAGCGCTGGTAGTACTGCAGGGCCACCTGCCAGGTCGTCGTCTGCGCGCGCAGCGTGTCCTCCAGGTCGCGGCCGTAGCCGCCTGCCATGGCCAGCACCAGCGGCACGCGCCGGTGCCAGGCCCAGTCGAACACGCGGCGGTCCCGTGCCTCCAGGCCGTCGTGCGTCAGCGCAAGGCGGCCCAGCCGGTCGCCCTCGTGCGGATCGGCGCCCGCCAGATAGAAAACCAGCTGCGGCGCGAACCGCTGCTCCAGCGCGCCCAGCGCCTGCTCCAGCGCAAGCAGGTATTCGTCATCGCCGCAGGCATCGGGCAGTTCCACATCCAGATCACTGGGCTCCTTGCGGAACGGGAAGTTGCGAGCCCCGTGCAGCGACAACGTGAACACCGAGTCGTCGCCGTGGAAGATGTGGGCGGTGCCGTTGCCCTGGTGTACGTCGAGGTCGATCACGGCGACCTGCAGTGGCTGTGCGCCCGCACCGCGGCGCGGCTGCTCGGCCTGCATCAGCCGCGCAGCCACAGCCACGTCATTGAACACGCAAAAGCCGCCGCCCTTGTGGGCGTACGAGTGGTGGGTGCCCCCTGCCAGGTTGCCCGCAATGCCATCGCGCAAGGCAGCCCGACTGGCATGGACGGTCGCGCCTACCGACCGCCGCGCGCGTTCTGCCATGGCGGGAGACCATGGGAAACCAATCTCGCGCTGCGCGGCGGCGGGCAAGGTACCGTGCTCGATGTCGTCGATGTAGGCCGGGTTGTGCACCAGTGCCAGCTCAGCATCGGATGCCGGAGGAGCCACCTGCATGGCCACCCCGGGCAGGTGCGCCGCCAGCCGATCGCGCAACATTCGGTACTTGGCCATGGGAAAGCGGTGGCCCTCGGGAAGTGGCAGGACAAACTGGTCAGCGTAGTAGGCATGCATAGGCGCTCGATTTTGGCGGGGCCCCTTTAACTGAGGGGAGCGCTCTAATTTGCTGCAGCGCAACATAAAGTGGTTGCAATACGCCGCCAGCTCCGTAGAATCGCACCTATGCTGCACTGCAACATGACTGCAAGGTCGAGGCAAGCGCAGTTGTCTGTAACCACCCCGGGCCCCGTGCCCTGCATTTCTGGAGATATCACATGACGCTGACCGCTGAACAGATCCTGGCCTCGCACAAAGCCAACATCGAAACCCTGTTTGGTCTGACCACCAAGGCCTTCGAAGGCGTGGAAAAGCTGGTTGAACTGAACGTGACTGCATCGCGCGCCGCCCTGTCGGAAGCCGCTACCCACACCCAGGCCGTCCTGGGCGTGAAGGACGCACAAGAACTGCTGGCCCTGCAAGCCGGCCTGTTCCAGCCTCTGGCTGAAAAGACCGCTGCTTACAGCCGCCACCTGTACGACATCGCTTCGGGCACTGGCGCCGAATTCGGCAAGGCATTCGAGTCGCAGACTACCGATGCCCAGCGCGCATTCACCAACCTGGTGGACAGCGCCGCCAAGAACGCTCCCGCCGGTTCCGAAACCGCCGTGGCCGTGATGAAGAGCGCCGTGTCGGCTGCCAACAACGCTTTCGAATCGGTCCAAAAGGCCGTCAAGCAAGCGTCTGACGTGGCTGAAGCCAACTTCAACGCAGTGGCCAGCACCGCTGCCAACGCAGCCAAGACCGCTGCTCCACGCAAGCGCTGATTTGCTGGGACGGGCCTGCGGTCTGGAGCGCACACTCTAGACCGCGTTCAGGGATTACCCTCATAATGGCCCCATCGCTGCAACGGTGTTGCAGCATCCAGTTGTCTCCTTGGATCCCCTCGAGACCCCCGTTTCAGGGATCCTTTCAAAGCCCGGCTTCCGCCGGGCTTTTTTTTCGCCTCGGGGTGACCCATCCTGAACAGATGGGCCCACGAACGCGACCAGAGACGTCCACCGACTGATGAACGATACCGAAACATCGTCCCCTGAAATCCTTAAACGCAGCACGTATTACGAATAATTCGCGTTTGCTTTATCATCACGGGAGTAACAACAGAAAGTAGCCCTTATGCCGAAGACCTTGAAAGCCTTGTTGACCGCTTGCGCCCTGGCAGCTGCAGCCGGCGCCGTATCCGCCCAGGAACAGGTTGTGAACCTGTACTCGGCGCGCCACTATTCCACCGACGAAGCGCTCTACAGCGGCTTCACCAAAGCCACTGGCATCAAGATCAACCGGGTGGACGCTGACGACGCGGGGATCCTCGCCCGCCTGAAGGCGGAAGGCAGCGCCTCGCCGGCCGACGTGATCCTGCTGGTGGACGCAGCCCGTCTGTACAAGGGCGAGGTCGATGGACTGTTCCAGCCGATCAAATCGAAGGTGCTCAACGAAGCGATCCCGGCCCAGCTGCGCAGCGTCCCCACAGCGGACGGCGGTGTGTCCTGGTTCGGGCTCTCTACGCGCGCGCGGGTGATTGTGTACAACAAGGTCAAGGTCCAAAAGGCGGACGTGGATACCTATGAAGAACTGGGCGATGCCAAGAACAAGGGCAAGCTCTGCATCCGTTCCGGCTCGCATCCTTACAACCTGAGCCTCTTCGGGGCGGTGATGGAGCATGTGGGCGAACAAAAAACCGAGGCATGGCTCAAGGGCGTGGTGGCCAACCTTGCTCGCGCGCCCAAGGGTGGTGACACGGACCAGATCAAGGCTGTAGCCGCCGGTGAGTGCGATATCGCAGTGACCAATACCTATTACCTTGCACGCCTCATGCGCTCGACCAAAGTAGAAGACGTCGCGATGGTCAACAAGGTCGGGGTGGTCTTCCCCAACCAGGACACGTGGGGCACCCACGTGAACATCTCAGGAGGCGCAGTGGCACGCCATGCCAAGAACTCGGCGAACGCGATCAAGTTCCTGGAGTACCTCGCAAGTGCAGAAGCACAAAACTATTTCGCCAACGGCAACAACGAGTGGCCCACAGCCAAAGGGGTGAGCATCGAGAATCCGGCGCTCAAGGCCATGACGGGAGGTACCTCTTTCAAGAGCGAGACTATCCCGATCAGCGCTGTCGGCGCCAACACCACCAAGGTTCAGCAGATGCTGGACAAGGTGGGTTTCCAGTAAGCAACGGCCGCAACGCCGTCTTCCAGACAGCCCCAAGTCAAGCCCGGCAAGTCCGGGCTTTTTTGCGTTTGCCGACGACGGTACCGTAAGCCATAATTTACGTTTACGTCAACGTCATATCAAGGAGCAAGAAATGGACATCAAGGGCAAGGTTTTTATCGTCACCGGTGGGGCGTCAGGCTTGGGCGAAGGCACCGCGCGCATGCTCGCATCGCAGGGCGGTACAGTGGTCATTGCCGACATGCAGGCGGAAAAAGGCGAGGCAGTCGCTCGTGACATTGGCGGCGCATTTCTCACCTGTGACGTCAGCCGGGAGGATGACGCGCAGGCAGTGGTGGCCAAAGCCGTATCCATGGGCAAACTCATGGGCCTTGTGAACTGCGCCGGAATCGCGCCCGCAGAGAAAACGGTTGGCAAGAACGGCGCCCACGCCCTCAGCCTCTTCAGCAAGACGATCACGGTGAACCTGATCGGCAGCTTCAACATGATTCGCCTGGCTGCAGAAGCCATGGCCAAGAACGAACCCGAAGCGACTGGAGAGCGGGGCGTACTGATCTCGACCGCCAGCGTCGCGGCATACGACGGACAAATCGGACAGGCAGCGTATGCCGCCTCGAAAGGTGGCGTCGTGGGCATGACGCTCCCCATTGCACGGGATCTTGCACGCAATGGCATTCGCAACATGACAATTGCCCCCGGCATCTTTGGGACGCCCATGCTTTTCGGCATGCCCCAGGAAGTGCAGGACGCGCTCGCAGCGGGCGTCCCGTTTCCCAGCCGGCTTGGCACGCCGCAGGACTATGCGAAGCTGGTGAAACACATGTTTGAGAATGACATGCTCAACGGAGAAGTCATTCGGCTCGATGGAGCAATTCGCCTTGCGCCCCGTTGAAGAATTGCTCTGAAATAGACATCTGCCAGCGCCTGTCTAACGGGCGCTAGTGGTTGTTTTGGACCTTACATGGGACAGGTCCGCACAGCAGTGCAACGAGCGAAGCGCAGATACAACCAATGCCTAAGGGGACCGCCGCACCCGCACAGGACTGCACACAACAAAAAACCGCTGCAGCCTTGCGACTGCAGCGGTTTACATCTGGCGGAGTGGACGGGACTCGAACCCGCGACCCCCGGCGTGACAGGCCGGTATTCTAACCAACTGAACTACCACTCCTGGCAGGCAGCTTTCGCTTGCATCTTTTCAATACAAGCCAAGCGCTACAACTTGGCGACCCCACGGGGATTCGAACCCCGGTACTCACCGTGAAAGGGTGATGTCCTAGGCCTCTAGACGATGGGGTCAAAACCTTGGAACTAACCGAACTAACTTCTCAAACTCTGTGGTGGAGGTAAACGGGATCGAACCGATGACCTCTTGCATGCCATGCAAGCGCTCTCCCAGCTGAGCTATACCCCCACTGAACGACGCCACTCACACTGTGTTTGTCGTCATCTCCTGAGCCTTGAATTATAGACAGATTTTTAGCGATTTCGCAAACGCGCTACAACTTTTTCGCGGCCCACGAGCTCCAGCACCGCGTCGACGGACGGCGTGTGGGCAGTGCCTGCCGTCAGCACACGCGCAGGCATGGCCAGCTGGGGCATCTTGAGGCCCTGTGCGGTCAGCACCTGCTTGAATGCGGCACTGATCGAAGCCTTGTCCCAAGCACACGCCGACAGCGCATCAGCCAGCGCGTCCAGCGCCGGAGCGATGGCCGCGGTGACATGCTGAGCGCGTTCGGCTGGGTCCGCACTGACGTCGCCATAGAACACATGAGCCCAATCGGCCAAGGCCACCGTGGTGTCGCAGCGGTCCTTGAACAGCGCGCAGATGCGGGCCAGGCGGCCATCGTCGACTTCGTGCTGCGACACACCGCGCTGCAGCAAACGAGGCGCCACCAGCGCCGCCAGGGCTTCGTCCGCCAGCGCTTTCATATGCTGCGCGTTGACCCAGCGAAGCTTCGCTTCATCAAACTGCGCTGCGCTACGGCCGAGGTGGTCCAGATTGAACCACTGCAGGAATTGCTCGCGGCTGAAGATCTCGTCATCGCCGTGACTCCAGCCCAGGCGGGCCAGGTAATTGAGCATCGCGTCCGCCAGATACCCCTCGTCGCGGTATTGCGTGACAGGCTTGGCGCCGTTGCGCTTGCTCATCTTCTCGCCCTGCTCGTTCAGCACCGTGGGCAAGTGGGCATACACCGGAGGCTCCTTGCCAAGGGCGCGGAAGATGTTGATCTGGCGCGGCGTGTTGTTCACGTGGTCATCGCCCCGAATCACATGGGTGATCGCCATGTCGATATCGTCCACCACCACGCAGAAGTTGTAGGTGGGCGTACCGTCGGGCCGCGCAATCACGAGGTCATCGAGTTCGTCATTGCTGATTTCGATACGTCCCTTGACCTTGTCATCCCACGCCACGACGCCGCCCTGCGGATTCTTGAAGCGCAGGACCGGCTGCACACCCTCTGGCACGGCAGGGAGCTGCTTGCCATTCTCGGGACGCCAGGTTCCGTCATAGCGGGGTTTCTCCTTGGCCGCCATCTGCCGCTCGCGCAGCGCATCCAGCTCGGCCACGCTGGTGTAGCAGGGATAGACATGCCCGGCGGCCTGGAGTTGCGCGAGCACCTCCTTATAGCGGTCCATGCGCTGCATCTGGTAGAACGGGCCCTCGTCGGGATCCATGCCCAGCCAGGACATGCCTTCCAGGATCACATCGACAGCTGCCTGGCTCGAGCGCTCGAGGTCGGTGTCTTCGATGCGAAGGATGAAGTCGCCGCCGGTCGCCCTTGCAAAAGCCCAGGGGTACAGCGCCGAACGGATGTTGCCCAGATGGATGAAGCCCGTGGGCGACGGGGCAAAACGGGTGCGTACGCGACCCGTGTTATGGGAGGTTTGGTCAGTCATAAATGTTGCCATGCGCCTGTGCGCTGGCCCCTGATCGGGGCGATTGAAAACGATGATGCCGGAAACACATCGGCAATGCCCGGGGGGTGAACCCGATCCGCATGCTGACCGGGCCGGCCAGCCGTGTCAGGCAGTCTGTGCGTTGGGCAAGGCCAAGCGCGAAGTGTCCTCTTCGCCCTCTTCTGCGCCGCTGCGCCCTTCGTTCAGGCTGGCAATGCCCTCAGCCGTAATGTCGCCTGTGACATAGACTCCGTCGAAACACGATGCATCAAAACCGGAAATCGCGGCATTGAGCGAACCGACAGCCCTTTTCATGCCGTCCACGTCTTGATATATCAGTGCGTCACAGCCAATGGCCTGCCGGATCTCTTCGACCGTACGCCCGTGGGCTACCAGCTCACTGCTGGTGGGCATGTCGATGCCATAGACGTTCGGGTAGCGCACCGGCGGGGCTGCGCTGGCAAGGTACACCTTGCGAGCTCCGGCATCGCGCGCCATCTGCACGATTTCGCGACTGGTCGTGCCGCGCACGATGGAGTCATCGACCAGCAGCACGTTGCGGCCTTTGAATTCGCTGCCAATCACGTTGAGCTTCTGGCGCACAGACTTCTTGCGAACGCCCTGCCCCGGCATGATGAATGTGCGGCCTACGTAGCGATTCTTGACAAAGCCCTCGCGGTACGGAATGCCCAACAAATGGGCTAGCTGCGTGGCGCTCGGCCGGCTTGACTCCGGAATTGGAATGATGACATCAATCTCGTTCGGTGGCACGGTGGACACCACGCGCTTGGCCAGGGCTTCGCCCAGGTTGAGCCGGGCTTGGTACACCGAGATGCCATCCAGCACCGAGTCGGGACGCGCCAGGTACACAAACTCGAAAATGCAGGGGTTGAGTTGCGGGTTCGCAGCACATTGCCGCGCGTGCACCTTGCCATCCAGCGTGATGAAGATGGCCTCGCCCG
>LNEG01000113.1 GCA_001464865.1 Burkholderiales bacterium Ga0074133
ATCACCGTTCCGTCCTGGCTGCGGCCCATGGCCAGAGGACGGATGCCGTGCGGATCACGGAAGGCCAAAAGCCCGTGGCCTGCGATCAGTGCGATCACCGCGTAAGAGCCCTTGATCCGCTGATGGACCGCTGCTACCGCCTTGAAAACATCCTCGGGCTGGAGCGCCACGCCGCGTGTCGAGCGCTCCAGTTCATGCGCAAACACATTGAGCAGGACTTCCGAGTCGCTGTCCGTGTTGGTGTGCCGATGGTCTGTCTGGAAGAGTTCAGTACGCAACTCCCGCGCGTTCGTCAGGTTGCCGTTGTGCACCAGCACGATACCGAAGGGTGCATTGACGTAAAACGGCTGCGCTTCCTCTTCGCTGAATGCATTGCCAGCCGTGGGATAACGCACCTGCCCCAGCCCGACATTGCCAGGCAGCGCTCGCATGTTGCGCGTGCGGAACACATCGCGCACCATGCCCTTGGCCTTGTGCATAAAGAACTTGCGGCCTTGCTGGGTCACGATCCCGGCTGCATCCTGGCCGCGGTGCTGCTGCAGCAGCAATGCGTCATAAATCAGCTGATTGACAGGCGCTGGACTGACGACGCCGACGATTCCACACATAGTTCGATTCCATCCGTTTGCGGGAAAAGCCCCGCGGCAACCATGCAAAGGCGGCTCTTGGCCGCGATCACACGGGATTCTTCAAGCAGGCAGATGCCTTGCAAACTCTTCGGGCAACAGGGGGCCAAGCCCCCGCAACGCATCGGCCAGAAGCGGCGCGGCCCGGGACTCCTGCCACCACACCGCTTCGCCGATCGGCGTCAGCCCCGCAACCACCGCGGCCACCAGCAATAGCACGAGCCCCCGTAACAGTCCAAACGCAGCGCCCAACATTCGGTCCACGGGCCGCAGGCCAATGGCCTCGATCAGCTTCTTGGCAACCCATGCCAGCACTCCGCAAGCAAAGACGGTGGCCACGAACACCAGTACAAAGCCCGCTGCATACCGGAGCGTGTCACTGGACTCTCCCATCGGGAGCATCGCCGCCATGTCCGCAGCAAACCACTGCGCCACAAAGAACGCCGTTACCCAGCCCAGCACTGACAGCACCTCGTAGACCAGGCCGCGCCACGCGCCGATGCACATGGATGCGAGGAGCACACCAGCAAACATCCAGTCCAGCGCGGCCATGTCACCAGGCAATTGAGCCAATGCGCCGCCTCAGAGCGTCAGCACCGAGGCTGGGAGATCCAGCGCCTTCACACGGGCCGCAGCTTTGTCGGCCTCGGCGCGGTTGCCAAAGGGCCCTACCCGCACGCGGGTCCGCTTGCCTTCCTTGGAGTCTACCACTTGTGCATAAGTCTTGAGCCCGGCACGCTCGACCTTGGCACGTACCTCGCGGGCCTTGTCAGCGTCTGCAAAGGCGCCCACCTGAACAATGAAACGGGCTTCCTCGGCCACTGCCGGGGTGTCCGTCGTGCGGCCCTCCAGCAGGGCCCGCGCCCTGCTGGCGTCGTCGAGTCTTGCTGCAGGCTTTGGCTCTGCGGGCGCCGAGGGTTTCGGTTCAGGTTTGGGGTCAGGCTTAGGTTCGGGCTTGGTTTCAGGCTTGGCTTCGGACTTGGGAATTGCAGGCAACGGGGCGGCCCTGGATGCGGGCGCGCGCGCGGCGGGCGCTACCAGCTCTTCACCATCCGAAAGTCCCGCGCCAACGGCTCCCTTGGGCGGCGCAGCGGCAGGACGGCCCGGATTCGTCGCGGAAGCTGCGCCGGATTCCGTACCCGCAGACACTGCTGGCTTTGCAGCCATCGCCGACGGCGCTGGCGATACGGCCGGACCGGGCACCACCAGCGGGGCGACCTTGTTGCGGTCGGGAATCTCGATCGGGATGTCCACCGGGATCGGGCGCGGCTGGGTATCGAACAGAAGGGGGAAACCCACTACACCGATCAGCACCAGCACAGCTGCGCCGATCAGCCGGTGCCGCGCACGGCGCCGCATGGCTTCAACGGTTTCTGCCTGGGGGGATGTACGTGGGCGCTTCACCGGCTTGTCGGTCTGCTTTTGCTCACCCTGACCGGGCCACCGAAACTTGAAAAATGCCATGGAGTGATAACTCGTGCGGACCTTAAGCGCCCAGATGTTTGGCCTGCAGGCGAGGGGTTCCATTCAACAGAACGCCGCCTACCGTGTAGAACGAGCCAAAGACCACAATTCTATCAGCGGGGTCCGCAGCGGCGACCGCTGCATGGAGCGCCGCCATGGGGTCTGCATGCAAGGAAGATGTCACCTCGCGGCGGCCACCAGCCACCATCTGTACCGCATTCCACTTTTGCTGCAGCCCTGCTGCAGACTCCGCGCGAGCAGTCGGCAGATTCGTGAAGTACCAGCGGTCGATCAGCGGGCCCACCTTTGCGAGCATGGGTGCCAGATCCTTGTCGGCCATTGCACCAAACACGGCGTGCGTGGTCGGAAAGAACCCCATGGCATCCAGATTGGCGGTCAGTGCCGCCACCGAATGAGGGTTGTGCGCCACATCCAGCACCAGCGTGGGCTGACCCGGAACAATCTGGAACCTGCCGGGAAGCTCGACCATGGCCATGCCGTTGCGCACGGCCTGCGCCGTCACCGGAAGGCGATCGCGAATGGCCTCGAAGGCCGCGAGCACGCCGGAAGCATTGATCAGCTGGTTGGCGCCGCGCAACGACGGGTACGCCAGACCGGCATATCGTCTGCCCCGCCCGGCCCAGCTCCACTGCTGCTTGTCGCCCGAGAAGTTGAAGTCATGGCCAAAGCGCCAGACCTCCGCGCCGACTTCCAGCGCGTGATCGATGACACTTTGCGGAGCCATGGGGTCGCCGACGATGGCTGGCCGACCTGTGCGCATGATGCCGGCCTTTTCCCGGCCGATGCTTTCGCGGTCAGGCCCGAGGAACTCGGCATGGTCGATGTCGATGCTCGTGATGATGGCGCAGTCGGTGTCGATGATGTTCGTTGCATCCAGACGCCCGCCAAGACCTACTTCCAGGATGGCGACATCGAGCTTGGCGTGGCTCATGAGGCGAAGGATGGCCAGCGTGCTGAACTCGAAGTACGTCAACGAAACTTCGTGGCCATTTCGCACCCTTGCGCTTTCCACGGCTTCAAAGTTCGCTATCAACTCTGTAGCATTGACGATTTCACCGTGCACACGGCATCGCTCCTCGAAATGGACCAGATGGGGTGACGTGTACACGCCCGTGCGGTAGCCAGCCTGCAGGCCCACGGCCTCGAGCATGGCGCAGGTCGAACCTTTTCCGTTGGTGCCTGCCACCGTGATCACGGGGCACTCAAAGCGCAGGTCAAGCCTGCGCGCCACTTCACGCACACGGTCAAGGCCCATGTCGATGCCCACAGGGTGCAGTTGTTCGCAGTGGCGGAGCCAGCCTTCGAGAGTAGTCGGTTTGATTTGCATACAGCCGCTGATTGTCGCCCAGCGCGCAGTTCGAGCATGATGGAAGCCATGACATCCACCCAGATCACTCTCTACGGAATTCCTAACTGCGACACGGTGAAAAAAGCCCGGGCATGGTTCACCGCCCACGCACTTTCCCACGATTTTCATGACTTCAAGAAACAGGGGGTGCCGCCTGGGGCAATGGACCGCTGGACCGCAGCGGTCGACTGGCAGAAGCTGTTAAACCGCAGTGGTACCACCTGGCGCAAGCTCGACGCGCCGACCCAGAGCACCGTCGTGGACGCTTCGACCGCCAGCGAATTGATGACCGCTCAGCCGAGCGTTATCAAGCGGCCCGTGGTCGAATTGCGGCATGGGGGCAAGCTTTTGATCACGGTGGGCTACGTGCCTGAACAGTGGGAAGCCTGGGCACAGGGCGACACCACCCCATAAAAAGCCCGCCAACCGGGGAGGACCGCATGAATCTTTACGCAGATTTACGGACAAATCGCACCGGTTTGACGGCTGGGGCCTAAACTTTTCCCCGGTTTGGCGCGTTGTGTACCCACCGAAAGGATTTCTTCCATGAAAACATTCATCGCTTTTGCGTCCTTGGTGGCCGTCGCCGGTTTTGCCAACGCCCAGGAACAAGGCCGCGTGCTGTCGGCCACGCCCATCGTCCAGCAAGTGGCCACCCCGCAGCAGGTATGCGGTAACGAGACGGTTTACAACGGCAACCGGACCACGGGTGCCGGAGCTGTCGTGGGAGCGATTGCAGGGGGCGCTGCCGGCAACGCCATCGGCAAGGGCAGCGGACGCGCGGCGGCCACGGCGATCGGGCTGATCGGCGGTGCCGTGCTGGGCAACCAGATCGAAGGCGGCCAGCCGCAGTACCAGAACGTGCAGCGCTGCACGACCGAGACCTACTACGAAAACCGCACCGTGGGCTACGACGTGGTGTACGAATACGCAGGGCGCCAGTACAACACCCGCACCCAGTACGACCCGGGTGGCTGGATCCCGCTAACCGTTCAGCCGGCAGGCCAGACCTACACCACACGACCAGACCCCTACGCCCCCAACGGGGTGTACAGCCAGCCGGGGGTGGTCACCTCGACATATCCGCGCGGCCCGGTCTACCAGCAGCCCACTTACATCACGCCGCCCGTCACGGTGATCGAGTACGGGTACGACGGCCGCTACCCGCATCATCGCAGCCCCTACTGGCGATAGCCGGAGCGGCGCGGCGACCACTCGCTGATCGCCGGAATGTGAGAGCTGATTGAAAGGAGCCGTGTTGACTCCTTTTTTTCGCAAGGCACACGTCGCACATGTTCTGGACAATGCGGGCAGTGCCTCCGCGCCCTACCCTAAAATCAGCGGTTTCCCCCTTCTCAGGCACCGCATTCATGACCACCGAAAAGATCGACGGCGTGTCCGTCACGACCCAGGCCAACGTTTACTTTGACGGAAAGTGCGTCAGCCATGGCATCACCTTTGCCGACGGCACCAAGAAGTCTGTGGGCGTTGTACTCCCCGCAACGTTGACCTTCAACACGGGCGCTCCCGAAATCATGGAATGCGTGGGCGGTTCGTGTGAGTACAAGCTCGACGGGACCGACCAGTGGATCAAGTCGTCTGCAGGCGAAAAATTCAACGTGCCTGGCAACTCCAAATTCGAGATTCG
>LNEG01000114.1 GCA_001464865.1 Burkholderiales bacterium Ga0074133
GCGGTAGCGGCCACCCTGCCCCGGGCCGCCCACGGGCTGCCCCTGCGGCGTGGCGCGGGCCCTGTCATGGCGGGAGGCAAGCGCATCCGTGCGATGACGCTCATTCGATCACTTGCGGCCAAACGGCAAGTCGGCGGCCTTGCCGTTGAGCACCACCTTGCCGTCTTCCATGCGCACCGCGCTGGTCAGGTGGGCGGCTTCCTGCTTGATGTAGCCCTGCGCCTCGGCCATGTCCACCAGGGCGTTGATGTCTTCGGGCTTGGGGGCCTGCTGGCCTGCGGCCTGGGCCAGGCGCGGCAGCCAGGCCTTGGGCAGGCGCATGCTGGCGTGCACCGCGCTGCTATTGAGCAGCGCCGGGCCCCAGGCTCCCTCTGCGATCTGGGTTGCATCGGGCACGCGCTTGAGCTCGGCGCCGTATTCCAGCTCGCCCTGCTCGCCATCCACCTTGGCCAACAGCTTCATGGCATAAGCGGGCAAGGCCGCCACGAACTTGGGCACGGCGTCCATCAGCGAGGCGATCCAGGGAGCTTCCACCGCCGCCACTGCTGTGGACGGATCCGTCTTGTAGGCGTCGAGCAGCGCTTTTTGCACCAGCTTCACGGCTTCGACATCGATGCGGCTCACGGTTTCGTTCAGCTCCAGCGATTCCAGCGCCACGGGGCCGACGCTGCCCTTGCCCTGCATGGTGGTCACCCAGCCCAGATGCGCGCCGTTACGTGCGATGGTGACGCCGTATGACAGGTCCCGGAGAGCCACCATAGGCTCGGGCGCGGCAGGTGCCACACCCGGTGCTGCACCGGCTGCCCGGGTGATCGCCAGCTTGCCAATGGTGCCCTTGCCACTGCCGGGTGCCAGCAGCCACAGCCCGTCTTCCAGCTGCACTTTGAACTCGCCCTTCATGCCCTGCAGCGCAAAGGCAAGGCGCTGCGCAGGTGCCGCCGCGGGTCTATCGTCGTCTTCGCTCTTGTCGGCCAAGTCCATCGTGAACTCGGGCCAGTCAAAGTCACCGTGCACACGGCTGGCGCCCGCATTGACCTTCATCCGGTAGGCCAGTGATTGCCAGCGCACCAGTTCTTCGCCCTCGCCGACCTCGCCAGCCGGCAACGCCAGCGCGAAGTCGTGGCTGCCGGTGAGGTGGCGCACTGTGGTGAGGGTAGGCGCGCTGACCTTGGCAAACGTTTTACGCACAGGGTCGTCGGCGCCCTCTACGGCGATGAGGCGCGTTTCGACGACGGCAGCCGCAGGGCGCCAGCCTGCCAGCGGGCCATGGCGCACGGTGTTCTCGACCGTGAAGCGGATGGCCGGCTGCGCGGCCGCAGTCGCCGTGGCACCACTCGCATCCTGTTCATCTTCAGAGGCCGGGGGCGTCCATTGCAGCACCAGCTTGCCCTGCGATGACCAGAAGCCTTTGGTGTACTGCTGCGACACCAGAACCTCCGGTCCCAGCAGCTTGCCCATGTCGTTCATGGCCTCCTGGTAACTGCTGCGCGCGCGCTCGCCCATGTACCAGGTCGCCGCACCATACCCGGCGACCAGCACCACTGCTGCGGTGCCCCAAACTGTCTTTTTATTCATTGCTGCCTGTCGTTATTGCGCTTCACCCTCCCTCCCACGGAAGAGCGCTGGCGAGGATAGCCGCGGGGCGAGTGGTTTGGTGTTGCAACCGGCACCCATGTTTCTCTCTGTTGCACTTTGTCCGGGGTAGAAAGCTTGCCTGCTTTCTGCGGGATGCCTCAGTAACGCCGTGGCTACTTCAGCGCGCAAGAGGGCTGCAACCATGCGTGCACAGGCGGGGACTCCATGGCCAACGCGGCCCTTCCCACCCATGGGCTCAAGCGCTGACGATCCAGCCTTCCAGCGGGTCCAGCGTCGCAGGCAGGCCATAGAGGGCATCCGCGCCGTCCGCATGCCGCTGCTGGCCCCAGGCGGCCTGCAGCAGGCATAACACGGCATCCAGCGTGTCACCGCTCGCGTCATCGACCAGCGCATCGCGCTGGGCGTGGCTGAGCTTGAGGCGCAAGCCGAGCCGCGTGCTGCCCAGCTCCAGCGCATTCACAAGGTCCTTGCGGGCGATAAGCCGGTCGGGCGTCTGCTTGGCGGTGTCGTCGCTCTTGTAGCTGCGCCGCGCCAGCACTTCACGCGCCAGCAAGCCGGGGTAGGCCTCCAGCGCTACGCGGCGTTCGTCGCCCGCGTGCAGGCCGGGGATGTGCACCCCGGCATCCAGCAGCAGCGGCAGCCCGGCATGCAGCATGTAGGCCACGGGTGGGTTCACCCATTTCATGGACGGGCTGGAGCCCGCAGGCCCGTCGGTGGCCCGGTGGGCAAACTTGCCGCCTGCAGGGCGCGCGTCGCAAAAGGCTGCGAACTGGTCGCGGATCTGCGCGCGGCTCAGGCTGCGGTAGTGCTGCATGCAGGCGAGCCATTCGGTGGGCCACCCCAGCGTCTGCACCAGCTCACGCGGCAGGCCAAAAGGCAGATCGAACCCTCCCACCCAGTCACCCGGCTGCGCCAGCCACTGGGAAAAGGCTGCCAGCGTCTCCAGCCGCACCAGCGCTGTCAGCTGCACGCGTGCGCCCTGGCGCTGGCCCAGCGCCAGCACGATGGGCTTGCGACGCGTGGGGCTGCTGGAGAAATCGCAGCCAACCAAGGCTGCGGATGGTGATGAAGACGATGTGCTGACCATGGCCGCAATGTTGCCCGTGATTGCTTCAGCCCAGTGCCAGCGCGGTCACCCCGGCGGCAATGCACACGGCACCCAGAATGCGCGCAAGCCGGTCGCCCTCGCCCAGCAGGTGCCCGCCGATCAATGCGGCAAACAGCATCGATACCTCCCGCGCTGGTGCCACATGCGACAGCGGCGCCTGCTGCATGGCGTACAGCACCAGCACGTAGGCCACGGGGCTGACCACTGCCACCAACAGCGCAAAACGCCACTGGGCCAGCCACAGCGTGCGGGCGGTGGGCAGGTCGCGCAGCACTACGGGCGCGAGCAGCGCCACGCGCACGAAGTTGCCCATGTAGTCGACGAGGATGGGCGACATCAAAAGGAACTTGACCGCGTAGCCATCCACCACCGTGTAGCTGGCAATGAACGCACCGGTCAGCAGTCCGTAGGCAATGCCCTTGTACACCCGCTGGCGGGCAGCAGGGTCGTGCGCCGCCCGCAGCAGCCCGGGGCCACCGGCAATGAGGAACACGCCGCCCACCACGCCCACAATGCCCAAGGCCCCCAGCGCCGAGATCTGCTCGCCCAGCAGCGTGATGGCCACCAGCGACGACAGCAGTGGCCCCGAGCCCCGCGCCAGCGGGTACACCACCGTGAGGTCGGCCACACGGTAGCCACGCAGCAGGATGACGAAGTAGCCCACATGCAGCAGCCCGCTGGCGACCACAAAGCCCCACTCCACCACACCCCACAGCGGCACGGCATCGCGCCCCAGCCACCAGCCCAGCGGCGCCCAGAACAGCATCATCAGCACCGAAGTGAAGAACGCAAACCGCGCATCGCCCCCAGCCTTCTTGGCGGCAATGTTCCAGCAGGCATGGATGAGCCCGGCCAGGATGACGAGTGCGAAGGCGGTGGGGGTCACTGGCTAACAAAGACGAGCGGCTGGAATGCAAAAAGCCGCAGCGCCGTTGGGGCTGCGGCTTGGTGTGCCGAGCGGAGTTTATCGATTCAAGTACTGCGACCCGCCCACACCGGCTGGAATTGGCGCGGCCCAGGCTAGCGGCCACCGTGCAAGGGCCGCCCCGCCACACCGGTGGCGTCCCCCTGCCCGCTTCGCGCAGCGATGCGAGAGCGGGGGGAAGGCGCGCAGCGACTCAGGGGGGTGTCCCTGCTTATGCCCTGCCGATGATGGAGGCCGTGGCCATCAGCTCTTCGAGCAGCGCAAAAGACACCTTGCCCGAGACCGAATACGGGTCCAGTTCGGGGCGCTCGGAATACTTGAGCAGGATCGAGTGGTTGATCTTGGACAGATTGACCTGACCCATGGTCCAGCCCGCAAAGCGGCGCTCGGAGATCTCTTCGTAATGCAGGAGCTCCACGGCCTTGTGGCGCTTGTCCTGCTGGATATGACCATAAAGCTCGCTCACCGCAGAGCGCCCCCCTTCAATGGCCTGCAGGAACACGCCGCCGCCGTAGCAGAGCACGCCGGTGATGCCGCTGCTGGGGTTGTGCTGGCGCGACTGGGACAGGATGGCTTCAATCGCTTCTGGCGATGTGTCCACCGCGCGGCTGGCATAAAGCAGGCGTACGAGCATGGTCAGTTCTTTCGGGGAATGAGGGACAGGAATTCTCGGCGCAGGGCACTGTCCTTGAGGAACACGCCGCGCATCACGGAGTTGATCATCTTGCTGTCCATGTCGCGCACACCGCGCCAGGACATGCAGAAGTGGCTGGCTTCCATCACGATGGCCAAGCCATCGGGCTGGGTCTTTTCCATGATGAGGTCGGCCAGTTGCACCACGGCTTCTTCCTGGATCTGGGGGCGGCCCATGATCCAGTCGACCAGGCGCGCGTACTTGGACAGGCCGATCACGTTGGTGTGCTCGTTGGGCATCACGCCAATCCAGATCTTGCCGATGACGGGACAGAAATGGTGGCTGCAGGCGCTGCGCACCGTGAGCGGGCCCACGATCATGAGCTCGTTGAGGTGCTCGGCGTTCGGGAATTCGGTGATGGGTGGCTGCTCGACGTAGCGGCCCTTGAAGACCTCGTTGAGGTACATCTTGGCCACGCGGCGCGCGGTGTTGTTGGTGTTGTGGTCGCCTTCGGTGTTGATGACCAGGCTGTCGAGCACGCCCTGCATCTTCGATTCGACCTCATCGAGCAGTTTCTCCAGCTCGCCGGGCTGGATGAATTCGGAAATGTTGTCGTTGGCGTGGAACCGTTTGCGCGCCGCGGCAAGGCGCTCGCGGATCTTGACGGAGACGGGTGTGCCTTCGTCATCCATGGAGGTGGGCATCATGTTGGCGGCAGTAGGGCTGGTCATGGGAACAATCGTAACAGTGAATCGTCAACCCTGAATTCCAAAGGATTCTGGCGTCATGCGCTTGATTCATATGCACCAGTAGCTATTATTTGTATAGCAACATATTGCGCTGCGCGATGACAGGCTGCGGACGGTAGCCGATACACCCGGATACCTGCCTGCGCCCGCGCCGGTCAGTAGCGGCGCCCCGTCGCCCACAGGGCGAGCCGCATCAGCCCGAACGCCACCCGGTCAAGCACACGCTGGCGCAGCGGGCGACCGGCATAGCGCGCCGGGTCCATGCGATGGCCAGCGTGCTCCATGGCATGCACCAGCCGCTGGCGCAGGTCCACGGCAAAGGCCGCATCCTCGACCACCACGTTGGCCTCGCGCGCAAGCAGCATGCTCAGCGGATCGAGGTTGGACGAGCCCACCGTGGCCCAGGGGCGGTCGCCCAGCGCATCGATCACGGCGACCTTGGCATGCAGGAAGCTCGGGGCGTACTCGTGAATCTCCACGCCTGCGTCCAGCAGCGCACCGTACACCGGGCGGGCCGCGTGGTACTGCATGAAGTACTCATAGCGCCCCTGCAGCAGCAGGCGCACCCGCACCCCGCGCCGCGCCGCCATCACCAGCGCGCGGCGCAGGCGCCCGCCAGGCAGGAAGTACGCATTGGCAATGATGACCTCATGCCGCGCAGCGCCAATCGCGCGCAGGTAGGCCTTCTCGATGCGGCTGCGGTTATGCACGTTATCGCGCAGCACCAGGGCTGCACGCACGGGCGAAGAGGATGCCGCATCGGCCTGCCGGGCTGCATGCTTGGCAGCGGCTGCGGCGCGCAGTGACCCCAGCGCAGCGGGCAGGCGGCGCTGGCGGGCCTCGCGCACGGCCTGCATGCGCCACCACAGCTGCTCCATGGTGTCGCTGGCAGTCTGCACCAGGCTGCCGGTGGCCTGCACCGCAAAGTCGAACCGCGGTGCCTCCAGCGCGCCGTGGTTCGGGTCATGAAAATCGTCCAGCACGTTGATGCCACCGCAAAACAGCAGGCAGTTATCGACCACGCACAGCTTGCGGTGCAGGCGGCGCCAGCGGTAGGGCAGCAGCAGGCCCAACCGGCCCGGTGGCGAGTACACCCGGTAATGCACGCCCGCAGCTGCAAACGCATCTGCCCACAGCGGGGGCAGCGCCCCGGTTCCCACGCCATCGACGATGAGGTGCACGCGCACGCCCCGCTGCGCTGCGCGCATGAGGGCCTGTGCCACGGCGGCACCGCTACCGGTGAAATCAAAGATGTAGGTCTCGAACTGGATGTCGGACAGCGCTGCATCCATGGCGGCGATCAGGGCCGGGAAGAGTTCCTCGGTACCCTGCAGCAGACGTACCTGGTGGTCCGCCACCAGTCCGGCACCCGGCAACCCGGCAGGCTGGCGGCGCCTCACGGACCGGCTCCGCTGCCGCCCGGGAAGCGCCGCAGCGCCACCACGGCCCGTGCCTCTTGGCACGCGGGCGCAGAAGCCAGCCCAGTCGGCAAAGACAGCATCACAGCCTGAACTCGGCAATCAGCGGCAGGTGGTCGGACATGCGCCACCAGATTCGGCCGCGCGGGACATCCAGCGACAGCGGGGTGAGGCCCCGCACGTACACGTGGTCCAGCTGCGCCAGTGGCAGCCGCGCCGGAAACGTGAAAGCGCGCGGCGCATCAAATTCGTACAGCGCAAGGCCGCCCAGCATCTTTCGCAGCTGCTGCCCCCAGTCATTGAAATCGCCCGCCACAATCAGCGGAGCCTGGGGTGGCACCTCGCGGTCGATGAAGCGCTGCAGTCGCTCCACCTGGCGAACCCGGCTTCCGGGAATCAGCCCCAGATGCACCACGATGACATGAATGCGCCGCCCGTGGACATCGACCTCCACATGCAGCAGGCCCCGCTGTTCAAAACGGTGGTCGGAGATGTCTTCGTGCTGGTGCCCCATCACAGGCCAGCGCGACAGAAGGGCATTGCCGTGTTCGCCGTGCTTGGTAATGGCGTTGGTCCGGTATACCGCCTCATAACCCTCGGGGGCGAGGTACTCGGCCTGGGGCAGCTCTGGCCAGCGCTGGAAGTACAGCTGCTCGCGCCGGTGCAGCTTGCGCACCTCCTGCAGGCACACGATGTCGGCGTCGAGCTGCTCCACCGCCAGGCCCAGGTTGTGGATCTCCAGCCGTCGCACGGGTCCCAGCCCCTGCACGCCTTTGTGGATGTTGTAGGTGGCAACCCGCAAGATGTCGTCGTTCTGCATGGGCGAATTGTGTCGCATGCGCCCCACGCAGCACGGGCAAACCCCTCGCCGAAAGCCGTACGGCCGCCGCTACACTGACGGGCTCGAACCCTGGCCGCCCTCCAACCGCGCACGCCCAACCTCATGGCCACAGAGAAAGCTCCCGCCGCTGCACAGCCCTTGCAGGCCCTGATCGTCGACAGCAATGCGACGTCACGCAGCATTCTGGTCGGCCAGTTGCGCGAGTACGGGGTGAGCCGCATCGTCCAGTGCAGCCGGGTGCAGGATGCCCGCAGCAGGCTGGAGCACACGGTGTTCGACTACGTGCTCTGTGAGCAGTACTTCGGCGAGAGCGGTTACTCCGGCCAGACGCTGCTGGACGATCTGCGCCGTGCGCAGCTGCTGCCGTTTTCGACCGTGTTCTTCATGGTGACGGCCGAGGCTTCGTATGCCGCAGTGGCGGAAGCAGCCGAATCGGCCCTGGATGGCTACCTCCTGAAGCCTTTCACGCCCAGTGCGCTGTTTGAACGGCTGAGCCTTGCCCGGCTGCGCAAGATCCACCTCAAGCCCATCTTCGACGCCATCGAAGCGGAAGAATTCGAGCGGGCCGCCGGCCTGTGCGTGGAGCGGTTTGAAACCCGCCAGCCCTACTGGCTGTACGCCGCTCGCATCGGCTCGGAGCTGCTGCTGCGCCTGGGCCGGCACGACGAGGCCCGCAAGCTGTTTGAGGCCGTGATTGCCGCGCGTGCCCTACCCTGGGCCAAGCTGGGCGTAGCGCGCGCCCAGATCGAATCCGGCCAGGCCGCACGCGCGGTGACCACGTTGCAGGGCCTGATTGGCGAGGACGCATCGTTTGCCGATGCCTACGACGTGCTCGGGCGGGCCCAGGTTGAGCTGGGCAACTTCGCGCAGGCCATCGAGACGTATCGCACCGCCAGCGGCCTCACGCCGGACTCGGTGGTCCGGCTGCAGAAGCTGGGGATGATGTCGTACTACATGGGCGACCGTGCGAACGCCACCAAGGTCCTGTCGCGCGCCGTGATCCTGGGCATTGACTCCAAGCTGTTTGACTTCCAGTCGCTGGTATTGCTCACGTTTGCGTACTTTGCCGAGAACGACCGCAAGGGGATCGAGCGGTGCATGGCCGACTTTGGCCGCATCATGGAGCGCCACCATTCCAGTGCCCGGGTGCAGCGCTTTGCCACCGTGGCCAACACGCTGCAGCTGATACAGCAACGGCAGTTTTCACAGGCCGTAGAGGCCGTGCGCAACATGGCGCGCGAGATCGGTGCGGCAAGCTTCGACTTCGAAGCCGCCTGCAACCTGGCCAGCCTGCTGGCCGTGCTCGCCGTCACTTCGATCGAGCTGTCTGAAGGCGAAGCCTGGGTGCGCACGTTGGGCATGCGCTACGCCAATACCCGCGGACTGACCGAGTTGCTGGCCAACGCCTGCAACGGACACCCCCCATACAGCGACATCGTGCGCGAGTCGCTGCTTCACATCAACAAGTCGGCCGAGCTGGCCATGGCCAAGAGCCTTGCGGGCGACCCCACCGGCGCCGTGGAACAGCTGCTACGCGAAGCCGACAAGACCCTGAACTCCAAGCTGGTGGACATGTCGCAGCAGGTGCTGCTGCGCCAGCACGCCCGCATCCCGACTGCCGACACCCTGCAGGGAACGATTGATGCCCTGCGCAAGCGCATGGGCACCGCGCCCACCCGCGCCATCCTGGGGCAGGACAGCGAGCGGACTCCGGGAGGTGTGGCGCTGCGCGTGCGCACCGCCACAGACGACGCCCCCCGGCGACCGACTTCGTCCGCCGACGCCACGGCAGAAGACGACAGCGACCTGGACACAGCTCCGGATGCCGCAGAGGAAAAAGATCCGGCAGCCTTTTTGCGACTGCGTCCGTTGCCCTGACTACCGGTTTGCTGGTGCCTGGATGCGGCACCGCCAGAGACATCGCGCATGTGCAGGCAGACCGCACAGGGCCCAAACGGCTCGGCGTTTTCTCAAGTTGCGCACGGGGTGAGGGCCGTGGTGAGCGGCCAAGGTTCACCCGGGCGTGTCAGGGTCCGCAGGGTGCTGCACAGACGATCCTGTTGCACCACCAAGATAGCGCGGCAACAGAAGGCAAGCCTCCGCGTTGGATGCCGAAAAGCACCGGTCCGCCGCATCCCGCCAGGGCAGCCAGCAAAAGTCGTCATGCTCGCGCGGGTTGAGCACCACGGGTGTCCCAGGCGGCACGCGCAGGCCGAACACGCGTTCACGGTTTCGCGCCACACCAGGCGCATAGCGATGCAACCACTGGGGCCAGATGTCGTAGTGGTTCTCCAGGAACCAGTCGGTCAGCTCGCAGCCTGGCCCCCGTGCATCAATACCCGTTTCCTCGGCCACCTCGCGGACAGCCGTTGCCTCAAACGGCTCATCCCCGTGGTCCTTGCTGCCGGTGACCGATTGCCAGTGTCCATCACCGCCCGTGCGGCGGATCAGCAACACATCCAGGGCCGCCGTGTGAATCACGACCAGCGCAGATTCGGGTAACTTGAACGGGCGACCGCCTGGGCCACTATCCGCTGGATGTGTTACCGGAGGTGGTGTGGGGGTGCCCATGGCGCTTCGGGAGCGAGGGGTGCAAACAGTACGGAGTGCGCTCAGGTGCCGCTGCCGCGCCCGGCCTGCGATGCCGCCGACGCCGGCGACGTACGGATGGACGGCACCGGTGGCGGCAGCTCCCTGGCCTGCAGCGCACGGGCCTGGACCACCAGCTGGTTGTGCGCATCAAGAAAGGCTGCGGCAATCACCTTGCCTTCGTTCGTGTTACTCCAGCCTGCACCTGCAGCGCCACCCAGTTTGCCAAACACCAGCCCGCCCACGCCGAGGTCGGTGGTGCGGGCAGAGCCCGTGGCCGCTGCCACCTGCTCGGTCGTTTCGTTGTCGGACAGAAGGAGTGCCGTCTGCGCCTCCTTGAACTTGACCTGTTCCACCAGGCCTGCCAGCCCGGCGATGTCGCGCAGCACGGGAATCATCGCAATCACGCCCGCCAGCCCGCGCCCGGCATCCTGCTCGCTGAAAGTCAGGCTCGGTGTGAGCGTGTACTGGGCCTCGTAGCCGCGGCCCTTCTGCACGGTGGATTTTTCCTTGCGCAGTACACCCGCCTCCTTGAGCTCCTGCTCACGTACCGTGCCTTGCAGGCCGGCTGCGCGGTCCACCACCCGAAAGCAGCCGCTTTGCTGCGCCAGCAGCTTGACCAGCGGGACCGGCGACGCGGGCAGGTTGTACCCGCTGCCCATGGCATAGCCGTGGGGGTTTTCGGCCAGTGCCAGCGTGGCCACAGGGGCATCACAACGCACCAGTTCGCGCGCGCCGTTCTGTGCGCCCTGCGGACCGGCGGAGCCGGTGACGACGGAGCCGCCCTGCCCCAGCTCGGTCTTCTTTTCGCCGCAGCCGGATACCGCCAGCAGCATCAACACCAGTGCGATGGGTCCGCCAACACGAAAACGCAACAAGTCCTGCATCCACATCACTCCCGTTGATGCCACCCACAGCGCAACGGTGCGCGGACGGCCATGAAAAAAGGCGGCACGGACACTGAGACCGGGCCGCCTGGGGCGAAACAGGGCCGTAGCGGCAGCAGGCAGCAGCCTGCAGCGGCCACGGGGGATATCAGCCTGCGGCCTTCACGCCATCGGGGTTGCGCAGGCGGATGTGCAGCTCGCGCAGCTGCTTTTCGTCCACGGGGCTTGGCGCCTGCGTCAGCAGGTCCTGGGCACGCTGTGTCTTGGGGAAAGCGATCACGTCACGGATCGACTCGGCACCGGTCATCAGAGTGATCAGGCGATCCAGGCCGAAGGCCAGTCCACCATGCGGAGGCGCGCCGTACTGCAGCGCATCCAGCAGGTAACCAAACTTGGCCTTGGCATCTTCAGGATTGATCTTGAGCGCGGTGAAAACCTTGCTTTGCACGTCTGCACGGTGGATACGCACGGAGCCACCGCCCAGCTCCCAGCCGTTGAGCACCATGTCATAGGCCTTGGCAAGGCACTTGCCCGGATCGGTGTCCATCAGGTCCTCATGGCCATCCTTGGGGCTGGTGAACGGGTGGTGCACGGCAGTCCAGCGGTCTTCTTCCTCGTCGTGCTCGAACATGGGGAAGTCCACCACCCACAGCGGCGCCCAGCGGTTTTCGAACAGGCCGTTCTTCTTGCCGAACTCGCTATGGCCAATCTTGAGGCGCAGCGCGCCAATGGCGTCGTTGACGATCTTTTCCTTGTCGGCACCAAAGAACAGCAGGTCACCATCCTGCGCACCCGAGCGCTTGAGCACTTCGGCCAGCGCAGCGTCGTGAATGTTCTTGACGATGGGCGACTGCAGACCATCGCGGCCCTTGGCCAGTTCGTTGACGCGGATGTAGGCCAGTCCCTTGGCACCGTAGATCTTGACGAACTCGGTGTAGGCATCGATCTCGCCGCGGCTGATGCCGCCGCCTTCGACCGATCCGCCCGGCACGCGCAGGGCCACCACGCGGCCACCCTTCATGTTGGCAGCGCCCGAGAACACCTTGAAATCCACGTCCTTCATCACGTCAGTCAGCTCGGTAAATTCGAGCTTCACGCGCAGGTCGGGCTTGTCGGAGCCGAAGCGGTGCGCGGCTTCCTGGTAGGTCATGATGGGGAATTCGCCCAGATCCACACCCAGCTGGGTCTGGAACACCTCCGCGATCATTCGCTGGAAAATGGCCCGGATTTCCTCTTCGCCCAGGAACGAGGTTTCGCAGTCAATCTGCGTGAACTCGGGCTGGCGGTCGGCACGCAGGTCTTCGTCGCGGAAGCACTTGGTGATCTGGTAGTAGCGGTCGTAGCCCGCCACCATCAGCATCTGCTTGTACAGCTGGGGCGACTGGGGCAGGGCAAAGAAGTGGCCGTCGTGCACGCGGCTGGGCACGAGGTAGTCGCGTGCGCCTTCGGGCGTGCTCTTGCCCAGCATGGGCGTTTCGATATCGATGAAGCCTTCCTTGTCCAGGAAGTTACGCACCTGGATGGACGTCTTGTAGCGCAGCATCATGTTGCGCTGCATGTGCGGGCGGCGCAGGTCCATCACGCGGTGCGTGAGGCGCGTTGTTTCCGACAGGTTCTCGTCGTCCATCTGGAACGGAGGCGTGACGGAGGGGTTGAGCACATTCAGTTCGTGGCACAGAACCTCGATCTTGCCGCTCTTGAGGTTGTCGTTGGTCGTGCCCTCGGGGCGGGCGCGCACCAGGCCCTTGACCTGCACGCAGAACTCGTTGCGCACGTCTTCGGCCACCTTGAACATCTCGGCACGGTCAGGGTCGCACACCACCTGCACGTAGCCTTCGCGGTCGCGCAGGTCGATGAAGATCACACCGCCGTGATCGCGGCGACGGTTCACCCAGCCAGAGAGGGTAACGGTTTGGCCCAGGAGGGCTTCGGTCACAAGACCGCAGTAGTGGGAACGCATGGCCATGGGAAGTTTCCGGCGCCGCTGTGGCGCATTGGGGAGGAAGCGGGTTACTTGGAAGACACGTGGGTGGGGTCGGCCGGAGCCACCACACCCATGGAGACGATGTACTTGAGGGCGGAATCAACGGTCATGTCGAGCTCGACACAGTCGCTTTTACGCACCATCACAAAATATCCACCGGTGGGATTGGGCGTCGTGGGCACGTACACGCTGACGAACTCATCGCGCAGATACGCTGCCACCTCGCCATTCGGAGCGCCCGTGACAAAGGCCACCGTCCAGACACCCTCGCGCGGCCACTGCACCAGCACGGCCTTGCGAAACGCGTTGCCGCTTTCCGAGAACAGCGTGTCGGACACCTGCTTCACGCTCGAATAGATGGAGCGCACCACCGGGATGCGGTGCACCACGGCGTCTCCCCACTGCACAAGCTTGCGGCCCGCAAAGTTGCTCGCCACCGCGCCAACCACCAGCAGGATCACCAGCGTGAGCACGACCCCGAAGCCCGCCACGTGAAAGCCGATGAGGCGGTCCGGGTGCCAAGCCAGGGGAAGGATCTGGAGGGTCTGGTCGAGGGTGGTGACGATCCAGTTAAGCACCCAGGCGGTGATAACCCCGGGCACGATCACCAGAAGGCCGGTCAACAGCCATTTGCGCAAGGCGGACATGGAAACGGCTTCAGTTCGTCGTGATAGTGGAAGAAGTGCCGCCAGCGCTTGCTGTGCTTGCGCTAGACGCTTCTTTTTTAGGAGCTTCTGTAGTGCTTGCAGCTGCGCCGGAGTCGGGCTTGGCATCCGACTTTGCGTCGGTAGCCGGCGCCGCTGTGCCACCGCTTCCACCCCGGAAATCCGTCACATACCAGCCCGAGCCCTTGAGCTGGAAGCCGGCCGCAGTGACCTGCTTGGAAAAAGCCACGGCACCGCAGGCAGGGCATACGGTGAGCGGTGCGTCGGAGATTTTTTGCAGCACATCCTTGGCATGGCCGCAGGAGCCGCATTTGTAGGCGTAAATAGGCATGTCAGCGTATGGAGGGAAAGTGCAAAACCCTCAATTATAGGCGGCATGCCCATCCGCAAGCCCCGCCAGGGCGGGGCCCCGTATCAGGCGGGCGCGCTGCCTTCGTAGTGCGTGACGTGGCCCTTGTGGTCAGGAATCCACTGCGGCGCTAGCGAGCCACCCACCATCCCCACCAGCGCGGCCAGCAGGCCTGCCAGTTGCTGGGGGAACGCCTCGGACAACATGGGGCTGGCAACGAAAAGCAGCCACACCCCAAGGCCCATGGCCACTGCAAGCAAGGCCCCCTGGGTTGTGGCACGCTTCCAGTACAGGCCGAACACCAGCGGCACGAAGGCTCCCACCAGCGGAACCTGGTATGCCCCGGATACCAGGTCATAGATGGACGTGCCCTGCATGGTGATGGCATAGGTCAGCACGCAGGCCGTGAACACCAGCACCGAGATCCGCATGGCCTTGAGGGTCTGCGCATCGGTCATGCCAGGGCGCAGGTTGTGAAGGATGTTTTCCACAAATGTGGTGGCAGGAGCCAGCAGGGTGGCCGACGCAGTGGACATGATCGCTGACAGCAGCGCGCCGAAGAAGGCAACCTGCAGGATCAGGGGCATGCGCTCCATCACCAGCGTGGGTAGCACCTTCTGAGGATCGTCCTTGAGCAGCGCCTGGGTTGCCTCGGGCATGACCAGCAGGGCGGCCGTCACGATGAACATGGGTACAAACGCGAACAACAGGTAGAGAGAACCGCCGATGATGGGTCCCGTGCGTGCGGTTTCTGCGCTGTTGGACGACATGACCCGCTGGAACACGTCCTGCTGCGGGATGGAGCCCAGCATCATGGTGATGGCAGCGGCAAAGAAAAATGTCCACTCCTTGAGACCGCCAGTGGGAAAGAACTGAAACTTGCCCTCGCGCGCCGCGTAGTCAATGACCTTGCCGGCACCGCCTGCCAGGTCGGCCGCGAACCACGCCACCGCGACCAGCCCGATCGTGATGACGATCATCTGCACGAAATCCGTCATGGCCACCGACCACATACCGCCATAGAGCGTGTAGATCAGCACCACGGCCGTGCCGATCACCATGCCCATCGTGATGGATACGGCCCCCTGCGTCAGCAGGTTGAAGACAAGTCCCAGGGCCGTGATCTGAGCGGCCACCCAGCCCAGATAGCTGCAAAGAATGACAGCAGAGCAGATCACCTCGATCACACGGCCATAGCGTTGACGGTAGTAGTCGCCCAGCGTGATGAGGTTCTTGCGGTAGAGCTTGTAGGCGAAGAAGACGCCCACAAGGATCAGGCACATGGAGGCACCAAAGGGGTCCTCCACCACGGCCCCAAGGCCGCCTTCGACAAACTTGGCTGAGACGCCCAGCACGGTCTCCGATCCGAACCATGTGGCAAACGTGGTGGCGATCACCACGGCCAGCGGCAGGCTGCGGCCCGCCACCGCATAGTCGGCCGTATTGTGGACGCGCCGCGCGGCGTAGAGCCCCACGGCAATCGATATCAGCAAGTACACAACGATGAATGTCAACAGCATGGTGCCGCTCCGAAAATCCAAGGGTGTTGCAAGAAAAGCATGCACGCAGCGCCAGACACGGCCTCAGGGTCCGGCGTTCAGCGCGCAGCGGAGCCAGGCACAAGCCGGGCTTCACGATTCCAGCGCACGGCAGGGTCAGCGGCATCGAAGCGCAGCACGCATGCAGTGCCACGTGACTGGCCGTCAGCCCTCCCATGTCTCCAGAACCTGCAAGCCCGGGACACGCAACCAGCCCCTGCCGCAAAAACGTAACAATTAGCGCAGCGGATTATGAATGCAACTTCCGGACCACGGGCGCAAGCCCGTTCCCGGCCAGGCATAAATCCTGTGGTGCCAGGCCCACACGTGTGGCGGGTGGCAAGCACGCCTGTCAAGGGGTCCGTCTGCAACCTCAGAAGATGCGCAGCCGGACAAAGAACTGCATCACCAGCAGGCCCAGCACGAAGCCGACGCCACCATAGATGATGGCCTGCAGGAGACGGTTTGTCCGGTGCTGGGCCTCCAGCAACTCACGCACCACCTGGTGCTGGCCGTCCACCGGCCGCCGCTGGCGTAGCGCGTCGTAGAGCAGGCGTGGCAACTCGGGGATGAGCTTGGCGTAATGCGGAGCCTCGGCACGCAGTTCGCGCCACATGCGCTGCGGCCCCATCTGCTCGAGCATCCACTTCTCCAGAAACGGCTTGGCCGTGCTCCACAGGTCCAGCTCGGGATCGAGCTCGCGGCCTAGTCCTTCGATGTTGAGCAGGGTTTTCTGGAGCAGCACCAGCTGGGGCTGGATCTCGACATGAAAGCGCCGCGAGGTCTGGAACAGGCGCATGAGCACAAGCCCCAGGGATATCTCCTTGAGCGGCCGGTCGAAGTAGGGCTCGCACACCGCGCGAATGGCGGACTCCAGGTCGTTCACCCGGGTATTGGGCGGAACCCAGCCGCTTTCGATGTGCAGCTCGGCCACCCGCTTGTAGTCGCGCCGGAAAAAAGCCACGAAGTTCTGGGCCAGGTATTCCTTGTCCGACTCGGTGAGCGTGCCCACGATGCCGAAATCGAGCGAGATGTAGCGCCCGAACGTGGCAGGCTCCAGGCTTACCTGGATGTTGCCAGGGTGCATGTCGGCGTGGAAAAAGCCATCGCGAAACACCTGCGTGAAGAAGATCGTGACGCCGTCGCGTGCCAGCTTGGGGATGTCCACCCCTGCCGCGCGCAGGCGGTCGATCTGGCTGATGGGCACGCCGGTCATGCGCTGCATCACCATCACTTCGGGGTGGCAGAAGTCCCAGAATATCTCCGGGATCAGCACCAGGTCCAGGCCCTGCATGTTGCGGCGCAGCTGCGCGGCATTGGCCGCCTCGCGCACCAGGTCCAGCTCGTCGTGCAGGTAGTTGTCGAACTCGGCCACCACCTCGCGCGGCTTCAGGCGCTTGCCGTCGGCCGACAGGCTTTCAACCCAGCCCGCCATCAAGCGCATCAGACCCAGATCCTTTTCGATCACCGGCAGCATGCCGGGGCGCAGCACCTTGACCGCCACCTCTCGCTCCACGCCATCCCGGTCGCGCAGCGTGGCGAAATGCACCTGCGCAATCGACGCACTGGCGACCGGCTTGCGGTCAAAAGTCAGGAAGACCTCATCGACCGGCCGCCGGAAGGCCCGCTCGATGGTGGCAATGGCGACTTCGGCCGGAAAAGGCGGCACGCGGTCCTGCAACAGCGCCAGCTCGTCGGCCACGTCGGCGGGCAGCAGGTCACGGCGGGTGGACAGCACCTGTCCGAACTTCACGAAGATGGGGCCCAGGCTCTCCAGCGCCTGGCGCAACCGCTGGCCACGGGGTGCATCCAGGTTGCGCCCGACCGACAGCACACGCGAGAGCAGACGCAGCCAGGGCTTCTGGAAACTGTCCAGCAGCAGGCCGTCGAGGCCATACCGGAACACCACCCAGAGGATGGTGAAACCCCGCAGCAGGCGCTTCATGCGCCAGCCCGGTCAGAGTCGCCCGGGGGCGCAATGGACGCAGAGGGCACGGAAAGCGCACCCGGGGCCGCCGGGAAGCCACCGGCCACAGGCGATGCCGGTGCTGCAGGCGCGGGCTGGGCCGAAGGGGTGGCCGAGGCCGCAGAAGCCATGCGCGATCCCACGAACTGCCTGAGCGCCTGGGCCACACGCCCGGCCACCTGTGCCACGGTATGTGCGGGTGCGTCGCCGATCACGCGGGCCAGGTCTTCCTCGACATCCCAGCGCACATGGTCCACCAGCCAGTTGATCTCGGCGGCAAGCTGCACGTCACCTTCGATGCGGATGGCGGGCTTGTCTCCCCGCAGGGCCGTCTGCGCCAGCGACAAGGGGGAGGTCTCGGTGACCTCCAGCCGCAAATCAGGCAGCGCCCCTTCGGGTGCCAGGTTCAACAGACCGGCCGGGGTAACCACCAGCGCCATCGAATAGGCGCGCCACTGCACGCGGGCCGTGCGCCCTTTCTGACGCACCAGGCGCTCCATGGCCTCAGCTTCCTGCATGAGCACATGATTGAGGAACAGCACGATCCGTTGCTGCGCCTCATGCACCAGCCACTGCGGCGGCTGGGGCCCGGCGGCCAGACGCTCGAAAAGGCCATCCAGAAAAGAAAATGGGGACTGTGGTGTTGCCATAGTCCCCGATTATTCCCTGAACCCGGCTCTCACCGGGCAGAAGCATCCCCTGCTTATTGCAGGGCTTGCACGCCGGCCACCAGCCAGCCAGCGCCGCCCGACTTGGGCTTGGTCATGTTCCACACTTCGCGGAACGGGCTCGGGCCAGCCGAAGGCTCTTCGCGGATCATCCCGGAGAACTCGACGCTGGCCATGTAACCGTCAGCCAGTTCTTCGATACCGAGCAGCTGCGCCTCGATCATCACCACGTCGGTCAGGTTGGGCTGGGCACCGCGGTGGTCTTCCCGCTCGCTCAGCTGTGTGCGGATCTCATTGAGCATCCCGTCGGTCATCATCGAACGCAGGGTGGCGATGTCCGAGCGATCCCAGGCACCCTGCAAGGTGACAAAGTTGCGCTTGGCCGCTGCGAGGAAATTCTCGGTGTCAAAACCCTCCGGAATGCCCCAGTTCTGCGAGCCCGACAGGCCAGATCCGATCGTCACACCCGTGCCAGCGCCCTGACCGCCGAACGCATTGCGCGTGGCATCAAACGCCATGCTGCTGCGCTCCCAGGGGCGGGCCGACGCGTCGTTGCCCACGTTGCTGGGGCTGTACTGCGGTGGCACCTGCGCCGCCGACGGCGTGGCCGCCCCGGCACCCTGGAAAGCCAGCGGCGAGTTCGAAGAGGCCGCTGCGCCACCCTGGCGGGCACGCATCACCATCTTGAAGATGACAAAGGCTGCCAGCGCGAAGAGGGCGAACATCAGGATCTGGCCAAAGCCCTCACCAAAGCCCAGCGAGTGCGCCAGCCATGCCAGGCCCAGGCCAGCGGCAAGGCCACCCAGCATCGCTCCCCAAGGTTTCTTGGGAGCGGCGGCTGCGGCCCCTGGCGCTGCGGCTGGCTTGGCCGCAGCAGCGTTCGTCGCGCCCTGCGCCGGTGCGCCCGGCGTTGACGGCGTGGCCGACTCGCGCTGGGTCACGTTGTTCGACTGCTGCCCGGAGGACTTGCCTCCGCCAAGACGCTTGGCATCGGCATCCACATGGACCACCGCCATCAGCGCCACCAAAACTACAGACCACAGTTTCATCGTGTCATCTCCGTTATGTCATTCATCCACATCGACCGCAAACCAGAAGATTGCGATCAGCACTTGATTCCAACATGCAATGCAACAACCCCACCCGTCATGTTGTGATAGTCCACATGTCCAAAGCCGTTTTGCCGCATCAGGGCCTTGAGTTCTTCCTGCCCCGGGTGCATGCGGATCGACTCGGCCAGGTAGCGGTAGCTGGCGTCATCGCCCGCCACCATCTTGCCCAGCCGCGGCAGCACCTTGAAGGAATACCAGTCGTAGGCCTTCTCCAGCGGCTTGGCCACCTTGGAAAATTCGAGCACGAGCA
>LNEG01000115.1 GCA_001464865.1 Burkholderiales bacterium Ga0074133
CGACATCACCGATGCATGGCTGCTCAAGGTGCTGGGCGAGCGCATGCGTCGCTACGACAAGGGTGGCGAGCAGTTCTACGACACCATCAGCGCGCTGCACAAGGCGGTGCGCGGCTCGGACCCGGACGCAGCGCTGTACTGGCTGGTGCGCATGCTCGACGGAGGCGCCGACCCGCGCTACATGGCCCGGCGGCTGGTGCGCATGGCCAGCGAGGACATCGGCCTGGCCGACCCGCGCGCCCTGCGCCTGGCGCTGGATGCCACCGAGGTCTACGAGCGCCTGGGCAGCCCCGAGGGCGAGCTGGCGCTGGCCGAATGCGTGGTTTACCTGGCAGTGGCACCCAAGTCGAACGCTGTGTACAAGGCCTACAACGCCGCCCGCGCGTGGGTGAAGCAGGACGGCACCCGGCCGGTGCCCATGCACCTGCGCAACGCACCGACAAAGCTCATGAAACAGCTCGACTACGGCAAGGGCTACCGCTACGCGCATGACGAGGAGGGGGGCTTCGCAGCCGGCGAAAACTACCTCCCCGAGGGCATGCCAGCGCCTGGTTTCTACCAGCCCGTCGAACGCGGCATGGAAATCAAGATTGCACAGAAATTGCGTGAGCTGCAGGCACGCAATGCCCGCGCAGACACGGTGGCACCCGGGCTGGAGGGTGGCAGTAACGTCGCCGACAGCGCATCAGACTGAAACTCGAGGCCGGTCGGTCAGCACGTTATGCCGATTCGGCATCGTGGGGGTAATAAGTTTGCACATCAATTATCCTGCTTGCATCACGCGGGCTTATGGATTGCGCGGCGCACTGATGTGCCCAAAACCCGAGGGAAAACCCCGTCCGGCCTGCAATGGGCCACTTGGGCGTACTCGCTACAATTCCGACCACAAACCCGCACAGCTGCACTTCTGGCGGGTTTTTTGCTAGATGGCAGTCGGGCCCACAAGGCTGTACCGATTCCGGTGCCTGAGCGGTGGGTACGTCACAAACGAAGGACTTCTCTTATGGAAATTTTGCTGCAACAGATCATCAACGGTCTGGTACTGGGCAGCATGTATGCCTTGATAGCCTTGGGCTACACCATGGTGTACGGCATCATTCAACTGATCAACTTCGCCCACGGTGAAGTGCTGATGATCGGTGCGCTGACCAGCTGGAGCTGCATCGGGATGATGCAGGCAGCCATGCCCGGTGCGCCGGGCTGGACCATCCTGCTGCTGGCCACGATCATTGCCTGCGTGGTGGCTGCCGCGCTCAATTTCGTGATCGAGAAAGTGGCCTACCGCCCGCTGCGCAACAGCCCGCGGCTCGCACCGCTGATCACGGCCATCGGCATGTCGATCCTGCTGCAGACGCTGGCCATGATCATCTGGAAGCCCAACTACAAGCCCTATCCCACGATGCTGCCCAGCGCACCGTTTGAGGTGGGTGGCGCCTACATCACCCCCACCCAGATCCTGATCCTGGGCGTGACCGCGGTGGCACTGGCTTCGCTGATGTACCTGGTCAACCACACCAACCTGGGCCGCGCCATGCGCGCCACGGCAGAGAACCCTCGCGTCGCGTCGCTCATGGGCGTCAAGCCCGACATGGTGATCTCGGCCACCTTCATCATCGGTGCCGTCCTGGCGGCCATCGCCGGCATCATGTATGCGTCGAACTACGGTACCGCCCAACACACCATGGGCTTCCTGCCCGGACTCAAAGCCTTCACGGCAGCCGTGTTCGGCGGCATCGGCAACCTGGCGGGCGCGGTGGTGGGCGGCATCCTGCTGGGCCTCATCGAAGCCATCGGCTCGGGCTACATCGGCACCCTCACGGGCGGCCTGCTGGGCAGCCATTACACCGACATCTTTGCGTTCATCGTGCTCATCATCATCCTGACGCTGCGCCCATCGGGCCTGCTGGGTGAGCGTGTAGCAGACCGTGCCTGAGGAATTGCACACATGAAGAACACCAAAACCAACTGGATCCTCGGCGCCATCGCGCTGCTGGTGCTGCCGCTGATCCTGCAATCGTTTGGCAACGCCTGGGTGCGCATTGCCGACCTGGCACTGCTGTATGTGCTGCTGGCCCTGGGGCTGAACATCGTGGTCGGCTATGCCGGTCTGCTGGACCTGGGCTACGTGGCGTTCTACGCCGTGGGTGCCTATCTGTTCGCGCTGATGGCATCGCCACACCTGGCGGACAACTTTGCGGCATTTGCCGCCATGTTCCCCAACGGGTTGCACACGTCGCTATGGCTGGTCATACCGTTAGCGGCGCTCCTTGCGGCGTTTTTCGGGGCGCTGCTCGGTGCCCCCACGCTCAAGCTGCGGGGCGACTACCTGGCCATCGTGACGCTGGGCTTCGGCGAAATCATCCGCATTTTCCTGAACAACCTGGACCATCCCGTCAACCTGACCAATGGCCCCAAGGGCCTGGGCCAGATCGACTCGGTCACGATTTTCGGGCTGGATCTGGGCAAGCCACTGGAGCTGTTCGGCTTCAACATCAGCTCGGTCACGCTGTACTACTACCTGTTCCTGGTGCTGGTGGTGGTGTCGGTCATCATCTGCTACCGCCTGCAGGATTCCCGTATCGGCCGCGCCTGGATGGCCATCCGCGAAGACGAGATCGCCGCCAAGGCCATGGGCATCAACACCCGCAACCTCAAGCTGCTGGCCTTCGGCATGGGCGCTTCGTTCGGTGGTGTTTCTGGCGCCATGTTCGGCGCGTTCCAGGGCTTTGTCTCGCCCGAGTCTTTCAGCCTGATGGAGTCGGTGATGATCGTTGCCATGGTGGTGCTGGGCGGCATCGGCCACATCCCCGGCGTGATTCTCGGTGCGGTGCTGCTGTCGGCCCTGCCTGAGGTTCTGCGATACGTGGCAGGCCCGCTGCAGGCCATGACGGATGGACGCCTTGACTCGGCCATCCTGCGCCAGCTGCTGATTGCGCTGGCCATGATCGTGATCATGCTGATGCGGCCGCGCGGCCTGTGGCCCGCGCCGGATCACGGCAAGAGCCTCACGCAGAAGACCTGAACACCGCAGAAAGTTAGAACATGGCAGAGAACATCCAGAATCCGGCCGACGTGGTGCTGCGGGTATCGGGCATTTCCAAGCGATTTGGGGGCCTGCAGGCCCTGTCCGATGTGGGCATCACCATCGAGCGAGGCCAGGTGTACGGCCTGATCGGGCCGAACGGCGCCGGCAAGACAACCTTTTTCAATGTGATCACGGGGCTGTACACGCCCGACAGCGGCAAGTTCGAGCTCGCCGGCAAGCCCTATGAGCCTACGGCCGTTCACGAAGTGGCCAAGGCAGGTATTGCCCGAACCTTCCAGAACATCCGGCTGTTTGCCGAAATGACCGCCCTTGAGAACGTGATGGTGGGTCGCCACATCCGTACCAAGTCGGGCCTGCTGGGCGCCATCCTGCGCACCAAGGGCTTCAAGGAGGAAGAGGCCGCCATCGCCAAGCGCGCGCAGGAACTGCTCGACTACGTGGGCATTGGCAAGTTTGCCGACTACAAGGCGCGTACGCTCAGCTATGGCGACCAGCGTCGCCTTGAAATCGCTCGCGCCCTGGCGACGGACCCGCAGCTCATCGCGCTGGACGAGCCCGCAGCCGGCATGAACGCCACCGAAAAAGTCTTGCTGCGCGAGCTGATCGACCGTATCCGCAAGGACAACCGCACCATCTTGCTGATCGAGCATGACGTGAAGCTCGTGATGGGCCTGTGCGACCGCGTGACGGTGCTCGACTACGGCAAGCAGATCGCCGAAGGCACGCCTGCGACCGTACAGAAGAACGAAAAAGTGATTGAGGCCTATCTGGGCACCGGAGGACATTGAGAATGGCCGAAAAAACCAACAAGGTACTGCTGCAGGTCAAGGGTCTGAAAGTGGCCTATGGCGGTATCCAGGCCGTCAAGGGCGTGGACTTCGAAGTGCGCGAGGGTGAACTGGTTTCCCTGATCGGCTCCAACGGCGCTGGCAAGACCACCACCATGAAGGCCATCACCGGCACGCTGGGGATGAACGACGGGGACATCCTGTACATGGGCCAGAGCATCAAGGGCAAGGGCGCCTGGGACCTGGTCAAGCAAGGGCTGGTGATGGTGCCGGAAGGCCGCGGTGTGTTCGCTCGCATGACCATCACCGAAAACCTGCAGATGGGCGCCTACACGCGCCGAGACAAGGCGGGCATCGTGGCCGACATCGAGAAGATGTTCACCATCTTCCCGCGCCTGCGCGAGCGCAAGGATCAGCTGGCCGGCACCATGTCGGGCGGTGAACAGCAGATGCTTGCCATGGGCCGCGCGCTGATGAGCCAGCCCAAGGTGTTGCTGCTGGATGAGCCTTCGATGGGCCTGTCGCCCATCATGGTGGACAAGATCTTCGAAGTGGTGCGTGACGTGTACGCCCTCGGCGTGACGGTGCTGCTTGTCGAGCAAAATGCCAGCCGCGCGCTGGCCATTGCCGACCGAGGCTACGTGATGGAGTCGGGCCTGATCACCATGACTGGCCCGGGCAACGACCTGCTCAACGATCCCAAGGTTCGCGCCGCTTACCTGGGCGAGTGAGAAGACGGGGCAGGGGGCGCTTTCAGTTTCCGCGGCCTTGGCTGCAGGCGGCGCCTTCGGCTTCGTTCCCACGTCAGAAGCGCTCAGCAAAAAGCCGCACAGCGAGTACGCCGTGCGGCTTTTTTTACGGACTGGCGACACACCGGCGGAGGCCGTTTGGCGCTCCCTGCCGCGCTGCGTTGCCAAGTATCTGCTGCCGCGGTCAGTACCGGTACTGCACACCCAGTGTGGTCAGGTCCACGTTCGACTTGCCGTCGACAAAACGCACCTTGTGGCGTTCCCACTCCAGCACTGCCGCCCAGCTCTCATTGAACGCCCAGCGCACACCAGCGCCGTAGCTCAGGCCGAATCCGCTTTCACTGCCGGTGGCTACATCAAATCCTGAAAATCCCGATGTGCGGGTGCGGCTGTAGGTGGTGCCCAGCTTGCCGAATACATCGAACTGCTCAGTCAATGGAGCGCGGGCCACCAGACTCAGGTTGAGGCCCTGGGCGCGCGACGTTCCGCCAATGCGGTCGGCCCTGCCCGCGTTGAGATAGCCCAGCTCAACCCCGAAGTTCGGATGAAAGTACCCGCCGGTGTAGATCTTGACGGCCTGGTCCGAATCATCGGTCGGAAAGCCGCCGGTGCCGGAGCGCAGGTCGTACTTGGACTGTCCGGCGCTGACGCCCACGTAGCCTTGCTGTGTGTATGGCAGGAACGAATCCCGCGGGCCATTGGCCGACATCGTATTGTTGCTGGTGGTGCCCTGCTGAGTCTGTGCGCTGGCCACGCTGCAGGCTGCAGCGGCGAGCGCTGCACAGGAAAAGGCGCGAATCATGGGATTCATGGAAACCATCCTTGGTAGTGGTGTGGTGGGGTCAGAGGTATGCGGGCGCCTGGTGGGGGCCAGGACTGCCCGGGCCCGCCAAGCCAATGTAGGTGCCAGCGCGGAAGGCCTGTGTGGGCCTTCGCAGCCGCCCTCTGTAGGACTCGCCTTGCGTGCAACGGCTAGGTTGGCGAGCCTGCCGCCGGTATCGCACGGTTAAACTCGTGCCCTGTCATTTGTTTCAGTGATGTGACAATTCCATGTCAATCCCGTGTCTTTGGCGGGTCTGTCGTGCTGTCGCACCACCCGGTTGCCTCCTTCCGTCACGCGCCTTCGGCAGTCGAGGCGGCAGGCAGCTGGCTAATTCGCCTAGCGTTGATCAGGAGTCCGCATGTTTTTTGGAAAGTTGTTGCCCCGCGAGGGCAATTTTTTCGAGATGTTCAATCAGCATGCCGACCGCATCGTTGAGGCGGCCCGTGCGTTCTCGCAGCTGGTGGCCAACTACAACGATCCGCACCTGCGTGACAAGTACAACCAGGACGTGGACAACGCCGAGCGCGCCGCAGACCGCGTCACGCACGAGGTGAACAAGGCGATTCACAAGACCTTCATCACGCCCATCGACCGCGAGCAGATCCACGCGCTGATCAACACCATGGACGATGTGGCCGACCTGATCCAGGACTCGGCCGAAACGATGGCGCTGTACGACGTGCGCCACATGACGGAGGAAATCACGCGCCTGACGGACCTCAGCGTGAAGTGTTGCGAGCGTGTGCGCGATGCCGTCAAGCTGCTCGACAAGATCGCCGACCCGGCAGTGGCCGAAGCTGCACTCAAGACCTGCGAAGAGATCGACAAGCTGGAATCGGACGCGGACCGCGTGATGCGCAGCGCCATGAGCAAGCTGTTCCGCGAAGAGCCTGATGTGCGGGAGGTGATCAAGCTCAAGGCCATCTACGAGCTGCTGGAGACGATCACCGACAAGTGCGAGGACGTCGCCAACTGCATCGAGGGCATCGTCCTCGAGAACTCCTGATCTGCCGGGCGAAGCAAGCATGGAAACCGCACAGACGGCCCTGTGGATCGTGGTGATGCTGGTGGCGCTGGCGCTCCTGTTCGACTTCATGAACGGGTTTCACGATGCCGCCAACTCGATTGCCACCGTGGTCTCCACGGGCGTGCTCAAGCCGGCCCAGGCCGTGCTTTTTGCTGCCTTCTTCAACTTCGTGGCGATTTTTGTGTTCCACCTGAGCGTGGCCGCCACCGTTGGCAAGGGCATCGTACAGCCCGGCGTGGTGGACACCCATGTGGTATTTGGCGCTCTGGTTGGAGCGATCACCTGGAACGTGATCACCTGGTATTACGGCATTCCCAGCAGCTCGTCGCACGCGCTGATCGGCGGGATCGTCGGTGCCGTGATCGCCAAGGCGGGCGCCGGTGCGCTGGTGTCCACGGGCATCCTCAAGACGGTGGCGTTCATCTTTGTGTCGCCGCTGCTGGGGTTTGCGCTGGGCTCCCTGATGATGCTGGCGGTGGCCTGGATGTTCAGGCGCTCACGGCCGAGCCGCGTGGACAAATGGTTCAGGCGTCTGCAACTGGTCTCGGCCGGGGCTTACAGCCTCGGGCATGGCGGTAACGACGCGCAAAAGACCATCGGCATCATCTGGCTCCTTTTGATCGCTACCGGCTACACGGCTGCATCCGACGCTTCGCCTCCGACGTGGACCATCGTGAGCTGTTACCTGGCCATCGGCCTGGGCACCATGTTTGGTGGCTGGCGCATCGTCAAGACCATGGGGCAGAAGATCACCAAGCTCAAGCCGGTGGGCGGGTTCTGCGCTGAAACGGGCGGCGCACTGACGCTGTTCCTGGCGACCACCCTGGGCATTCCGGTGTCGACCACGCATACCATTACCGGCGCCATCGTTGGTGTTGGCTCGACCCAGCGGGCCAGTGCGGTGCGCTGGGGGGTCGCGGGCAATATCGTGTGGGCGTGGGTTCTCACCATCCCCGCCAGTGCGTTTGTGGCGGCCGTGGGGTACTGGCTCAGCCTTGCCATCTTCTGATGGTTGAACCCGGTGTTTCTGGTGATTTTGCTATTTTATTAATAGCTATCAGGCATTGATTGACAAGGGCTAGAGGGCAATAACGCCATATTTCAGTGCCCAGGCGGCCAAAAGACCAAAAAAAGGGACGCTAGCCGCGTCCTTTTTTTGTTTGCGCACGGCCCAGGCGGGCCGGCCGATCACTGCGAAATCTTGCGTGCCTCTTCGATCTGGTATTCAAAATAGCGCTGAAAGCTGAAGGCAATGCTGGCCATCAGCACCGCAGTGCCCATCATGAGCGACACAACGATGGCGCCTACCGTGATCCAGTTGGTGCGCCCAGGTGCTGCATCCAGGGGAGCCGACGGGTTGTAGCGTGCGTTCCACTTTTCCGGCGTCATCAGTGCATACAGGATGCCGCGCAGTGCACAGCCGGCGATGGTGAAGCCCAGGAAGGGAATCAGCATCCAGCTGAAGTGGTCGTCCTGGCCCCACTGCTGCACGCGCTGGATGCCGTACACGCCGAGCGCTGTCGGTATGGGCAGCAACCAGCCGAGCATGTCGCCTGCACCGTGAAGGTAAAAGCGGTGCAGGCCCAGCGGGCCTCCGATGAAAGCAAGCCAGGCGGCGACGGTTTTGTTTTTCATGGTGCCGATTGTCATTCAGGCGCGGTGGTGTCGCCTTCACCCAGGACTTTCTCCATCAGCACGATGTCGCGCCAGGCGCCGAACTTCCAGCCTACCGATCGCATGACCCCCACATGGGTGAAGCCCAAAGCCTTGTGCACGCCCACCGAGCCCAGGTTGGTCGAGTCACCAATGACCGCCAGCAGTTTGCGAACGCCGGTGGCTTCGGCCTGCGCGATCAGTTCGGACAGCAACGTGCGGCCCAGGCCCATGCCGCGCGCCTCTTCGGCGATGTAGATCGAATCTTCGGCCGAGAAACGGTACGCCGGCCGCGGCTTGAACCAGTTGGCATAGGCATAGCCCAGCACCTTGCCATCACTTTCGGCCACGAGCCACGGCAGGCCCTTGGCCAGCACATCGGCGCGCCGGGTTTGCATGTCGGTTTCGGTGGGCGGGTCGATCTCGAAGGTGCCGGTGCCGTGCAGGACGTGGTGGCGGTAAATGGCGGTGATGGCAGGGATATCCTGGTCGGTGCTGGCGCGGATGGTGGGCTTCATTGGGAAATGGATATAATCGCGGGCTTTGCAGCGTGTCGCTGGCCGGGTGGCCATGTCGCGTGTCTCAAGCGTTGCGAATAATGGTTGCGAACACTGTGGCTCAAGGCAAATGTTGCCGGAGTTCACCACCCGAAGGATAAATCATGGTCGTCATTCGACTCTCCCGCGGCGGCTCCAAGGGCCGTCCTTTCTTCAATATCGTTGTTGCTGACAAGCGCGTGCGCCGCGACGGCCGCTTCATCGAGCGCATCGGGTTCTACAACCCCACCGCCAAGGAATCCGAAGAAGGTCTGCGCATCGTCCAGGACCGTCTGACTTACTGGCAGAGCGTTGGCGCCCAGTCGTCGCCTACCGTCGACCGCCTGATCAAGCAAGCCGCCAAGAAGGCAGCCTGAAGCTTCCTGAAAGGGGCGGGTTTCGTCGGCTGGCCTGGCGAAACCCGCCCCTTTTCCGTTTCTGGAACCGATTTTTGCCATGACCATCACAGTGTCCCTTCCGCCCGCCGAGCTGCCCGCAGATGCCGTGGAGGTGGGGCGCATTGCCGATGCCTGGGGTGTCAAAGGCTGGTTCAAGGTGCTCTCGCACAGCAGCACACCAGAGGCGCTTTTCGCGGCCAAGACCTGGTATCTGCAGCCTTCGGAGCGCGGCGCCAAGACCTTCACCGGTACGGTGCTCCTGTCGATCCGCCAAGCCAAGGACCATTCGGATACCGTGGTGGCCTGGGCCCAGGGCATTGATGATCGCAATGCCGCAGAAGCGTTGCGCGGCGCTCGCATTTTTGTGCCCCGTTCGAGTTTTCCGTCCACGACCGACGACGAATACTATTGGGTGGACCTGATCGGTCTGGCCGTGTTTAACCGCGAAGGCGTTGCACTCGGTGAAGTGCGCGAGCTGATGTCCACCGGACCGCAGACCGTTCTGGTGCTGGGCTATGAAGAGGATGGCAAGGCGCAGGAGCGCATGATTCCTTTCGTATCGGCCTTTGTCGATAAGGTCGACCTGCCGGCGCGTCGCATCACGGTCGACTGGCAGCCCGATTACTGACCCGGCGCCCGTTGCCCGGCCCGGTTGCGCACCATGCGCTTTGACGTCATCACACTGTTCCCGGAATTGTTTGCGCCGTTTCTTGCGAGCGGCGTGACACGCCGCGCATACGCGAGCGGGCAGGTCGAAGTGCAGCTTTGGAACCCGCGCGACCACGCCCAGGGCAACTACCGCAGGGTCGACGACCGGCCTTTTGGCGGCGGCCCGGGCATGGTGATGATGGCCGAGCCGCTGGCGCAGTGCCTGGCTGCCATACGGGAAGCGCGGGCCGAGCCGGTCGACGCCCGGGCACCCGTGGTGCTCTTCTCGCCCATCGGGCAGTCCCTCAACCATGCCGTGGTGGAGCGCTGGTCGACCAGCACGGGTGCAGTGTTGCTCTGTGGCCGGTATGAGGGCATTGATCAGCGGTTCATAGACCTTCATGTGGACGCGCAGCTAAGCCTGGGCGACTTCGTACTTTCTGGTGGCGAAATTGCGGCCATGGCTCTGCTGGATGCCGTTGCGCGGTTGCAGCCGGGCGTGCTGAACGATGAGGGTAGCCACCAATTTGACAGCTTCAATCCGGCGCTCGACGGCCTGCTCGACTGCCCCCACTACACGCGGCCGGAAGAGTGGGCGGGCCATGCTGTGCCCGCGCCGCTGATGTCTGGCCACCACCTGCAGATCGAACGCTGGAGACGCGATCAGCGGCTAGCCATCACGGCCCGCCATCGTCCGGACCTGATCGGGATGGCACGACAGGCGGGGCTTTTGGACCCTGCAGATGAAGCAGCATTGGCCAGGCTCGGCTGAATTGCTATAATCAAAGGCTTTTCGATCCTCTGCCCGGCCGTTTTGCGACGCCGCTTTGCTTGCAAAGCAGCTGCAAGACATTGAAACGTCAATCCCGACGCAGCCATTTTTGGCGCGGCCAAGATCGTGGGAATCCAAATGAACCTGATCCAGACCCTGGAAGCGGAAGAAATCGCCCGCTTGAACAAGACCATCCCCGAATTCGCCCCTGGTGACACCGTCATCGTGAGCGTGAACGTGGTTGAAGGCACCCGCAAGCGCGTGCAGGCTTACGAAGGCGTTGTGATTGCCAAGCGCAATCGCGGCCTGAACAGCGGCTTCACTGTGCGCAAGATCTCCAGTGGCGAAGGCGTGGAGCGTACGTTCCAGACCTACAGCCCGCTGATCGCCAGCATCGAAGTCAAGCGCCGCGGTGACGTGCGCCGTGCGAAGCTGTACTACCTGCGCGAGCGCAGCGGCAAGTCGGCACGTATCAAGGAAAAGCTGCCTTCGCGCGTCAACAAGGCTGCAGCCACCGCCGCATAAGGCGCGGGCTCGACCTGACAAGCCGCTACAGCATCTGCCTGTAGCGGCTTTTTTGTTTTTAGGCGTCTCTTTACCCCTCCGTGAAACCCATGTCCTCCCCAGCTGTTTCCTCGGTCATTGCCCCGGTTACGGCGCTTCCAGACTTCGATCCCCGGCAAGTCCCCGTGGTAGCAGTCGATGCCCACCTGCCGGCGGTTCCGCTGCAGGCCCAGACGGCGCAGGCGCTGCGGCGCCGGTTTGCAGCGCCGCCCTTGTGGGAGCCCGAGGTGGTGCTGGAGAAGAGGTTCATGAACCGCGAGCCCGCGCATGCATCGGTGCTGCTCGCCATCGTGCAGCGCGAACAGCCCATGGTGCTGCTCACCGAGCGCACCGCCCACCTGTCGACGCATTCGGGGCAGGTGGCTTTCCCGGGCGGAAGGGCTGATGTAGAAGACGCTTCCCCAGCGGATACCGCGCTGCGCGAGGCGCACGAAGAGGTTGGCCTTGCCCGGGAGTTTGTGGAAGTGCTGGGTCATTTGCCCACGTACGTCACCGGGTCGTCCTTCATCATCACACCGGTCGTTGCGTTGGTACGCCCCGACTGCGTGCTGCAGCCCAATCCTTACGAAGTGGCGGACCTGTTTGAGGTGCCGCTGTCTTTCCTGCTGGACCCGGCGCACCACCGGCGGCATGTTTTCGACCTGGACGGGATCCGGCGCGAGTGGTTCTCGATGCCCTACCAGGACGGGGGCAAGAGTCGGTTCATCTGGGGGGCTACCGCGGGCATGCTGCGCAACTTTTACCGTTTCATGTCGGCCTGACCGGGGCTGTGCGCCCGGGCGTCAAAGGCTGGGCTGGCGCCGCTATCATTGCCACCATGAGTTTCTTCGCCATTCTGTTCGCCCTGCTGATCGAGCAGGCGCGCCCGTTGGCGCGAAGCAATCCCATCCATGCGGGTCTGCGGGCGTGGGCCCTTTCGGTCACGCGCAATTTTGATGCCGGCAAACCCCATCACGGGTGGGTGGCATGGTCTCTGGCCGTGATGGTCCCTGCAGTCCTGACCCTGGCTATCCACTGGCTGCTCTTGTGGGGTCTGGGTTGGCCTTTTGCGGTGCTGTGGAGCATTGCGGTGCTGTACGTTACGCTGGGTTTCCGGCAATTCAGCCACCACTTCACCAGCATTCGCGACGCGCTCGAAAGTGGTGAAGAGGATGTCGCACGCGAGCGCCTTGCACACTGGCAGCAGGTAGATGTGGGCGCGTTGCCGCGCAGCGAGATCGTGCGTCACGTGATCGAGTATTCTGTGCTGGCAGCGCATCGGCATGTGTTTGGCGTGCTGGCCTGGTTCTCCGTGCTGGCTGCGCTGGGCCTCGGGCCCACTGGCGCCGTGCTTTATCGGCTAGCCGAGTTCGTTTCACGTTACTGGCATGCGCGACAGCGCACGGGTGCCCATCCCGCCAGCGGGGCACTGCAGCGCGCCAGTGCACAGGCGTGGATGGTCATTGACTGGTTACCCGCGCGTCTGACAGCGCTGAGCTTTGCGGTCGTGGGCAGTTTCGAAGAAGCCATCGAAGGGTGGCGATTCCATGCCCAGCACTTCCCGGACGATAACGATGGCGTGGTGCTGGCGGCTACTGCCGGTGCCATCAATGTCCGCCTCGGGGGCGAAGCGCTCAAGGCCCGCGCCAGTGTGGACGCCCCCCAGGGTCTGGCTGCCGATGCCGACATGGGCGACAGCGATGCGACACCCGGACGTGAGCCGGAAGTTGGTCACCTGCGCAGCGTGGTCGGGCTCGTCTGGCGGTCTGTCGTGGTGTGGATGCTGTTGCTGGCGTTGCTCACGCTGGCACGCTTGCTCGGCTGACTGCTCAGGCTTGACCTCGGCGCAGGCTACCGCCACCCTGTGCGTGCGCATTTGACGTACCAACGCAGGGCACTCCTGGCTGGGTAGTTCAGTACCGTGTATGGCTCAGTTCTTCAAACAGGTCGCTGTAGATGCGGTGCCGCGTGGGGCTGATGCCATTCTCGCCAGGGCCTTCTTTCAGTGCAGCCAACACACCGCATCCGGGCTCGTGCAGGTGGGTGCAGTTGTAGAACTTGCAGTGTCCGGCATGCGCTGCAATGTCGGGCATGCACGCGGCAAGTTGCATGGGCGCAATGTGGTGCAAGCCAAATTCCTGGAAGCCTGGCGAGTCGATAAGGGCGGTGGTCCGAGCTGCGTCCATCCAGTACCAGTGGGTGCTCGTGGTGGTGTGCTTTCCCGAATTCAGGGCCTGCGATATCTCGCCTGTAAGCACCGTGGCCCCGGGCACCAGCAGGTTGATCAGGGTGCTCTTGCCCGATCCAGAAGGCCCCAGCACTAGCGTTGTCTTGCCCTGCAGGTGCTGCATCAGCAATGCGCGGTCTACATCGCTCGAGAGGGCCAGCGACAGCGGCAGTACGCCGTAGTGTTTGCCTCCGCCCATGTGCCGGTAGGGTAGCAGCCGCTCCCAGGCACGGGCGAACGGCTCTACCAGGTCGCTCTTGTTCAGTGCAATGATGGGCATGATGCCCTCCGCCTCGGCAGCGATCAGCGCGCGAGAGAGCTGGCTCTCTGAAAACACGGGTTCGGCGGCAATCAGGATCAGGACTTGGTCCAGATTGGCCGCGAATGATTTTGTCCGGATCTCGTCCTGCCGATAGAAAAGGTTCTTGCGCTCCTGCACCTTCTCGATGGTGCCTTCGTCGCCCTGACCGGGAGGGGCTGCCTGCCACAGCACACGGTCGCCCACCACAGCCTGGTTCTTTTTTCCGCGGGGATGGCAGATGCGGCGCTCACCATCAGGTGTCTCGACCATGCAATGCCGCCCATGGCTGGCCACCACGGTACCCTGCATGAGTGCGCTGCGCTCAGCCATCAGTGTGCGTCCGCCGTGCGGACGACCTCATGCCAGCAGTGCATCGAACTGGCCTGCGCATTCGAAGTCAGTGGACGAAATGCCGTGTACATCGTGGGTATTGAGGCGCACAACGCAGCGGTTGTAGTGCACCGAAAGGTCCGGGTGGTGGTCCTGCGCGTTGGCGATGAAGGCGACCGCGTTCACAAAAGAGATGGTTTCGTAGTAATCGGCGAAGTGGTAAGTCTTCTCGATCGCGACGTCAGCGCCGTCGCCAGTGAGTCGCCAGCCCTCGACCTTGGCAAGGTTTGCTACAACTTCTGTAGCTGTTAAGGCACGACGGACGTGCGCTGACCAGTCTTTTTTCTTCAACATCGTGGAACTCATGGGTGGACAACCTTCTGGGGCTGCATACGCGCCAGTCGTTCGGCGGCAGGCGGATGCGAATAATAGAACTGCACGTACACCGGGTCCGGTGTCAGCGTGGACGCGTTGTCTTCGTAAAGCTTGAGCAGCGCAGAGGAGAGATCTGCACCGCTGGCCTGCGACGCCGCATAGGCATCGGCCTGGAATTCATGCTTGCGTGACTGCCGCGAGAAGAAGGGCGAGATGAACAGCGTGAACACAGGCGTGGCCAGCATGAAGAGCAGCAGCGCCAGAGCATCATTGGGAGCAGATGCCAGTGCGGGATCGAACGAAATGTTGGGCCTGACGCCGAGACCTGTGTAGAACCATACCTGCCCAGATAGCCAGCCCAGCAGTGCAAAACCGGCAAAGCTGATTGCAAACATCACCACCACCCGCTGAACGATATGCCGGTGCTTGAAGTGACCCAGCTCGTGGGCCAGTACGGCCTCGACCTCACCCGGCGACAGCTGGCGCAGCAGCGTGTCGTAGAACACCACCCGTTTGGCTGCGCCAAAGCCTGTGAAATAGGCGTTGGCGTGCGCACTGCGGCGACTGCCGTCCATCACAAACAGCCCTTTGGCCGAGAAGCCGCAACGTTGCATCAGCGCCGTCACTCGTGCGCGCAGCGATTCGTCTTCCAGAGGCTGGAACTTGTTGAACAGCGGAGCGATGAACGTCGGGTACACCACCATCAGAACAAGGTTGAACCCCATCCAGAAGCACCAGGCCCACAGCCACCAGAGTGACCCGGTCGCACCCATGACCCACAGGATCAGGGCCGCGACCGGCAGGCCAATGGCCGCGCCCACCAGCAGGCCCTTGACGGAGTCTGCCAGCCAGAGTCGCCACGTCATGCGGTTGAAGCCGAAGCGTTCTTCGATCACGAAGATCTGGTACAGCGAGAGCGGCAGATCAATCAGGCCGCTGATGGCTGCAAACGCAGCCAGCAACACAAGCTGCTGCGCCATGCCGCCGCCCAGCGCCTCAAGCAGGATCTGGTTCAGTGCATCAAGCCCCCCCAGCAAAGTCCACCCCAGGAGCACTGCAGCGCCGAGTGCCATTTCAATCAGGCCGAGCCGTGTCTTGGTGATGGTGTAGTCAGCCGCTTTTTGATGGGCAGCGAGCGAAATACGCTCCGCAAACGCATCAGGCACGGCATCGCGGTGCATTGCCACATGCCGGATCTGGCGTGATGCAAGCCAGAAGCGCAGCAAGAGGCCTGCAGCAAGCGCTGCGGCAAAGGCCAGCGTCAGCGCAAGCGATGGGGACAATAGATGTTCGGGAACTGTAGGGGCAGACATGTCCGGCGAGTTTAGGCCATCAGCGACAATGCGCGCCATGTCAGAAGCCCACAACCCTACCCCCGCCATGCTTGCCAAATCCGACCAGAACCTGGTGTGGCTTGATTGCGAGATGACAGGCCTTGAGCCGGATACGGACCGCCTGCTGGAAATCGCTGTCGTGGTCACCGGTCCCACCCTGGAGCCAAGGGTCGAGGGCCCCGTGCTCGTTATTCACCAATCTGATGCATTGCTCAATGGCATGGACGCGTGGAACAAGGGTACGCACGGGCGCAGCGGTCTCATAGACAAGGTGAAGGCTTCGACCGTGACGGAGGCTGAGGCCGAGCAGGAAATCCTGGCGTTCCTGGCGAGATATGTGCCCAAGGGTGTGGCGCCGATGTGCGGCAACAGCATCGGACAGGACCGGCGTTTCCTGGTGCGGTACATGCCCAAGCTTGAGCGGTTTTTTCACTACCGTAACGTGGACGTAAGCACCCTCAAGGAACTGGCCAAGCGCTGGAAGCCAGAGGCTTACACCAGCTTCAAGAAAGCGCAAAGGCACACCGCCCTGGCAGACGTGCATGAATCCATCGATGAGTTGGCGCACTACCGGACACACCTCCTGTCCCTCTGAACCCGTCCTCGGGCGGGGGCAGGCGCTCACATGAGCGGGGCCAGTTACCTGCACTCGTGCTCGCCGGCCGGCCAGAAGAGGTGTGCTTGCGGGGAAACCCTGATTCATGCCATAATCGCTGGCTGCGCAGGAAACTGTCCTCGCAGATTGTGCATCTCCCCTCACACACCGGGCCCGCCAGCCGTCTCTCTTTTTTGAGTAAGACAGGACTGGCAAGAACGCCCACCCGCACCGGACCACCGGCGCAGGTTTCGTTTGATGGTTGATGTTTTTTAACCATTGACGAAGCCACTCGCAGGCTACGCTTGCGATCGTCTTCGTGAGAGAAAAATCATGACCGACACCTCTTTGGTGCAGGGCGAATTCGCGCCTGCAAACATTTCCCTGGCTGCTGACGTTTCCGTGCAGTCTCCCCTTGATTCCGTTGTGGCAGTTGCTGCTGAAGAAGTCACGGCTGAGCCCAACGGCTTCATCGAGCTGGGCCTGGCACCTGAACTGGTGCAAGCCGTGGCAGACCTTGGCTACACCCAGCCCACCAGCGTCCAGCTGAAGGCTATTCCCCTGGCCATGGGCGGTGGCAACGATTCCACCAAGTTCATCGACCTGATGGTGTCCAGCCAGACCGGTAGCGGCAAGACGGCTGCTTTCCTGTTGCCCGTGCTGCACACGCTGATCAAGCAGCAGGCCGAGGCCGAAGCTGAAGAGCGCGCCGCCTTCGAGCGCGCTGTGGCCGAAGCCGCGGCCCGTGGCGAACCCGCTCCCAAGCGCGCCAAGCGCAAGGACCCCACCAGTTCACGCAATTTCAAGGCCGCTACTCCCGGCGCCCTGATCCTGTGCCCCACCCGTGAATTGGCCCAGCAGGTGGCGCACGACGCCATCGACTTGGTCAAGCACTGCCGTGGCCTGCGCGTGGCCAACGTGGTCGGTGGCATGCCTTATCAGCTGCAGATCGCCAAGCTGCAAAACGCGGATCTGGTCGTTGCAACGCCTGGGCGCCTGCTGGACCTGCAGCGCTCGATGCAGATCAAGCTCGACAAGGTGCAGTTCCTGGTGGTTGACGAAGCCGACCGCATGCTCGACCTGGGCTTCTCGGACGACCTGGCCGAACTGAACCAGCTGACCGCGCAGCGCAAGCAGACCATGATGTTCAGCGCCACGTTTGCGCCGCGCATCCAGCAGCTGGCCATGCGCGTGATGCACGACGGTGGTTCTTCGGTGCAAAAGGTCACGATCGACTCGCCGCAGGAAAAGCACGCCAACATCAGGCAGATGCTTTACTGGGCGGACAACGCCCAGCACAAGCGCAAGCTGCTGGACCACTGGTTGCGTGACACCACCATCAACCAGGCCATCGTCTTCGCCAGCACCCAAGTCGAGTGCGACGGCCTGGCCAACGACCTGCAGCAGGAAGGCTTCTCGGCCGTGGCCCTGCACGGCGCCCTGAGCCAGGGCCTGCGCAACCGCCGATTGATGGCGTTGCGCGCTGGTCAGGTGCAGATTCTGGTGGCCACCGATGTGGCTGCCCGCGGTATCGATGTGCCCACGATCACCCACGTGTTCAACTTTGGCTTGCCCATGAAAGCCGAGGACTACACCCACCGCATTGGCCGTACTGGCCGTGCAGGCCGCGACGGCCTGGCCGTCACGTTCGCCGAGTTCCGCGACCGCCGCAAGATCTACGACATTGAGTCGTACAGCCGCCAGCAGTTCAAGGCTGAGGTGATCCCGGGCATGGAGCCCTCGCAACGCGCTCCGCAGGCACCTCGCGGTGGTGATTTCGGTGGTGGCCGTGGCGCTCCTGGTCGTTCCTACGACAACCGTGACAATGCGTCGCGTGGTCGTTTCGGCGGTCCTGCGCGTGGTGGCAACGGTGATCGCGGTGGTTTCGGCGGTGGCTTCGCCGGTCGCGACGCTCACCGCGGTGCCCCTGCTCGCGCAGAAGTCAGTGGTTTTGGTGGTGGTCGTGAAGACCGCGGCTTTGCTGCTCCACGCCGTGACGCCGACGGCTATGGCCGCAAGCCAGGGTTTGGCGATGCTGGCCGCGGTGGCTTTGCACCGCGCGGCGACGCTGGCGCTCCCCGTGGCGACTACGCTCCGCGGGGCGACTTTGCGCCGCGCAAGCCTGCATTCGCCAAGCCTGCAGGTGCTGGCGGTGGTGGCAAGCCTTTTGTTGCCCACGACGCTCGCAAGCGTCCCGCACGTCCGGCACGCTGATCCACGGTGCCCGTTGGGCTGGTTGCCCGGACTGGATTGCTGTGTTCGCAATAGCTTTGTAAAAGGGCTGGCTCCGAAAGGTGCCAGCCCTTTTTTCATGTGGCTTCGTGCGCGCAATGTGCCACAGTGCAGTGCTCGCGGCGTCGACAATAATCAGCGCGGGAGGTATCTGCTGTGTCTTCTTCTTATTCTCAAGTCGCTGATTTCGAGCACATGTTCGATCTGGCGCCGGTTTCGCTGTGGCTTGAAGATTACAGCGCGCTCAAGCAGCTGTTCGACCGCTGGCGCTCGGAAGGGGTTACCGACCTTCGTGCCCATCTGGCTGCCGATCCGGCTCGACTGAACGAATGCAGCGCTTCGCTCAGAATCTTGCGAGTGAACCGTCGAACGCTTGAACTGTTTGCTGCGCCGTCCCAGGATGCACTGGTCGCCAACCTCGACAAGGTGTTCCGTGACGACATGCACGACGCCGTCGTCCACGAGCTGCAGGCGCTGTGGTCGGGGCAGCAGGAGTTCTCCAACCAGAGCGCCAACTACGCACTGGACGGCCGCCGGCTGGACGTGCAGATCCGCGCCCGTATCCTTCCTGGGCACGAGAAGTCGTGGGATCGCGTGCTGGTGTCGCTGGAGGACATCACGGGACAGGTGCGTGCTGCCCAAAAGCTGCGACGCAGTGAGCAGCATGCACGTGACCTCTTCGAGCATTCTCCCGTTTCGCTATGGGTTGAGGACTTTAGCGCCGTCAAGACGCTGCTTGACGGTGTGCGTGCGCAGGGCATCGAAGATTTCAAGACTTTCATCACGGTCCACCCCGACTTTGTGACGCGCTGCATGAGCGAAATCAGGGTGATCGACGTGAACCAGCAAACACTGCGAATGTTCGGCGCAGGCAGCAAGGATGAGTTGCTCAACAACATTGGCAGGGTGTTTCGCGGAGAAATGCACGAGTCCTTTGCAGAGCAACTGCTGGACTTGTGGGAGGGCAAGACCTTCCAGCAGCGGGAGGTGGTCAACTATGCGTTGTCAGGGGATCCCGTGCATATCCACATGCAGTTCTCGGTACCGACGGGCCACCTTGCCGACTGGAGCCTGGTCCTGCTTTCGCTGGTGGACATTACAGCCCGCAAGAAGGCAGAAGCGTATCTGGAGTACCTGGGCAAACATGATGTGTTGACGCAGTTGCGCAACAGGGCTTTTTACGTGGAGGAACTCAACCGCATCACGCGCAAGGGGCCGTGGCCGCTGACGGTGATTGCCATCGACCTTAATGGCCTGAAGGCCGTGAACGACGACCGGGGGCACGCCGCAGGCGATGCGCTGCTGCGCCGGGTGGGCGAGGTGCTGGGCAAGTCGGTGGACGCGCCTGCCTGTGCAGCTCGCGTCGGAGGCGACGAGTTCTGCGTGCTTTTGCCGGGTGTGGACGAGCGAGGTGCATACGCGCTGCAGGAGCGCATCTTGTCCATGCTGGAGCTGAACAACCAGTTTTACCCAGGGCAGCCTATCAGCCTGGCAATGGGGGTGGCGTCCTGTGCCTCTGGTGATCTGGTCGAGGCTACCATCCATCGCGCGGACAAGGCCATGTATGCGGAAAAAGAGCGTTACTACCAGGACAAAGGTATCGACCGGCGTAGCTCTCCCTGACCGGTTTGGCTCGACCAGAAGCGAGAGGTCAAACCCACATGGAGCCGGATTTCTAACGAGTCTGCGTAGTTTCTGGCTTGCTGCCCGCGCCTAGCCCGTCGCAGTGGCAGTGCGGCCCACGTCGGGCCACCGGTGGTGCAGGTAGATCCAGGCAAACATGCCCACGCACATCATCAACAACGATGACAGCGCGAGCAGCACCGTGGAGTGCATGATGAGCGGCACCAGCACGCCGGCTACCAAGCCGTTGGCTGTCGAGCCTACGAATGCCTGCATGGATGACGCCATCCCGCGACGCTCTGGGTGGAGGTCAAGCACCAGTAGCGTCACGACCGGCACCATCAGTGCCCATCCAAATGCGAAGACGGCAATGGGTGCGAGGGCCCATGCAGCGTGCACCGGCAGCAGCAGGTTGGCTGCAAGATTGCAGACGGCCACGGTGGCCATGATCACGAATCCATGGCGTATTTGCCGTTTGGGAGCGATCTTTCCCGCCAAGCGTCCACTCAGCCAAGCGCCACCCATGATGCCGGAGATGGTGAGCACAAAGAACCAGAAAAACTGGGTAGGCCCCAGCCCCAGGTGGTCTCCCAGAAAGGCAGGTGCAGCCAGTACGTAGAGGAACATCCCGTTGAACGGCACTCCGCTGGCCAGCGCCAGCAGCACGAACCTCGGGCTGGAGCCCAGCTGCCAGTAGCCGCGCATCAGATGGGGCACATTGAAAGGCTGACGAAGCTCGGGTTGCAGGGTTTCGGGAAGCAGGCGGAAATTGGCGATCCAGAGGACCACGCCTACGGCCGTGAGAAACCAGAAAATGCTGTGCCAGCCCGCATGGACGAACAGCCACCCGCCCACGATCGGTGCGATGGCGGGGGCTACGCCAAAGTAGATGGTGACCTGGCTCATCACCTGCTGTGCGCGTGCGGGGGGAAACATGTCGCGGATCACGGCCCGCGACACCACGATGCCGGCACCGGTCGACAGGCCTTGCAGCGCACGGAATACGATGAGCTGCCCGATGGTCTCCGACATGGCGCAGCCGGCTGACGCCAGCGTGAACATGGCAATGCCGCACAGCACGACGGGCCTGCGTCCAAAACTGTCGGCCAGTGCGCCATGAAAGAGATTCATGAACGCAAAACCGAACAGGTAGGCGGACAGCGTCTGCTGCATCTCGACCGGCGTGGCGCCGAGCGCTGTGGCAATCCCGGTGAAGGCCGGGATGTAGGTATCGATCGAGAAAGGGCCCAGCATGCCGAGCACCGCCAGCAAGGCCGCCAGTGCCCACTGGGGGGCGCGCCATAACGTCTGGGCGTGTGGATTCATGGTGAACGAGTCGTCGGGCGTGCAGGGGGAGGTGGCAGCCGCAAAGCGGTTTGTGGCTGGGCGGCAGTGATGCTAAAGGCTGAGCCGTCCGGATGTTGTAGGACCGGGGACAAGGCGTTGTGTCACTGGCGTGAGACGGGGGTGTTGCACCAGTCCTGCGGCTGTCGCAGGTTTCGCGTCCTTACCATGGTGAGTGGAGTGCTTGCTTTTTGCACCACCACGGCAGTCGTCGGCCACAAGTACAAAACCCCGACATCTGCAAGATGCCGGGGTTTCACGTTTGGTGGGTCCTGAGTGACTCGAACACTCGACCTACGGATTAAGAGTCCGCTGCTCTACCAACTGAGCTAAGAACCCAAACTTTTTAATTCTGCTGCATTGCTGCAGAGCCTCGAATTATGCCGCAATTTCCTGCCGCTTGGCAAGCGGTGCGAAAATTATTGCATCGCATTGCGGCTGGCCAGCTCCACGAACAGGCCGCTGTGGTCCAGTTCGCCCAAGCCGTGTTCCACGCCTTCGGCGTACAGGCCTTCAAAAAGCGCTGTGATCGGGGCGTCAAAGCCGATCTCGCTGGCGGTCGCCAATGCGTTGCGCATGTCCTTGAGCTGCACGGTCATGCGACCGCGTGGCGCGAAATCGCGTTCAACCATGCGTTCGCCATGCAGCTGCAGGATCCGGCTGTCGGCAAAACCCCCGCTGATTGCCTCGCGCACCTTGGCCATGTCGGCGCCTCCCTTGGCAGCGAAAAGCAGTGCTTCTGCCACCGCGCCAATGGTGATCCCCACGATCATCTGGTTGGCCAGCTTGGTGAGCTGGCCTGCACCGTGGGGCCCGACCAGGGTGGCGCGCCCCAAGGCTGCGAAAACGGGCTGCGCACGTGCAAAGTCTTCAGGCCGGCCTCCGACCAGGATGGCAAGTGTGCCGTTTTCGGCACCTACCGTGCCGCCCGACACTGGCGCGTCCAGATGGAAAAGTCCTGCCTCCCCAAGACGCGCCGCATGATCGCGTGCCTCGCGCGGCTGGATGGATGCCATGTCGATGAACAGTGCGCCGCGCTGCATGGCCTGGGCTGCGCCCAGCTCAAACAGCACATGGCCTACCACCGGGCCGCTTTCAAGCAGGCTCACCACGATGTCGGCCTTCCGAACGGCTTCGGCCACGCTGGAATGAACGGCAATGCCAAAGGCAGTCAGCGGCTCTGCCTTAGCCAGCGTGCGGTTCCAGGCATGTACCTCATGGCCTGCCTCCTTGAGCCTGAGGGCCATGGGGCGGCCCATCAGGCCAATGCCGAGGACGGCGATGCGGAGCGGTGTGGTGGTCATGTGTTGTGCGTGTGTTGGTGCTTTGTCCATCATGGAGATTTTTGCGCTGTCAGTCTGTCACCGAGCTTGCAGGGAGCGCAAAATGCAAAGATGAATCCGAGCCGGCTGCGCGGTAAAAGTCATCGAAGCGAAACGGACGAACAGCGGGGATCGCACGGTACTGCCTGCAAGCCCACGGGTGGCTGCGCGGCGCAGGAGGCAGTGCCGCGCGAGGCCGGTGCATCGCACGTTGCCGCCGCTGAACCTTCTTCCGCGCAGCTTCCTCGCCACAGGAGACCGTCATGACATTGCCGCAGCACGATCCAGCCTGGCTGGAGCGCATGTACAACAACCGTGCGCTGGTGCCCGATCACGCCGACTATTTCGACCGATGGGCGAGCGAGTCTGCGGCGGCGCGGGCGAACCAGCCCTGCAAGCTTGATATCGCCTACGGACCGGGTCCGGGGGAAACTCTGGATGTGTTTGCCCCTGCTCGCTCCACTGCGGGCGGTGCACCTGTACTGGTGTTTATCCATGGCGGGTATTGGCGGTCGCTCGACAAGTCCGACCACTCTTTCATTGCGCCTGCCTTCACGCAGCCCGGGTTTTGCGTGGTGGTCGTCAACTATGCGCTGTGCCCGGGCACAACCGAGGCGCCAGTCACCGTGGCCCACATCGGCCGACAGATGGAGAAGGCGCTTGGCTGGGTGTGGCGGAACGCCGAAAGCCATGGCGGCGATCCCCGCCGCATCACCGTTGCCGGGCATTCTGCGGGTGGGCAGTTGGCAGCCATGCTGCTGACCAGCGTGTGGCCGCTGATCGAAACGGGCCTGCCCGATGGCCTGGTGCGCAATGCGTTGTCCATATCGGGGGTGCACGATCTGGAGCCGTTGATGCACACGCCCTTTCTCCAGCAGGCCCTGCATCTGACCGAGCAGCAGGTGCTGCAGTGCAGCCCGGCGCGGCTGCTCGAGCCGCCAGCGGGTCGGTTGTTCTGCGCCGTGGGCGGTGATGAAAGCCCGGAGTTCCAGCGCCAGAACCAGCTCATGCAGGACGCCTGGGGTAGCCATTACGTGCCGCGCAGCGTGGTGTTAGCGGGGCTGAACCACTTCAGCATCCTGGATGCGCTGGTGCGGCCGGGGCACGACCTCCACCACATGGCGCTGAACCTGTTGCGCAGTTAAGCCTCAGCACGGACTGAGTGGCAAGTGCGCGCTGCGGTTCGCCCTGGCGTGTGCCTCTTGCCACTGCGTTCATCACATCAGCAGGTGCTCGCCCGCGTTGTCCCCGCCCAGGATCACGTAGTTGACCTTGCGGATGTCCATCAGCTTCTTGCCGCCCGCGTAGCTGATGGAGCTTTGCACGTCCTGCTCCATTTCCACCAGCGTGTTTGCCAGCTTGCCCTTGATGGGCTCCAGGATGCGCTTGCCCTCGACGTGTTTGTATTCGCCCTTGTTGAAGTCGCTGGCCGAGCCGTAGTACTCCTTGAACAGCTCGCCGTCGACCTCCACCGTCTGGCCGGGCGACTCTTCATGGCCTGCAAACAGCGAGCCGATCATCACCATGGTCGCGCCAAAGCGGATGCTCTTGGCAATGTCGCCATGGCTGCGGATGCCGCCGTCGGCAATGATAGGTTTGGTCGCCACGCGGGCGCACCACTTGAGCGCCGAAAGCTGCCAGCCGCCGGTGCCAAAGCCCGTCTTGAGCTTGGTGATGCATACCTTGCCCGGGCCCACGCCCACCTTGGTCGCGTCGGCGCCCCAGTTTTCGAGGTCAATGATGGCTTCTGGCGTTGCCACATTGCCGGCAATCACGAATGATTTGGGCAAGTGCTGCTTGAGGTAGCCGATCATGTTCTTCACGCTGTCGGCATGGCCATGGGCGATGTCGATGGTGATGTATTCGGGGGTCAGGCCCAGTGCCACCAACTGGTCCACCGTGTCGTAGTCGGGCTTCTTCACGCCCAGCGAGATCGACGCGTAGCAGCCTTTGGCATGCATGTCCTGCACGAAACGCACGTTGTCCAGATCGAACCGGTGCATCACGTAGAAGTAGCCGTTTTGCGCCATCCAGACGCAGATGGATTCGTCCACCACCGTCTTCATGTTGGCCGGCACCACCGGGATGCGGAACGAGCGGCCGCCCAGTTCCACGCTGGCGTCGCATTCCGAGCGGCTTTCCACGCGGCACTTGCGGGGCAGCAGCAAAACGTTGTCGTAATCGAAGATTTCCATGAGATTTCCAAGCTCCGTAACAGGACGCTGCCGAACAATTTCGATAGCGGTGGGCGCTTGGCTGTCAGACCGGCTTTGCGGGAGGCAACGTGACAGTGACTCCGGGCCCTGCTGAGCGCAGGCACAAAAAACCGGGCTTCAAGAAACTTGGGCCCGGTGATTGATTCTACCGACCTGCGGGCGCGGCGTCATAAGCCCCGTGGTATCAGCGGCATACAGATCGCGCTGCCGCGACAGTTTGCCCTTGCGCATCCTGCACCCAGCCCACCATGAACAGGCGCTCTGGCTTGGCACCGTCGGGGATGCGCATGGGGCGGGGTTCCGTGAGTACAACCCGCTTCGTTCTTGACGGCGGAGCTGCCGCGTCCCATGTGCCCTGGAGCATGTTCCTGACAATGTTTCGCGCCACCGTCGAGCCTTCGGTGCCTGCCGGTATCGCTTCCACCAGGAGCAGGTGGTAGTGCCACGGACCGCGTGCCTTGGCACCTTTCCCTGCAGGCTGCCATGAAATCGAGGTGCCCAGGTACTCGTTGAACGGCGGGCCGCTGGCGACACGGACCGTACCGGCAGGCGGGACGCCCACCTCCAGGATGTGCGCGTCGGTATTCTTTGGGGGCTGCCGGCCCAGGTCAGCCAGGCGGATCAGGCCGTCCCGCGTGGCTGCGGCCGACAAGGGGGCGTCGTCGTCGCCCGCGCCAGGAACAATCCAGTCGAGCGCTACTGTGCGCGTACCGCCAGAGGGCGCTGGTGTGGCCGGGTCGGTCCAGCAGTCTGCGCAGTCGGCGTTGATGAAGCGCTCAAACAGCACCATCGGGCGGGTAGCACCGTCGCTGCTGCATCCGGCCTGCGCAAGCGCATGGGAGGCAGGTGCCAGCGCAAGGGTGGCAGTCAGGGCAATTGCAATGTTTTTCATGACAGGGCGGGGCGTTGCCGGGGTGCTTTCTACAATGGCGCATGTTCCCACAAGACCCGTTTTCGGGTGCGCCGGACACCCCGGTGCCCCCTGCCGGTGGTGCGCCATCGGCCGCATCTCCCCTCCTGGCCCATCTCAACCCCGAGCAGCTTGCTGCCGTCACGCTGCCCACAGGCCACGCTCTGATCCTGGCAGGTGCGGGATCGGGCAAGACCCGCGTGCTAACCACCCGCATTGCCTGGCTGCTGCAAAACGGCTACGCCACGCCCGGTGGCATCCTCGCGGTCACCTTCACCAACAAGGCCGCCAAGGAAATGGTCGCCCGCCTGTCGGCCATGCTGCCCGTGAACGTGCGCGGCATGTGGATCGGAACCTTCCACGGCCTGTGCAACCGCTTGCTGCGCGCGCACCACAAGGCGGCAGGGCTGCCGCAGTCGTTTCAGATCCTCGATACGCAGGACCAGCTCTCGGCCGTCAAGCGCCTGTGCAAGCAGCACAACGTGGACGACGAGCGCTTTCCGCCCAAACAGCTGTCGTACTTCATTGCCAGCTGCAAGGAAGAGGGCATGCGCCCCGGCGATGTGCCCACCCACGACAGCGACAGCCGCAAGAAGGTCGAGATCTACCAGCTGTACGAAGAGCAGTGTCAGCGCGAGGGCGTGGTGGACTTTGGCGAGCTGATGCTGCGCAGCTACGAGCTGCTGCGCGACAACGACCCCATCCGCGAGCACTACCAGCGCCGCTTTGCGCATATCCTGGTCGATGAGTTCCAGGACACCAACAAGCTGCAGTACGCCTGGCTCAAGCAGCTGGCGGGCAACGATGTGGGCGGCCGCTTTGAAGCACGTGGCAGCGTGATTGCGGTGGGGGATGACGACCAGAGCATCTACGCCTTTCGCGGTGCGCGCGTGGGCAACATGGCCGACTTCGTGCGCGAGTTCGATGTGCAGCGCCAGATCAAGCTCGAGCAGAACTACCGCAGCTACAGCAATATTCTGGATTCAGCCAACGCGCTCATCAGCAACAACAGCCGCCGCCTGGGCAAGAACCTGCGCACCACGCAGGGCGCTGGCGAGCCCGTGCGTGTGTATGAGGCCAGCACCGACCTGGCCGAGGCGCAGTGGATGGTCGACGAGATCAGGCAGCTGGTGCGCAACGACGGCTTTGACCGCAAGGAAATCGCCGTGCTTTACCGCAGCAATGCGCAAAGCCGGGTGATCGAATCGGCGCTGTTCAATGCCAGCGTGCCCTACCGCGTGTACGGCGGCCTGCGGTTTTTCGAGCGCGCTGAAATCAAGCACGCGCTGGCCTACCTGCGCCTGCTGGAGAACCCGCAGGACGACACCAGCTTCATGCGGGTGGTCAACTTCCCGCCGCGTGGTATCGGTGCGCGCAGCATCGAGGTGCTGCAGGACGCCGCACGCGCAGCCGGTTGCTCGCTGCACGATGCGGTGAGCGCCGTGCCTGGCAAGGCCGGCACCAACTTCAAGGCCTTTGTGGCCATGATCGATGTGCTGCGCGAGCAGACCGAGGGCCTGAACCTGCGCGGCATCATCGAGCAGATGCTCGAATCCAGCGGCCTCATCGAGCACTTCCGGCTCGAGAAGGAAGGCGCGGACCGCATTGAAAACCTGGAAGAACTCGTCAACGCCGCCGAGAGCTTTGTCACGCAAGAGGGCTTTGGCCGCGACGCTGTGGCCTTGCCGCTGGATGAGCATGGCACGCCGCTGACCCAGAGCGCTGTCAGCCAGGGGCTGGACCCCAACGCACCGCTGCTCGATGAAGCCCTCAAGGCCGCCGTCCCTGGCATTGTGGATGCCGACACTGGCGAAACCCTGTCGCCCCTGGCTGCCTTTTTGACCCATGCCGCGCTCGAAGCCGGCGACAACCAGGCCCAGGCCGGGCAAGACGCTGTACAGCTCATGACCGTGCATGCCAGCAAGGGGCTCGAGTTTGACGCCGTATTCATCGGCGGCATGGAGGAGGGCCTGTTTCCGCACGAAAACTCCGCCAGCGACCGCGATGGTCTGGAAGAAGAGCGCCGCCTGATGTACGTGGCCATCACCCGCGCACGCAAGCGCCTGTACCTGAGCCATTCGCAAACCCGCATGCTGCATGGCCAGACGCGCTACAACATCAAGAGCCGTTTCTTTGACGAACTGCCCGAGGCGGCGCTCAAGTGGATTACTCCCAAGCAGCAGGGGTTCGGTTCATTTGCTCCTAATTCAGGAGCAACCAGTGCATATGGATCCAGCACTAGAGGCCAATTTGGCTTCAAAACCGAGACTTTTGCCAGCCCACCAGTGCCCGTGCAGAAGGCAGCTCCTGCGCACGGTTTGCGTGCGGGCATCAATGTGTTCCATACCAAGTTTGGCGAAGGCAAGGTGCTGGCGATAGAAGGCACCGGCGACGATGCGCGGGCGCAGGTCAACTTTCCGCGCCACGGCACCAAGTGGCTGGCGCTGAGCGTGGCCAAGCTGACGGTGGTGGACTGAGCAGGGCCTCCCACCGCAGGCGGCGCTTCGCCCCGCGGGGCGCCGTGTCATCAATCCGACGCAAAAGCTTCACGTTGGCGTCACGGGCGGTTCCTACGCTGCACAGGTTTAACGACCACAACACAGGAATCCCCATGACCCAGCGTATCGACACGGCCGTGCAGGCCATCGACTTCAACAACGAAAACGCCAACACGTCCGCCAACCCCACGTTCGATGCAGTTCTGGGCGCGCGCCTGTCGCGCCGCCGGTTGCTGCGGGGCGGGGTGGGATCGGTGGGTACGGCCGTGCTGGCGGGCTTTGGCGTAACGGCCTGCGGCGGTAGTGATGACCCCGCGGTGACTCCACCCCCGGCAGGTCCGAAGCTGCTCGGGTTTGGCGCTGTCCCCAAGAGCCTGGCCGACACGGTGCTGGTGCCCGCGGGCTACACCGCCAGCGTGCTGTTTGCGCTGGGTGATCCGATGGCTGCAGGCGTGGCCGCTTACAAAAACGACGGTACGGACGCCGACTTTGACAAGCGCGCCGGTGACCACCACGACGGCATGGAGTGGTTTGGCCTGGGTGCCGACGGAAAGCGCAACGACAACGCCACCGAGCGCGGCCTGCTGGCCATCAACCACGAGGCGACCACCGATGAAAAACTGTCGTCGTTCTTCCTGCACGCCAATGGCGGCACCAGCACGCTGCCCCGTCCCGCCGCGGAAGTGGACAAGGAAACCGACATCCACGGCATTGCCGTGATCGAAGTCGCCAAGTCGGGTGGCAAGTGGGCCTATGTACCCAGCTCGGCGCAGAACTTCCGTCTGACCTCGCTGACACCCATCGAGATTGCCGGCCCGGCCCGTGGCAATGCACAGCTCGTCACCAAGTTCTCGCCCACCGGCGTCATGACGCGCGGCACCCTGAACAACTGCGGCACCGGCAAGACCCCTTGGGGCACCTTCCTCACCGGCGAAGAAAACTGGTTTGGCTACTTCACCCGCAGTGCCACCGACAACACCGCCCGCGGCAACGACAAGAGCGTCACTGCGCTCAATCGCTATGGCCGGGCCCAGGGCGCCGCATCGCGCCACGGGTGGGAAACCGGCGGCACGGCAGACAAGTACCAGCGCTGGAACAACAGCAAGACCGGTACTTCGGCCGACGGCAGCGACGACTACCGCAACGAGATGAACGGCATGGGCTACATCGTCGAGATCGACGCCTACGACAAGACCCGCATGGCCAAAAAGCGCACGGGCCTGGGCCGTTTTGCGCACGAAAGCGCAGCCTTCGGCAAGGTCGAGGCGGGCAAGCCGTTGAGCGTGTACATGGGCGACGACTCTCGCGGCGAGTACATCTACAAGTTCGTGTCCACCGCGACGTGGAATGCGGCAGACGCCAATGCGAACGACCGCATGGCTATCGGCGACAAGTACCTGGACAGCGGCAAGCTGTACGTGGCCAAGTTCAATGCCGACGGCACGGGTACCTGGGTGGAGCTGAGCACCACCAACACCGCGATTGCCAGCTACGCCAGCTACAAGTTCGCAGACGCGGCCGACATCTGCATCAACACCCGCCTGGCCGCTGATGCCGTGGGCGCTACCAAGATGGACCGCCCCGAGTGGAACGCCGTGAACCCCGCCAACGGCGAGATCTACTTCACGCTCACCAACAACAGCAACCGCGCCGTGAACCCCACCGGCAGCCAGTACCTGCCCGATGCGGCCAATCCGCGCGCCTACACTGACATGAAGGGTACCAGCGCCCAGAACGGCAACCCCAACGGCCACCTGGTGCGCATGAAGGAAGACGCTGCAGTGGGCAGCTTCACCTGGGATGTGTACCTGTTCGGCGCCGAGGCCGGTGCCGACAAGGCCATGGTCAACATTTCGGCGCTGACGGCCGACCAGGATTTCTCCAGCCCCGACGGCCTGGTGTTCAGCAAGTCCACAGGTATCTGCTGGATCCAGACAGACGACGGTGCCTACACCGACGTGACCAACTGCATGATGCTGGCCGCGGTACCTGGCCAGGTGGGCGATGGTGCGAAGAAAACCCTGACCTACACCAAGACTGACGGCAGCAAGATGGACGTGGTCACGCCTGTGGGCAAGGCCGCAACCGACAGCACGCTCAAGCGCTTTCTGGTCGGTCCCAAGGGCAGCGAGATCACCGGTCTGGCCGAAACACCCGACGGCAAGGCCATCTTCGTGAACATCCAGCACCCCGGTGAAGCCACTGCCATGGCCAGTGTGGGCGACGCCACCAAGTACCAGAGCCAGTGGCCTGCCAACGCCGGCTATGGTGCCGGCCTGCGGCCGCGCTCGGCCACCATCGTGATCACCAAGAACGATGGCGGTGTGATCGGCACCTGACCCGCGCCACGCCGTGGAGATGCCGGGGCCGCAAGCTCCGGATACATGCCGCCCCCGCTGCCTTCACGGCGGCCGGGCGGTTTTTTGTGGCCTGCTCAGTCGCGGTAGCCCGGAGGGTTGGGCGAGTAGGCCGGGGCGAGCGCGCCGCCTCCATCCTTGCTGCCTTTGCGCCCCGCGATCTGCCAGGCAGTGCGCTGCCCGATCAGCGATGCCAGGAACTCCAGTTCCTCGTCGGTGTGGTTGACGGCCCCGGCAGGCGACAGCAGAGTGCCGTTGCGCGGCGTGCGCTCGGCCCAGAATGCCTGGTGGTAACTGGCCACGCTGGTGCGGCGCTCGGTACCAGCAGTGATATCCACCGTGCCGTAGCAGTTGCACAGATAGCCTCGGTGATCCTCGTCGGCCATGACTTCGGCGTACACACCGGTGCCGCGGATGCCTGCCGTAGCCGTGGGCAGCACGATCTTGCGGTCGGCACCGCGGCCCCATACGCTGGCTGCCGCGCCGCTGAGAAGGCGAAGCACCTTCACTGCAGTTGGCGTGTCGCCCTCCAGCGCCAGTTGGGTGTTCTGACGCACCATCAGTGCAGTGTCTCCCACTGTGAACACCACCATGCTGCCTGGGCCGGTGCTGATCTGGTCGCCAGCTGCCAGCGTGGCATCGGTGCCAATCCGCTGGGCGTTGCGGTACACGTCGCCGCGCAGCTCGACGATACCGCTGCGCGGTTGCTGTGCCAGCGCGCCAGTGCCCGCGCCGCACGCAGCCCAGAGCGCTGCGCCCTGCAGCAGGCTGCGGCGCTGGTACCAGCGCAGTTCGTCGTCAGTTCGTGCCGGGGGGCGGGGATGATGCGTCATCGTGCGATACCTCTGCGGGTTCGTCCGGTGTGGCGGCGGGGGCGTCAAAGCAGTCGCGGAACGTGAAGACCACCGACGTGAAGAACATCGCAGCCAGCATCAGCGCAGCCCCCACCATGATGCCGCCGGCCGCGTTGGGGCCCAGCCCGGCCAGCGTGAGAAAGGTGGACACCAGCGCCACCGCCACGCCGCCCACCAGAAAAACGCCGAGCCAGCCCAGTCCGTACACCGTGAAGGCGCCCAGGTTGCGCCCGCAGGCCACGATGCTGAAGAACAGCGCCTTGACGGGGGGCACGCCGTGCCAGTGCACCAGGCCTGGCGCATGCCAGAAAAGCAGAGACAGCGGCAGGTACAGCGCCATGGCCAGGTACATCGCGCGCTGGAAGGCCGGGTCCTCCGCAATTTCCTTGGTCAGCGGTGCACCGGCCAGGTACACCTGCGCGAACTGCCCGCCATCGAGCAATGCGGACAGGCCCATCACTGCGAGAAAGCCGACCGCGTACAGCGCGCCCAGTACCAGCATGTCGTGCAGCCGCTGCTTGCCGGTGCGAAAAGCCACCAGCAGCACGGCGGGCGTGGGGAAGCGGCCTTGCGTGGCCTCGGCGGCCGCCACCATCATTGCCAAAGTGGCTGAGGGCAGCAGCGCCAGCGCGATGGCAGGCCCCACCAGCGGAATCATGGTGGCCAGCGACATCGCGGCCATGGTCATGAAGAACATCGCCGCCAGCGCCAGCGGCTGCCGCCAGAACGCCCGGATGCCTAGCTTGACCCAGGCCAGGCCGGTGCGTGCGGGGACGATTTGGAGTTTCATTGAATGCGATCGAAGAAAGAAGCGGGTTGCGGTGTGCGTGTGGCATGGCTCCGAATGGCGCGGTCTTCGCCGCCGCACCCGGCGCAATACCCGGGAATTTACCCCAGCGCCCTCAACCGTCCCGCAAAAGGGAAAAGCCGTGTGGCCACAAGTCCCCGGTATTGCATGCGCCCGCGGGGGCGATGGCTGTGCCACGCGGCCCCCCGCCATCTGCGGCCCGTCTGGGCGCGAGCCTCAGCCCGCGTGCACCGGCTGCGCAATGCGTCCCTGCAGCACGCGCTCGAAATGCGTGGGGTCGTGCGGCTTGAGCATCGATGCCTCGCGCGGCAGGTAAAAGTCCCAAAGGCGCGAGATCCAGAAGCGCAGGGCGCCTGCGCGCAGCATGGCGGGCAGCAGCTCGCGCTCGGCGGCAGTCAGCGGGCGCACGGCCTGGTAGGCGTGCAGCATCTGAGTGGCGCGTTCGGCGTCGTGGCGGCCGGTGGGCAGGTCGATGCACCAGTCGTTCAGGCACACGGCCAGGTCGAACAGGAAGGTGTCCACGCCCGCAAAGTAAAAGTCAAAGAAGCCGGTCAGCTCCTCGCCCTCGAACATCACGTTGTCCCGGAACAGGTCGGCATGCACCGGCCCGCGGGGCAGGGCCGCGTAGGCGGCGCTGGCCGCCACATGGTTCTGGTAGGCCAGCTCGCTGCGCAGCAGGGCGGCCTGCGAGGGGCCGATGTGGGGCAGCACGACCGGCACGGTCTCGTTCCACCAGGGCAGGCCGCGCAGGTTGGGCTGGCGGCGTTCAAAGTCGCGCCCGGCCAGGTGCATGCGCGCCAGCATGCCGCCCACGGCGGCACAGTGAGCCGCCTGCGGGGCGAGCTGGCTTTTGCCGCGCAGCTTGTTGACCACGGCGGCGGGTTTGCCGCCCACGAAGTGCAGGATGTCGCCACTGGCGTCGGCACGCGGGTCGGGCACCGGGATGCCGCCATAGGCCAGGTGCTTCATCAGGTGCAGGTAAAACGGCAGCTGTTCGGCCGTGAGGCGCTCGAACAGCGTCAGCACGAATTCGCCCTGCTCGCTGGTGAGAAAATAGTTGGTGTTCTCGATGCCGCCCTCGATGCCGCGCAGCGCCACCAGTTCGCCCAGTTGCAAACGGCGCAGCAGTTCGCGCGCTTCTTCGTTGGAGACTTCGGTAAAGACGGCCATCGCTTACGGAAACGTGAAATGAAAGAAAGGCTGGGCAGAGGAGCCGGAGAACTGCAGGTCGCCTGCATGCGGCTTTGCCGCAGGGGCACCGTTCGGGTGCGTCAGTGCGCTGCCAGTCAGAACTTGAGCACGTTCCAGACGCGGGGGGCGGTGCTGGTTTCTGCACCGCTGTTGGCGCCGGCGCGGCTACGGGCCCCATCGGGCGACTGCACCTCGTAGCTGGGCATGTTGCCAGCCTTGGGTTGCACCGAGATGCTTTGCGTCTGGCCACCCACGCGCACCTCGTCCACACGGCTGCCGGCGTCTTCTACCTGGATGCGCTGCGTGCGCTGGTTCAGGCGGCCAGGTTCCTGCTGCTCACTGGTGGACAGCTGTTCGCGACCGCTGCTAGCGCCCTGGGGGGCATTTGGGGCATTGGTCTGGGCAAGGGCAGGGGCGCTGGCCAGTGCCAGCAGCAAAAGGGTGTGAGCGGCGCGCATGGGGGCGATTGTAGGCGGCGCGCCCGACAGGGTCGGGCTGCCCGCCAACGCAGCCGGGGCCTACTTGCCCTGCGTGGCCTCGTCGTCTAGGGCCTTTTGCACGGCCTTGTAGAAGACCTCGCGCGCCTGGCTGGTCTTCGGGTCGCTTGCGCCACCAGCCCAGTTGGCGTTGGAGGCAATCACCAGCTTGCGCGCCGGGTCGATGAAGATGCCCTGGCCGAAGATGCCGCGCGCTGCAAAGCTGCCGTCGTCATAGGTCCACCACTGGTAGCCGTATCCGCGGCCCGGCAGGCCGATGTCTGCCCGCTTGCTGGTGGCCTGCTGCAGCCAGCCTTCGGGCACGGTGCGCTTGCCGCCCGCCACGGCACTGTCCAGGATGAACATCCCGAAGCGGGCGTAGTCGCGCGTGGCCGCCTGTATGCAGCAGCCGCTGATCTCCTGGCCCGTCTTGTTCAGAATCCACGTGGTCTGCTGCTCCATGCCGGCGGGTTTCCAGATTTTTTCTTCCAGGTACTGCGACAGCGGCTTGCCCGTGGCCTGGCTCAGCAGGATGCCCACCAGGTTGGTCTCGCCCGTGCTGTACAGCCAGCGCTCACCGGCGGGCGCCTCGCGCGGCAGCTTGCGCAGGTAGCTCACCAGCGCATCCACGCCGGGTTCTTCGGGCTTGTGGTTGTTGAACCGGGCTACGTCCGAGTTCGGATCGCTGTAGTTTTCGTTCCAGCGCACTCCGGATGTCATGGTGAGCAACTGGCGCACGCTCACGTCGTCATACGCCGAGCCCTTCATCTGCGGGATATAGGTGCTGACCTTGTCGTCCATGCTCTTGATGAACCCGTCTTCAATGGCCGCGCCCACCAGGGTCGATGTGAACGACTTGGCCACGGAAAAGCTGGTCCACCGCCCGTCGGCGTCAAAGTCCAGGCCGTAGCGCTCCAGACGCAGCTTGCCGTCGTGCACGATCAGCAGCGCGCTGCTGCGCTGGTCGGCCATGTAGGCGTCGATGTCGGGCAGGGTCTTGATCGGAGTGCCCGCGGGCAGGGGGCGCGGTGTGCTGCTGGCCTCCACCACACGCCACTTGGCCAGCAGCGATATGCGGTCGAGCGCGCGAAAGGCCGCGTCGCGCTGCGGCACGTCCCAGAACAACAGGTCGCGGTTGGTCGGTACGGTCTTCAGCAAACCACGCGTTTCCTTGTCCAGACTGAACCAGCCCAAGGTGCCAGCTGCGGCCAGCGCCAGCAACGTACCCAGTGCAATTTTCGGTATGGTTTTCAATGTGTCACTCCATCGGCAAAGCAAAGCAGGCAGCGATTGAACTCCAATGCGGTGCGTGAGGCGCAGCGGGCAAACCCGGGATGCGTGTCCGGGCCGCAGACAAGGGCGCCAGGTTGGCAGTGGCGCCAGGCCGGCCGGCATGAAGGCTTTGGTCTCTGTGCACAATCCGTGCATGACTGACAAAAAGACCCTGGTGCTGGTGGACGGCTCCAGCTACCTGTACCGCGCCTTCCATGCCATGCCCGACCTGCGGGCCGTGCCAGGCGACCCTGCAAGCCCTGCCACCGGTGCCATCCGCGGCATGATCAACATGATGCAGGCCCTGCGCAAAGAGGTAGTGGCCAACTACGCCGTGTGCGTGTTCGACGCCTCGGGCCCCACCTTCCGAGATGCCTTGTACACCGAATACAAGGCCACGCGCTCGCCCATGCCCGACGACCTGCGCAGCCAGATCGAACCCATCCACGAGATGGTGGACCTGCTGGGCTGGAAGGTGGTGGCCGTGCCGGGCGTGGAGGCCGACGACGTGATCGCCACCCTGGCTCACATGGCGGCCTCGCAGGGCATCGAGGTCATTGTGTCGAGTGGCGACAAAGACCTGAGCCAGCTGGTCAACGAGCACATCACCATCATCGACACCATGAGCGGCAAGCGCCGCGACGTGGAGGGCGTGACGGCCGAGTTTGGCGTGCCACCCACGCTGATGGTGGACTACCAGGCCCTGGTGGGCGACACCGTGGACAACGTGCCCGGCGTGACCAAGGTCGGCCCCAAAACCGCCGCCAAGTGGCTGGAAGAATACGGCTCGCTCGACAACCTGATGGCCAACGCCGACGCCATCAAGGGCGTGGCGGGCAACAACCTGCGCGAAGCCATTGCCAGCGGCCAGCTGGCCTTGAGCCGTCAACTCGTCACCATGAAGACCGACTGCGCGCTGGCCGACTACATCCCCGGCCTGCCCGCGTTTGACGACATCACGCTGGACGCGCCAGACAACGCTGGCCTGCTGCCGTTTTACGAAAAGTACGGCTTCAAGGGCCTGGCCAGCGCCATCAAGGGTACAACAGCCCCGGCGGCGGCAGCCCCTACCGTCGCCATGCCCGGCCAAAGCGGCGATCTGTTTGCCGACCACTCCGCCAGCACCGTGGCCGAAGAAGCCCAGCACCGCACCGTGGTGTACGACACCATCCTCAACTGGGCCGACTTTGACCAGTGGCTCGAGCGCCTGCACAAAGCCGCGCTCGCGGCCATCGACACCGAAACAGACTCCCTCGACGAAATGCGCGCGCAAATCGTCGGCATCAGTTTCAGCGTGCAGCCCAGCGAGGCCGCTTACATCCCCCTGCGCCACGAAGGCCCCGATGCGCCCGCGCAACTGCCGCTGGACGAGGTGCTCGCCCGTCTCAAGCCCTGGCTGGAAGACCCCAAGCACCACAAGCTGGGCCAGCACATCAAGTACGACCGCCATGTGTTCGCCAACCACGGCATCGAGGTGCAGGGCTACACACACGACACCATGCTGCAAAGCTATGTGCTCGAAGTGCACAAGCCCCACAACCTCACCAGCCTGGCCGAGCGCCACACCGGCCGCAAAGGCATCACCTACGAAGACCTGTGCGGCAAAGGCGCGCACCAGATCCCGTTTGCCCAGGTGCCCGTGGACAAAGCCGCCGCCTACTCGTGCGAAGACTCCGACCAGACCCTGGACGTGCACAACGCCCTGTGGCCGCTGCTGCAGGCGGATGACAAACTGCGCTTTATCTACGAGCTGGAGATTGCCAGCAGCGAAGCCCTGTACCGCATCGAACGCAACGGCGTGATGATTGACGCGCCCACGCTTGCCGCCCAAAGCCACGAGCTGGGCCAGCGCATCCTGCAGCTCGAAACCGAGGCCTACGAAATTGCAGGCCAGCCCTTCAACCTGAGCAGCCCCAAGCAGCTGGGCGAAATCTTTTTCGACAAGCTGGGAATGCCCGTGGTGAAGAAGACCGCTACGGGCGCCCGCAGCACCGACGAAGAAGTACTGGAAAAGCTGGCCGAGGACTACCCCCTGCCCGCCAAGCTGCTGGAGCACCGCAGCCTCGTCAAGCTCAAAGGCACCTACACCGACAAGCTGGCGCAACTAGCCCTGCCACGGACGGGCCGCGTTCACACCCACTACGCGCAGGCCGTGGCGGTGACGGGCCGTTTGTCCAGCAACGACCCCAACCTGCAGAACATTCCCATCCGCACCCCCGAAGGCCGCCGCGTGCGTGAGGCCTTTGTGGCCCCCGCAGGCCGCGTGATCGCGAGTGCCGACTACTCACAGATCGAGCTGCGCATCATGGCCCACCTGAGCGGAGACCACTCGCTGCTGCACGCCTTCCACGCCGGCCTGGACGTGCACCGCGCCACCGCCGCCGAAGTGTTTGGGGTGGAGGTGGATCAGGTCACCAGCGAGCAACGCCGCTACGCCAAGGTCATCAACTTTGGCCTCATCTACGGCATGAGCAGCTTTGGCCTGGCCAAAAATTTAGGCATCGAAACCAAGGCTGCCGCTGCCTACATCGACAAATACTTCCAGCGCTACCCCGGCGTGAAGCAGTACATGGACGAGACCAAGGCCGCCGCCAAGTCCATGGGCTATGTGGAGACGGTGTTCGGCCGACGCCTCTACCTGCCCGAAATCAACTCCCCCAACGGCCCCCGCCGCGCCGGGGCTGAGCGCGCCGCCATCAATGCGCCCATGCAAGGCACGGCGGCCGACCTCATCAAACTGGCCATGGTGGCGGTGCAAAAGGAACTGGACGCGCACAAGCCGAACATCCAAATGATCATGCAGGTGCACGACGAACTGGTGTTTGAGCTGCCCGAGGGCGAGGTGGACTGGCTCAAGACCCACATCCCGCGCCTGATGGCGGAAGTGGCGGCGCTGAAGGTGCCGTTACTGGCGGAGGTGGGAGTGGGGCCGAACTGGGACAAGGCGCACTGAGCGCCACGACGCTTGGATGGGGCGGTGGACCCATGACCGGGCTTCATGCGTCTGCCGTGTGCTAAGCATCCGCTTGCCCGCTCCCGTGGCTGGGGCACCCAGTCGATGCGTCGGACAGTGTCAGAGATGGCGGCAGATGCGCACGGCGACGAGTGAGCCTGCATGGACCAGCGCGCACCAGGCCCGCGCGATGTGCCCTCGTTGCCCATCGCCGCCTGCAGCAGCGGCTTCCTCGCGGTGATGCACTTCATCGTGCATGCATTCCCGCAGCGTTTCGCATAGCAACGCCCACCGGGGCCGGACGCCCAGATATGCAACCTGTTCGGCGTAGTGCTGCTCCACAAACGTCTCCACGGCTTCGATGGTGATGTAGACCGCACGGGGGCCTGCGAGCGCCGGCAAGGCACCTGTCAGCCAGCCGGCTGCGCGCCACAGTGGCAGCAGATGGCTGCGTTCACGGGCTGGCAGCCATGCGTCGATGCGCGCCAGGTGCTTCTGCTCAGTGACAAGGTGTCGGTGCGCGAAGCGCCTAAGCGCCGGGTCGCGCGTAACCCTGAGCACACCGCAGTAGATATGCACCGCGCCCACTTCGCCCGCGTGGTCCGTGCGCAAGCGGGACGCCACCCCCGGGGGCAGCGCCTGGCCCGGTGTGGCAAGTGGCTGCGTGGGTTTTGGCCCGGTTGAGTCCGCCTGGAGCACCACGGGCCCAGGGCTCAGCCTGCCTTCTTGGCCCACGCGTTACACCAGCCTTTGCCCACAACCTGCTTGCCGGCAAAAATCGCGCAGCCTGCCAATGCGTCGCTGGCCTTGCCCTGGTACAGCACACAGTTGTTGCACAACTGCCCGCTGGCGTACTTCGGGAATTTCTTGGCGTCGGTTTTGGTAGCGTCTTCGACGTAGCCGAGCCCCGCGGCCTGAGGGTCCTTTTCACTGAGTCTGGGCTGGCCTTGCGCAATGGCTGACAAGGAGGTGCCGGCCGCGGCCAGCGTCATCATGAAGACGCGTCGTGTGTTTTTCATCGTGTGCCTGTTGTGGTGGGTTTGCAAGCCTGAGGGTGGCAATCACTGCCGAGGGCTTGTCGTCTCGGTCGGTGCGCTTTGGCTGGAAGGCGTTCCAGGACGCCAGAGCCGGCGGATTCCCAGAAACATCCGGTACCCGCCTTCCAGCACCCACAGCGTGGGCCATGTCCCCAGCAAACGTCCCAGCCAGGACCAGCGGGGCAGTGCGCGCCAAAGGGTCGTGAAGGCCTGGGCGCCACTGACCAGGGTGCCGTCCGGCTGACGGAGATGAAGGCGGGCCATTGCGGCTTCACGTGTCAGATTCGTACCGAGATCCTGGGGGGCGCAACGGGTGATATCTACCCAGCAAACTCCATCAGCGCCGGGCTGGCGCTGATACATCGCCACTTCGCGGGAACACACCGGACATCCGCCGTCGAAATAGACCGTGGGCGTGGAATGAGTTTGTTTTGATATCGCCAGATCATAGGCATATCGCACTCAGATGGCGGATAACTGGGTAAACTTGTGCGATGCGCTCTGATATTACGACTCAAAACAAACGCAAGGCCGAGCCGGTTGGATCGGGCCGCGCATGGGTGGACGCCACCCGTTCCACATCGCAGCCGGATCAGCCGGTGTTCCGCAGCGGCGCTGTGGCGCGCATGGCGGGCATGCCTGTCTCTACCTTGCGGGTGTGGGAGCAGCGCTACCAGGCGGTGGGACCCAGCGCGGCGGCCTCGGGGCACCGGTTTTACACGGCTGCCGAGGTTGAGCGGGTCGTCCTGTTGCGGCAGCTGACCACCCAGGGGCATTCCATCGGGTCGCTGGCCGCGCTGGGCATGGAGCAACTGCGCGATGTGGCCCGCACCCAGGCCTCTGCAGACGCGATGACGGGGGCAGATACCGAGCTCGGCAACAGCAGCCCGGCGGTCGGCCGCACCGCGCATCCTTCCCGCGGGCTGCGGGCGCCGATGCGGATCGTGGTAGTGGGGCAGGGCATGGCACGCAGGCTGCGTCGTCCTGCTGTACAGCGTGCCTGTGTGCGGCCTGCGCAGGTGGTGGCCGTGTTCGAGTCGCTCGCAGATGCTGCGGCCCGGGCGGGTTCGCATCCAGGCACCGCGGACCTGCTGCTGTGGCAGACCACCGGTTTGCAGGATGGCCCCAGCGCCGATTTGACGGCTGCCCGCGCAGCCTGGCCGGGGTGCCGTGTCGCCATTGCCTACCGGTTTGCCGGCCCGTCGGCGTGCGACAGTTTCGCATCAACCGGGGCCCTGGTGGTGCGTGAACCGCTGGACGACCCCTCGCTCGGGGCGTGGCTGGCAACACTGGAGGCATCCCGGGCGGACCGCGCAGGCCAGGCTGGTCTGGGCCAAGGGAGCAGCGGCCAGGGCGCTGGTGCGCAGATTGACCCTGCCATGAGCGGGCAGGCCACGGCGAGCCCGCCGCCGCGCCGTTTCGACGATGCCACCCTGACGGAGTTTGCGGGCCTGTCGTCCGATGTGGCATGCGACTGCCCCGGCCACCTGGCCGAGCTGCTGCTGCAACTGGCCAGTTTTGAAACCTACAGTGCCGAGTGCGCCAGTCGCAGTCCTGCCGACGCCGAGCTGCATGCCCAGCTCCACCACACCGCCGGAATGGCACGCGCCATGTTCGAAACCGCGCTGGAACGCGTGGCGTTGGCAGAAGGCTGGCCCTTGCCCTGACCATCGCCCCGCCTACACGCGGCCAACGGCCTGCACGCCGTTGCGTCCCGGCCACCCACGATCCACCACCTTCGAGCTATCGCACCATGACCCATGCCCTCGCTGTGCTCAGTACCGCCTTGCTTTTCGGCGGCATGGCCCTCTACTCGTTTGGGTTTGCTGCGTTCCTGTTCAGCGCCCTTCCTGCGGCGCAGGCCGGTGCAGCCCTGCGCCGCGCGTTCCCGTGGTTCTACAGCTTCGTGATCGCGGTGGCGGGGATGGCGGCGTTGTTCTGGTGGCCGCACAACCCGACGATGGCCGCCGTGATGGCAGCCATCAGCGCCACCACCGTCCCGGTGCGCCAGCTGCTGATGCCTGCGATCAACCGGGCGACCGATGCAGGGCAACGCCGGCGTTTTCAGTGGCTCCATGGCCTGTCGGTGCTGGTCACGCTGGGGCACATCGGCGCCAGCGGCTGGGTGCTGGCATCCCTGGCCTGAGCCAGGGTTTCGGTGGTGTCATGACGCGACGCAACTCACCCCATCTCATCGAGGACCTGGACGACCTCAGTCATCTGGATGAGCTGGTGGAGGACAAGCGGCTGGGCCAGCGTTCTGCAGCCAAGAAAAACCGGCGCAACCGCCACTACGAAAAGCAGTTCATCCGCAACACCATGAGCCATCGCGCCACTCCGATTGCCGAGCCCACAGCAGGCATTACCGACCGCCGCAGCGAACCCACTGCCGCGCATCGCTGACACGCCTGGCGCCGCCCTGCATGCCTGCAGCGGCGCACTGCCGTTCACCAGAGCGGGCACATGCTGTTGCCAGCAGCACTTGCAGGTCTCTTTCCTCGGTCTGCCGTCCTGCGGCGCAACCACTGCGTCGCTAAACTGGCCGGGCAACCGGTGTCCGCAAGGCCACCTTCCCACTTTTTGCCTGGAGCCCCCGCATGCCCGATTCAGTGACCTACACCCCCCCCGCCATCTGGCAATGGAACAAGGAAAACGGCGGCCAGTTCGCCAGCATCAACCGGCCTGTTGCCGGGGCTACGCACGACAAGGAGCTGCCCGTAGGGCGCCACCCGCTGCAGCTGTATTCGCTGGGCACGCCCAACGGCGTGAAGGTGACCGTGATGCTGGAAGAGCTGCTGGCGCTGGGCCACACCGGGGCGGAGTACGACGCGTGGCTGATCCGGATCAACGAGGGTGAGCAGTTTGGCAGCGGGTTCGTGTCTGTGAACCCCAATTCCAAGATCCCCGCGCTGCTGGACCGCACCGACCCGGCCAATCCGGTGCGGGTGTTCGAGTCCGGTGCCATCCTGATGTACTTGGCCGAGAAGTTCGGTAGCGCCTTTTTGCCCACCGGCGGCGCGGCGCGGGCCGAGTGCCTGTCGTGGCTGTTCTGGCAGATGGGCAGTGCGCCGTTTGTAGGGGGCGGGTTTGGGCATTTTTATGCCTACGCGCCGGTCAAGATCGAGTACGCGATTGACCGCTATGCCATGGAGGCCAAGCGCCAGCTGGATGTGCTGAACCAGCGCCTTGCCGTGACCGAGTACGTGGCGGGCGATGCGTACACGGTGGCCGACATCGCCATCTGGCCCTGGTACGGCCTGTTGGTGAAGGGGCAGGCGTACAACGCGGGCGAGTTCTTGCAGGTGCATGAATACACGCATGTGGTGCGCTGGGCCGAGCAGGTGGCCAGGCGCCCGGCGGTGCAGCGTGGGCGCAAGGTGAACCGTGTTCAGGGCGACCTGGCCAGCCAGTTGCGCGAGCGGCATGAGGCCAGCGACTTTGACACCAAGACGCAGGACAAGATCGAGGCGGCTGCGGCAGCTTCTTCACCCGCACGCTGAGTGTTGTTGCAAGGCCCCGCCATGATCACTTTGTACGACTGCGCCACCGCGCCCAGCCCGCGCCGCGCGCGCATCCTGCTGGCTGAAAAGGGCATTGCCCACCACACCGTGCAGGTGGATCTGCGCAGTGGTGAACAGCTGGGCGATGCCTACCGGCAGATCAACCCGCAGTGCACGGTGCCCGCACTGCGCGCGCAGGACGATGGTGCGCTGATGACCGACAACGCCGCCATCACTGCCTACGTGGAGGCGCGCTGGCCGCAGCCGCCGCTGCTGGGCGAGACACCTGCCGAAAAGGCCGAGATCGCCAGCTGGAACTGGCGCATGGAGTTCGAGGGGCTGCAGGCCATTGCCGAGGCGCTGCGCAACAGCGCGCCCGCCATGGCCAACCGGGCGCTGCCGGGCGCGGTGGACTACCCGCAGATCCCGGCCCTGGCCGAGCGTGGGCTGGTGCGCGTGGGGCAGTTCTTTCAGCTGCTCAACGAGCGCCTGGCGGACCGCGACTTCATTGCTGCCAACCGGTTCAGCGTAGCCGACATCACGGCGGTGGTGGCGGTGGACTTTGCCCGCGTGGTCAAGCACAAGCCGGGCGAGCAGCACCCGCACCTGCTGCGCTGGCGCGCGGCGATGGCACAGCGGCCGTCGATGGCGTTGTAGCGTTGAGGGTGCAGACTGACGGCTGATGGATTGCTATTAAAATAATAGCTATCAGGCATTATTTCACCTGGGCTTGCAGCCTGTTTTTCTCGAAATCGTGCATTTCGGGGCAGTTTGGGCTGCCTGCCGTGTTCCAGCGGCCCGGTGCACTGCTGTGCGCGTCAAAGACTTGTCCGGCCTGAGCCTGCGCAGGGCCGACACGGCCCGGCGATGCAATGGGCAGATTCAGCAATTGCGCCGTCGGCCCATTCCTTGCATCTTTAGAACCTGTTCAATGTCTTTTTGGGGATCGCATTGGAGTGCAATCGGGAGGAGTGGATGCTTCGGATGCGCTGCATGGGCTCGTGCCCATGCAAGCAGCCGGGGCGTTCAATCACCCGATTTCACTCCAACCCTTCGGGCAAGTGCCTTGTCGGGCGGTCTGCGGCGTTGCGGCGCTTGCCAATAGCCGAGCTATTGGCCGCGCGCCGCGCCTAGCATCCCATCCCGGCAAGGCACTTGAGCGACCCAAAAAAGACATTGAACAGGTTCTTAGCCCATGCGTCTTCGCCACATAGAAGTTTTCAACGCCGTCATGCTTACCGGCAGCGTGAGCGCGGCGGCCCGCCTCATCAACGTCACGCAGCCAGCGGTCAGCCGCATCCTGGCGCATGCCGAGCTGCAGCTGGGGTTCCCGCTGTTCCATCGGCTCAAAGGCAAGCTGGTGCCCACCACCGAGGCGCAAACCCTGTACCCGCACATCGAGCGCCTGTTCACCCAGCTTGACGATGTGCAGCGCCTGGCCAAAAGCCTCAAGGGCGACCAGCGCGAGGGCGAGCTGCACATCCTGAGCGTGCTGGCACTCAGCTACGAGGTACTGCCGCGTGCGCTGCGGTTTTTCCGCCAGAAGCATCCCGATGTGAAGATCACCATCGACGCACTGCATTCGCCGCAGATCGTGTCGGCCCTGGTGCTGCAGGAGGCCGACGTAGGCTTTGTGTTCAGCGCCATCGCGCACCCCGCGCTCACGCAGGAGCACCTGGCCGATGGCCGCATGGTGTGCGTGGCGCCCAAGGGCATGCTGGCTGCGGCGCTGGTGGATGCGGGCGTGCTGCACCTGGCGGACCTGGGCGACACGCCGGTGGTGCATCTGGATGTACGCGACCCCATCGGCACGGTGGTCAGCCACGCCTGCCGCGAGGCCGGGGTGGGCCTGCAGACCGCCATCACCGTGCAGACCTACCACGCCGCGCTGGCGCTGGCGCACCACGGCCATGCGGTGGCCGTGATCGATACCTGCACCGCGGCGTCTGCCGATCGCAGCAAGGTCGATGTGCTGGCGCTCGCGCCGCACATTGCGGTGCCCATCAAGTCCTTGCGCACCGTCAACCGCCCCAGCTCGCTGCTGGCCAGCGCCATGACGCAGTGCATGCGCCGCGCAGTGGTGGAGACGATGGAATCGGTAGGCCTGCGCGACGCCGAGTAGGGCTTTGTTCGGGCGGGTTCAACAGGCCTTCAACCGTTCACGCGGAGCTTGTCGAAGCGCCGCGCGAGGCTTCGACCTTTCGACAAGTCCAGTACGGGCGAGCGCATCCCAAAGGGGGCGTCAAGCATCAAGGATGCCGGGTCAGCATCGCAGGCTGTCGCCCGCCTGCACCAGCGTCAAGCTGCGGTGGCCAGCAGCTCCACCACCTGCGCGGCCGTGCCGAAGGCCAGCGTAAATCCCAGCGCGCCGTGGCCGGTGTTGAGCAGCAGGTTGGCCGGTGCCCCGGGGTGCCGCCCCACCAGCGGCACGCCCGTGGGTGTGGCGGGGCGCATGCCCGTCCAGGGGTGCATCTCGGTGAACGTGCTGCAGCCCGGAAACAGCGCCTGGGTGGCCTCGCGCAGGCTGTGGATGCGTGCGGGCGGAATGCGGTCGTCGTGCCCCACCAGCTCGGCCATGCCCGCCACGCGCAGCCGCTGGCCGATGCGTGCAAACACCACCTTGCGCGCGGCGTCGGTCACGTTGACGCGCGGCGCTGCGCCGGGTGCGCCGGTGGTGTCCAGCGTGATGCTGTAGCCCTTGAGCGGATAAATCGGCAGCCGGAAACCCAGGGTCTGCGCCACCGCGTGGCTGGCGCTGCCCAGGGCCAGCACAAACTGCTGCGCCTCGATGTCGCCCACGCTGGTCCTGACGGCGGTGATGCGCTGCGCTGTGCCCACCAAGCCGTGTGCAAAGCCCAGCACGCGCGCCCCCAGCACAAAGCGCACGCCACGCGCCGCCAGCAGCTTTTGCAGGCCCTGGCATACCGCCAGGCAGTCGGCTGCGCATTCGCTGGGCGTGTAGATAGCGCCTGCAATGTGGGGCTGGTAGTGGGCCAACGCTGGTTCGATGTCTGCGCACTGCTGGGCCGATACGGCCTCTTGTGTGCTGCCCCAGGGGCGCTGCAGCTCCATCTGCCGGCGGGCGGCATCCAGGCCCGCGGCCGTGTCGTACAGCACCAGCTTGCCGGTGCGCGAGAAGTCGCAGTCGATCTGCTCGGCCTGCAGCATGGCCTCAAAGCCGTGGCGGCTGAGCGCTGCCAGCGCCAGCAGGCGCTGTGTGCTGTGCTCCGACGTGCTCTGGTTGCAGGCCTGCAGAAACTCGATGCCCCAGCGCCACTGGTGGGTGTCCCACTGCGGGCGCAGCTTGAGGGGCGAGCGGGGCGACAGCAGCAGCTTGGGCAGCTGGCGCCAGATGCTGGCATCTGCCAGGGGCTGCACGTAGCTGTAGCTCAGCTGTGCGCCGTTGCCGCCGCTGGCGCCAGCGCCGGGCTGGGCCTGGTCGATCACGGTGACCTGCATGCCGCGCTGCGCAAGTGCGTACGCGGTGGCCAGGCCCACGATGCCTGCGCCGAGGACACATACCTGCATGTTGTGATGGTGTGTTGTGGTTGGGGTGACACCCAATGTAGGGTGTGGGCAAGGCCTTGAACAATGCCAATGCAGTGCGTACCCATGCCGCCAGGTTATGCCCGTGCACCGATGCATGGTGATGCATGGCCACGTGCCCAATGCGGCTGAAGGGAGTGCAGACCGCGATGGAGAAGGGCACCCTGCTGGTGCGACGGTGTGCACCAGATTGGCGGCATAACTTTTCGTCATGGATACCCCGTGCAAATGAATTGTTCAAGTGCGGCGCGAATTCCTACAGTGCCCCTGCGTTCCGGTTTTTCAGATCATCCACCTGCATTTTTTCCGCAAAGGGATTCGCATGAAGCTCTCCGCCATCACCTCCGCCGCCATCGTTGCCACCGGCTTGCTGGCCAGCACCCTGGCCAGTGCCGACACCCTCAAGAAGATTGCCGAGTCCGGCAAGATCACGCTGGCCTACCGCGAGTCTTCGGTGCCGTTCAGCTACCTGTCGGGCCCCGGCGCGCCGGTGGGCTTTTCAGTCGATATCTCCAACGCGGTGGTGGATGCCGTGAAGAAGCGCCTCAACAATCCGGCCCTCAAGGTCGAGCTGCAGGCCGTCACGTCGGCAAACCGCATTCCGCTGCTGACCAACGGCACGATTGATCTGGAGTGCGGCTCCACCACCAACAACAGCGTGCGTGGCAAAGACGTGCAGTTCGCCATCAACCATTTCTACACCGGCACGCGTTTGCTCACCAAAAAGTCGTCGGGCGTGAAGAACTATGCCGACCTGGCCAAGAAGAAGGTGGCCAGCACCACGGGTACCACCAACGCGCAGGTGATCCGCAAGTACAACCGCGACAACAACCTGGACATGGACATCATCCTGGGCAAGGACCACGACGACTCCCTGCTGCTGGTGGACAGTGGCCGTGCCGAGGCGTTCGCGATGGACGACATCCTGCTGTTTGGCCTGATGGGCAACGCCCGCAACCCGGCCGACTGGGTGGTGGTGGGCGATTCCCTGCAGGTCGAGCCCTACGCCTGCATGATGCGCAAGGACGACCCGCAGTTCCAGGCGCTGGTCAATGGCGTGATCGGCGGGATGATGAAGTCGGGCGACTTCGAGAAGCTCTACAACAAGTGGTTCATGTCGCCCATTGCACCGCGCGGCCAGAACCTGAACCTGGCCATGAGCAAGGAGCTGCGCGAGAACCTGGCGGCGCAGAGCGACAAGCCTGCGCAGTAGGCTGGGCGACACATGTCTGTTGCGACCGCAAGCCACCTGCCCACCCCGCAGGTGGTGGGAATCCTGGGCGGCATGGGCCCGGCAGCCGGGGCTGATTTTGTGCGCCTGTTCGTGCAGGCCTGCACGGCGCGCATGGAGGCGCTGGGCATTCCGGTGCACGACCAGGCCTACCCCGAGCACTGGCTGGCCCAGGTGCCCATCCCTGACCGCACCGCCGCGCTGCACGACACGCGTCCGGGTGCGCACCAGCCTGCAGACCCGATGCTGCAGGCCACCGGGCGGCTCGCAGCGCTGGGCGCACGCGTGGTGGCGATTGCCTGCAACACCGCGCACGCCTGGCACGGCATCCTGCAGCAGCGGTTTCCGCAGATGCTGGTGTTGCATGGCGTGCAGGAGGTGGTGGCGGATCTCGCAGCCCGCCAGGTGCGCGGGGTGGGCCTGCTGGCCACGCGTGGCGCGTACGACGCAGGCCTGTACCAGCGCGAGCTGGAGCACGCGCGCATCGACTGCTTTGTTCCGCAGGACCACGAGCAGGAGCAGCTGATGCAGGGCATCTACGACGGCGTGAAGGCGGGTAACTACCCGCTGGCACGGGAGCGCTTCGAGGCGGTGTCCATTGCGCTGCGGGAGCGCTATGGCGTGACCACGCTGATCATGGGGTGCACCGAGATCCCGCTGGCCCTGTCAGAGCAGCCACGGCTGCAGGGCCTGGCGCTGGTGAACCCGTCGGTGGTGCTGGCATCGGCCTTGGCACGCCACGCTTACCGCAGCACGGTGCCATCGGCCTGATGAGGCCTGCAGTGCGGCGTGCGCCCTGAGCCCTGAGCCAGGGTTGGGCAGCACCCGATCAGCTTGTTCAGCGTTGCCCCAGGCCCTCGAGATTCGGGCTGGCAACACATCCACAAAGGTGAGAGTCATGACATTCGCAGTGAACCGGATGGAGCTGCGCGCGGGCGCTTGGGCGGTGGGGTTGTGGTGCGCTCTGGGTGGCGGACTGGTCTCTGCCTGGGGCCAGAGCGCGCCGCCTGTGCCGCCATCGTCTTCAGGCGGGGGCACCACGCTGCAGCGCATTCAGGCCAGCGGCGTGGTGGTCATTGGCCATCGCGAGTCGTCGCTGCCCATGTCCTATGTGGCCGATGGCGTGCCGATGGGCTACAGCGTGGATGTGTGCCAGGACATCGCCCAGGCGCTGGGCCGGCACCTCAAGCTGCGCGACGTGCGCACCACCTACCGCATGGTCACGTCCAGCACCCGCTTCGACGCCATTGAAAAGGGCGAGGTGGACCTGGAGTGTGGCTCCACCACCAACACCGCGGCGCGCCGCCAGCGCGTGGCGTTCACCATCCCGCACTTCATTGCGTCATCACGCATCGTGGTGCTCAGCGCCAAGCCGTACGAGCGCATCGAAGACCTCGAGGGCAAGGTGCTGGCATCTACCACCGGCACCACCAACATCGACTCGCTGGCGCGCGAGGCCGCCAACAAGTCGGTGCGCGTGCGCATCGAACCCGCCAAGGACCATGCCGAAGGCTTTGGCTGGGTGGTGAGCGGCAAGGCCGATGGTTTTGCGATGGACGATGTGCTGCTGTTCGGCCTGCGCGCCAGCCATTCGCGGCCCGAGGACCTGAAGGTCATCGGCAAACCCATGACGATCGAGCCCTATGCAGTGGCGTTCGAGCGCAACAATGCGGAGCTGAAGGCGGTGGTGGATGCCGAGCTGCGCCGCCTGATCCAGACGCGCGAGTTGCACCGCCTGTATGACAAGTGGTTCACGCAGCCGATCCCGCCGCGGGGCATCAACCTGAGCATGCGCATGCCGCACCTGCTGGTGGATTCGCTCAAGTACCCGTCGGACTACGTGCCGCAATAGGGGCGGCAGCCGCAGGCCCGGTGCGCGGGCTGGCGCTTACCGCCAGGCGGTGGCCACCAGCTGGCTGTAATGCACGCCCTTGCGCCCCAGCAGTTGCTCGAACGCCGCCGGGTTGCCCACGTTGTCGCTGCCCAGCATGGTCAGCGTCTCGGTGCACCAGGGCACGCTGGGCACCATGTCGCCCATGCGGGCGCTGAGCCGGGTCAGCGGGTCGGGCAGGCGGAACACGGTGGCGGGGCTGCTGCCCAGCTGCTGGCGCAGGCTGGCAATGAAGGCACCCATGGGCAGCGCCTCGGGGCCCGTGCATTCGATGACGCCTTCGGTGGCCAGGTGCGGGCCCAGCAGGGCGGTGATGGCGGCCGCCAGGTCGTGCACCGACACGGGCTGCACGCGGGCCGTGAGCATGGGCCCGGGGAACAGCGCGAGCGGCAGGCGCGCCAGGTTCATGAACAGCGCGCTGCTGTCGCCGCCCCTGCCAAACACCACGCTGGGGCGCAGCACGGCCGGGCTGATGGCTGCTCCCTGCGTGCGCAGGCCCAGCAGGTGCTCGTCGGCCGCGAGCTTGGTGCGGGCGTAGCGCGTGCCGCTGCCCACAATGCCCAGGGCCGACACATGCACCACCCGGCGCACGCCGGCCTGCACGCAGGCGTCAAACAGCGCAATGGGCGTGTGCTGGTGCACCGCGTCGATGGGGCGCGCGCGGGTGTCGCGCAGCACGCCCACGGTGTTGACCACGGCATCCACGCCCTCCAGCCGGGGCAGCCATGCGGCGGGTGTGGTGTCGCGGGCAAAGTCCACCGGCACGCGGTTGCCGCCTGCACCATGGCGGGGTGACACGCCTGCCACCACGGTGTGCCCGGCCTGCTGCAGTGCCTGGGTGACGGTCTTGCCGATGAAGCCGGCGGAGCCAGTAAGAAATACACGCATGTGAAAAAGCCTCGTGATAGGTGCCGTGGCGCAGCCTGGCGGGAGCGCCGGCGGCTGGCGCCAGGCCCCAGGGCAACCTGCCTGCCCGCCAAGCGGTGGGCCTGGCAGCCGCGGTGAAAGCCAGTGTGCCAGAGGGCTGGCGCGCAGCGGGGCGGCCGCGGCCAATATCCCCGCAGGGCCGTGCCTGAAGATCCTGGCTGGGGCCTGCGATGCCACGGGGGCTGCCGGTTCCGGCATACGTTGTGCTTGCCCGCCTGCTGCTGCGGTCATGGCTGCGCGAGAATGCCGGGCGGGCAGCGTGCGTGCCATGTCGCGGCTGCCCGCGCCGGGCGCGCGCCCACCCTGTCCTGCGCCCACCTTGTCTGCCCCTGCCAGCCCATTCCTCTTTTTCGGAGAACTGCCATGCTCGACCACGATCTTCATTCCGACGCCCGCGCGCTCCTGCCGGGCAGCACCACGGAAGCGGGCCCCACGCGGCGCACGGCGCTGCAGGTGGCGCTGGGGGTGGGCTATGCGGCCGCGGCTGCACCCGTGATGGCGCAAACCGCCATTGCCACGCCGGCCGACGGCCTGACGGCCGGAGAGGTGAGCTTCATGGTCAACGGCTTCAAGGTGCCGGCCTACCGCGCGGCGCCTGCGGGCAAGACCGGCCTGCCCGTGGTGCTGGTCATCCAGGAAATCTTTGGCGTGCATGAATACATTGCCGACACCTGCCGCCGGTTTGCCAAGGCCGGCTACCTTGCCATCGCGCCGCAGCTGTTCGCCCGCCAGGGCGACGCCGCCCAGTACACCGAGGTGGCCAAGCTGATGGCCGAGATCGTCTCGAAGGTGCCCGATGCGCAGGTGATGGCCGACCTGGACGCGACCGTGCAGTGGGCCGTGGCCAACGGCGGTGACGCCGCCCGCGTGGGCGTAACCGGCTTTTGCTGGGGTGGCCGCATCACCTGGCTGTATGCCGCCCACGGGCCGGTGAAGGCAGGGGTGGCCTGGTACGGCCGCCTGGTGGGGGCATCCACCGACCTCACGCCCAAGCACCCGGTAGACATCCCCCTGATCCTCAAGGCGCCCGTGCTGGGGTTGTACGGTGAAAAAGACACCGGCATACCCCTTGACACGGTTGATAAGATGAAAACAGCCTTGGCCAGCGGTTCGCCGCAGGCCAAAGTTTCGGAGTTTGTGGTGTACCCGGACGCGCCCCATGCGTTCCATGCCGACTACCGCCCAAGCTTTCGCAAGGAGCCCGCGGAAGACGGCTGGAAGCGGGCCCTGGCCTGGTTCAGGACGCACGGCGTGGGCTGATGCGGCGCTGCCTGGCCCGCGGCGGGGCCACGGCCCGGTGCCCGGTGCGGCGCGGTGTGGAACGGGTGTCCCGCTACCTGCGGGAAACCCATCAGGCCGAAACACAAGATCAACAATAAAAACGGCCTGTGCCGCACTATTTATAAGCGCTTATAGCTATGACTTTAGTAGCAATCATTCTGGCCACGCTGGCCGCGGGCATTGGCAGCGTGTGGCTGGCGGCCCTGCTCATGCGCCTGGGGATGGGCGGGCGGGACGACAGCGCTGTGGGCCCACAGCACCTGCTGAGCCTGGCAGCTGGCGCGCTGCTGGCCACGGCGTTCATGCACCTGCTGCCCGAGGCGTTCGAGAGTTCGGCCGGGGCGCACGACCTGTTTGCCACCCTGCTGGTGGGGGTAGTGTTTTTCTTCCTGCTCGACAAGGCCGAGCTGTGGCACCACGGGCACGAGCACAGCCACCCGGTGCCGGCGCCCCATGCGCACGGACATGACCACGGCCACGACCACGACCACGACCACGGCCACTCACACGGCCATGCTCACGCCCCGCGCGGGGGTGGCTGGTCGGTGCTCACGGGCGACAGCGTGCACTGCTTTGGCGACGGCATCCTGATCGCCTCGGCCTTCCTGGCCGACATGCGGCTGGGCGTGATCGCCGCGGTGTCGGTGCTGGCGCACGAGGTGCCGCACCACATGGGCGACCTGGTGGTCCTGCGCCAGTCCAGCCCCAACCGCCGCATGGCGTTCATCAAGGTGTCGCTGGCCGGCGCAGTGACGGCGCTGGGCGGTGTGGTGGGCTACTACCTGGTGGGGCAGCTGCAGGACTTTTTGCCGTACTTTCTGGTGGTGGCCTCCAGCAGCTTTGTGTATGTGGCGCTGGCCGATCTGATTCCGCAGCTGCAAAAGCGGCTCAGTGCGCGCGACACTGCCGTCCAGATCGCCTGGCTCGTCGCCGGCATGGCGGTGGTCACCATGGTGAGTGGCGTGGCCCACGCGCACTGATTTGCCGGGCTTGATGTAGCTCAAGGCCGCAGGTCCGCCACGTGCCATGCTGCAGGCATGAACACGCTGCACACCGCACCCGCTTCGCTGGGCCTGCTGGCCCACCCCACCCGTTTTCTGTTTTTTACCGGCAAGGGCGGTGTGGGCAAGACCTCGCTGTCCACCGCCGCCGCCATCGCGCTGGCCGATGCGGGGCGCAAGGTGCTGCTGGTCAGCACCGATGCGGCCTCCAACCTGGATGAAATGCTGGGCGTGCCGCTGTCCAACCACCCCGTGGCCGTGCCCGGTGTGCCGGGGCTGCACATGCTCAACATTGACCCCGACACCGCCGCCGAGGCGTATCGGCAGCGGGTGATCGCGCAGATGGAAGCCAGTGCCACGCAGCCCGAGCGCGACACCGTGCGCGAGCAGCTCTCCGGCGCGTGCACCACCGAGATCGCGGCGTTTGACGAGTTTGCCGCGCTGCTGGCCAGCGAGGGCGATGCACAGGGCCACGCGTTCGACCATGTGGTGTTTGACACCGCGCCCACCGGCCACACCCTGCGCCTGCTGAGCCTGCCCAAGGCCTGGACGGGGTTCCTGGCGGGCAACGACCGCGGCGCCTCGTGCCTGGGGCCGCACTCCGGGCTCAAGATGCAGGAGGCGCGCTTTAACGCGGCACTGGCGGCCCTCAGCGACCCGGCACTGACCACCGTGGTGCTGGTCACCCGCCCCGACCCGCGCCCCATGCAGGAGGCGGCACGCACCGCGCTGGAGCTGCGTGCGCTGGGCCTGGCCAATCAGCGCCTGGCCATCAACGGCGTGTTCCACGCCAGCCAGCCAGGGCACGACGCCGTGGCCGATGCCATCGAAGCCCTGGGCCGCGCGGCACTGGACTCCATGCCCGATGCGCTGGCGCAGCTGCCGCGCGACGAGGTGCCCTTGCGCGCCTTCGACACCGTGGGCCTGCCCGCGCTGCGGGCCTTGCTGGGCGGTGGCAATGTGCCAGCCGCCGCGCCTGCTGCGGCCCCCGGCTTTGCGCTGCAGGCCGAGTCGCTCTCGGCACTGGCCGATGCGCTGGCCGCCAAGGGCCACGGCCTGATCATGGTGATGGGCAAGGGCGGCGTGGGCAAAACCACGGTGGCCGCCGCGCTGGCCGTGGGCCTGGTGCAGCGCGGGCACAGCGTGCACCTGACCACCACCGACCCGGCGGCCCATGTGCAAAGCCAGCTCGATGGCAGTCTGCCCGGCCTGAAAGTGGGCCGCATCGATCCCCAGGCCGAAACCCGGGCCTACATCGACAAGATCATGGCCACGCGCGGCAAGGCGCTGGACGACGCGGGCCGCGCGTTGCTCCTGGAAGACCTGCAGTCGCCCTGCACCGAAGAGGTGGCTGTGTTCCACGCCTTCAGCCGCGTGGTGAACGAGGCCCGCAGCGCCTTTGTGGTGCTGGACACCGCGCCCACCGGCCACAGCCTGCTGCTGATGGACGCCACTGGCGCCTACCACCGGCAGATGACGCAGCAGTACGAAGGCAACGCCAATGCCAAACACATCATCACGCCGCTGATGCGCCTGCAGGACGCCGACATGACGCATGTGGTCATCGTCACGCTGCCCGAGGTCACGCCCGTCAGCCAGGCCGCCGCGCTGCAGGACGACCTGCGCCGCGCCCGCATCGAGCCCTGGGCGTGGGTCATCAACAAGAGCGTGGCCGCTACCGGTACCACCGACCCGCTGCTGCAGGCCCGCCTGGCGGGCGAACGCCAGCAGACGGCGCGCATTGCCAATGGCCTCGCGCAGCGCACCTATGTGCTGCCCTGGCTGGCCACGCCGCCCGTGGGGGTGGATGCGCTGGGGCGGCTGGTGGCTGTGGCGCCGGGTGATGGCGTGCCCATCGCGGGCTAAGTGCTATGTATTTAATAGCAATAGGGGCAATTAATACCTGGACCTGAGGCCCAAAACGCTTCAAATCGCCGCCTGACAGCCCTTAGAACGTGTTTACGATCTTTTCGGGGCCCTGAAAAGATCGCAAACGCGTTCTTAGCGTGCCCCGCACCGGGTGGGGCAGGGCGCCCGCCGGTCAGCGCGCCAGCTCTTCCCGCACCGCCGCCACCTGCCGGCGCGACACGGCCAGCAGCTCGGTCGAGCCCTGCAGCCGCACGGCCCAGCCTTCGCCTTCTTCGGCGTCGTAGTGCTTTTCCAGCGCCCGCACGGCTCGGCGGGCCACCAGCGCATTGCGGTGAATGCGCAGAAAGCGTGGTGCAAAGCGCGTTTCCAGGTCGCTCAGCGCTCCATCGACGATGTAGCTACGCGTGGCGGTGCGCACCGTCACGTACTTCTGCTCGGCCTTGAAGTACAGCACCTCGGCCACGGGCAGCCGTTCGGTGCGGCCGCGGTCCTGGATGAGCAGGGTGTCACCCTCGGGCAGATCGATGCTGGGTGCAGGCGCCGGGGCGCGCGTGGTGCGCTGCACCTTGGCAATGGCCTGCAGCAGCCGCTCGCGGCGCACGGGTTTGGTGAGGTAATCCACCGCATCGAGCTCGAACGCGCTCACGGCGTGGTCGGCGTGGGCCGTGACGAACACGATGGCGGGGGGCTGGGGCAGCGCGTGCAGTGCATGCGCCATCGCCAGGCCATCCTGGCCGGGCATGTGGATGTCCAGCAGTACCAGATCGAACCCCTTGCCCCCGGTGGTACCGAGCAGCGCCAGCGCCTCGGCCGCGTTCGAGGCCTCGGCCACGGTGGTGCGCTGCTGCGGCGCGGGCAGTGCATCGCGGCAATCGGCCAGCAGGGTGCGCAGGCGGCTGCGGGCCAGGGCCTCGTCGTCAACGATCAGGATGTTCATGGTTGATCTTCGGCGGGTGCTTGTGTGTCGGGGCGCAGGGCCTTGCGGCGGCTGCCCGTGGCGGTGCGGTCGCGCTGGCCGGCGGGGCGGCTGCGGGGCTCGCGCCCGGCGGGCCGGGTGTCGGGTGCGGGCAGGGTGATGCGCACTTCGTACAGGCCGTCGCGCACCCCTGCACTGAACTCGCCCTGCACATCGTGCAGCAGCGCCAGCCGCGCACGCACGTTGGCCAGCGCAATGCCGTGGCCGCGCGGGGCTGCATCGTCGCCCGCGCCCGGCTTGCCATCGCGCGTGGGCAGCGTGTTGGTGATGCGCACCACCACGCGGCTGCCGCGCAGCTCGGTCAGCACGCGCAGCCGGCCGCCGCGGTCACTGGGTTCCACACCGTGCTTCACGGCGTTTTCCACCAGGGGCTGCAGCAGCAGCGGGGGCAGGCGTGCAAGGTCGGTGCGGGTATCCAGGTTCCACTGCACCTGCAGGCGTTTACCAAAGCGCACCTCCTCGATGGCCAGGTAGCGGCGCGCCAGCGTGATCTCTTCGGCCAGCGTGACGTACTCGCCCTGCTCGATCAGCGCATGGCGAAACAGGTCCGAGAGGTCTTCCAGCAGCGATTCGGCCTTGGCCGGTTCTTCGCGCACGAGGGCAATGGCACTGTTGAGGGTGTTGAACAAAAAGTGCGGCCGTATGCGCGACTGCAGCTCGGTCAGCCGCGCGGTGGTGGCCGCCGGCGTGCGCCCGCGGGCGCGCAGCACCAGTGCGGCCACCAGCAGGGCCGCCAGCAGTGCGCCCGTGGCCGCGCTGGCCACCCATGGCGGTGATGCGGTGGTGCCCACCAAGGCCAGCATGCCGCAGGCATACGCGCCGGCCAGTGCGCCCAGCACCACGCCGGCGGCGTATTGCTGCGCCGTGGCCAGGCGCTGCAGCCAGGTCTTGAGGCTGCAGGCCGTGATCAGCCAGACCAGCGTGGCGGGCAGCGCACCGCCGGTGAGCAGCGCCAGCGTGGCCACCCATTCCATCGGGCTGGGCGACACATACAGTGCGCCCACACCCAGGACGGCCTCGACAAAAAGCACGGCCCGCAGCACCACGCCCACATGGCAGGCATCGAACACCAGGGCCCGGCCGCGGGGCGGGCCGACATGCCGGTACGGCTTGCCCGGGGGGGGCAAATCGGGAGGCAGGGGCTGGGTCGATAAAATTTGGCTGTTATGCATTGCGGCATCCGGGCAGTCCGGGTGTCTGAACCTCCGGATTATTGCCCTCCTTATGTCCAAAGCCCAAGCCACCGGCAACGCGCCTGCGCCGTCCCACAACCAGCTCGACACCAAGGCCCAGGCCTGGTCGGCGCTGTTCTCCGAGCCCATGAGCGACCTGGTCAAGCGCTACACATCGAGCGTGTTCTTCGACAAGCGCCTGTGGCAGGCCGATATTGCCGGCAGCCTGGCGCATGCCGAGATGCTGGCGGCGCAGGGCATCATCAGTGCCGACGACCACGCCTCCATCCAGCGCGGCATGGCGCAGATCACGTCCGAGATCGAGGCCGGCAGTTTTGAGTGGAAGCTGGACCTGGAAGACGTGCACCTGAACATCGAGGCCCGCCTGACGCAACTGGTGGGCGATGCCGGCAAGCGCCTGCACACGGGCCGCAGCCGCAACGACCAGGTGGCCACCGACGTGCGCCTGTGGCTGCGCGGCGAGATCGACCTGATTGCCGACCTGCTCCAGGAGCTGCAGGTATCGCTGGTGGATGTGGCCGAGCAGAACGTTGAAGTGATCCTGCCGGGCTTTACCCACCTGCAGGTGGCACAGCCGGTGAGCTTTGCCCACCACATGCTGGCCTATGTGGAAATGTTTGCCCGCGATGCCGAGCGCATGGCGGATGTGCGCCGCCGCGTGAACGTGCTGCCCCTGGGCAGTGCGGCCCTGGCCGGCACCACCTACCCGCTGGACCGCGAGCGCGTGGCGCGCACGCTGGGCATGGTCGATGCCCATGGGGCCGCCATGGTGTGCCAGAACAGCCTGGACGCCGTGAGCGACCGCGACTTCGCCATCGAGTTCACCGCGGCAGCGAGCCTGTGCATGGTGCACGTGAGCCGCCTCTCTGAAGAACTCATCATCTGGATGAGCCAGAACTTCGGCTTCATCAAGATTGCCGACCGTTTCACCACCGGCTCGTCGATCATGCCGCAGAAGAAGAACCCTGACGTGCCTGAACTCGCGCGCGGCAAGACCGGCCGCGTGGTCGGCCACCTGATGGGCCTGATCACGCTGATGAAGGGCCAGCCCCTGGCCTACAACAAGGACAACCAGGAAGACAAGGAGCCGCTGTTCGACACGGTGGATACGCTCAAGGACACGCTGCGCATCTTTGCCGAGATGGTGGGCGGCCAGCTGAACCCCGCCACCGGCCAAAAGGAAGGCGGCATCACCGTGAATGCGCCTGCCATGGAGCAGGCCGCGCTCAAGGGCTACGCCACCGCCACCGACCTGGCCGACTACCTGGTGAAAAAGGGCCTGCCCTTCCGCGATGCCCATGAAACGGTGGCCCACGCCGTGAAGGCCGCCACCACGCACGCGTGCGACCTGTCCGAGCTGCCCTTGGCCGTGCTGCAGGGTTTTCATCCGCAGATCGAAAAGGATGTGTATGAGTGCCTGAGCCTGCGCGGCTCGCTCAACGCGCGCAACACCCTGGGCGGCACCGCACCGGCCCAGGTGCGTGTACAGCTGGCGCGGCACCGTGCCCGACTGGCCTGACCCAGAAAACTTTCCACGTCCCCACGCCCCGGAGCCCGCCCATGAAGAATTCCCGCCGCAGTCTGTTGTCCAACCTCTTGCGCGGCACGGCCGTGCTGGCCGCCGCGCTGACCCTGGGCACCGCCTTTGCGCAGTCTGGCAAGCCCATTCGTGTGCTGGTGGGCTTTCCGCCTGGTGGCGGCACCGACGCCATTGCGCGTGTGCTGTCGGAAAAGCTCAAGAGCGAACTGGGCGTGTCGGTGGTCGTGGAAAACCGCCCCGGTGCCGGCGGCCAGATTGCCGCCCAGGCCCTGAAGGCCGCAGCGCCGGACGGCACCACGCTGTTCCTCTCGCACGACCACACCATCTCCATCCTGCCCCAGGTGGTGAAGAACCCGGGCTTTGATCCGGTGCACGACTTTGTGCCTGTGGGCGGTTTTGCCACCTTCGTCAATGCGTTTGCCGTGTCGGGTGGCACACCGGCCAGGTCGTTCAACGACTATGTGAGCTGGGTGCGCACCTCGAGCAGCGGCAAGGGCGCGGTGGGCGTTCCGGCACCGGCCTCCACGCCCGAGTTCCTGGTCAAGCTGGTGGGCCAGAAGTACCAGCTGGACCTGGTGGCTGCCCCGTACCGTGGCAGCGCCCCCATGATGGCCGACATGCTCGGCAACCAGATTGCGGCGGGCGTGGGCTCCGTGCCCGACTTCATCGAAAACCACAAGGCCGGCAAGGTGCGCGTGGTGGCCGTGCTGGGCAACAAACGCCAGGGCGCCATGCCCGATGTGCCCACCTTCGACGAACTGGGCCTCAAGGGGTTTGACGATCTGCCGTACTACGGCATCTACGCCCCCGCCGGCACACCGCAGAAGTTCGTGACGGACTTTTCGGCAGCGCTTTCCCGCGTGGTGGCGATCCCTGAAGTGCGCGACCAGCTCACCGGCATGGGCCTCACCGTGGGCTACATGACGCCCGAGCAGCTGGGCACGCGCCAGGCGGCCTACACCGAGGCCTGGTCGCGCATCATCAAGACCAGCGGCTTCGTCGCGCAGTAAACGGCTCGCTACGGAGCGCGTCAGGGCGCGGGCCGCATGGCGGCCTCGCGCTGCCACTGCCGCGTTTGCGCCGCGGCTACAAATCCCAGGGTATCGGCCGGGTCCAGCACCCCTGCATCGGGCTCGATGCCACCCGCCTTGAGGATCGCGTGCGAGCCGCGGCTGGCAGCAATGGCCTTCAGGTCCAGGAAGGCATCGCGAAACCAGTCCACCACGGCTCCATCGCGCGCCAGCGCCTCCCCCATCTCGGTCGTCATGACTGCGGCCACCGCATCAAACAGCACGGACGGCATGGTGCGGCAGGTCCCGTCTGCCGCCAGGTGGGTGCCGTCGCGCAGCACCGCGCCCGACACGCGGGGTGCCAGCACCTTGACTGCCGCGCCGGCCTTGTCCAGCGCCTTGCGCAGGTTGGCCACCGCCGCGCCATGGCTGCCGTCTGCGACCAGGATGGCCACGCACCGACCCTGCAGCGTGGGCAGCATGCGGTCGATGGTGCGCAGCGCTGGCGATAGCGCCAAGTCTTGCACCGGCACTGCTGGCACCGGGGGCTCAGGCAGGGCCGGCAGGCCCAGGCCCTCGGCTACCTGCTCGGCCAACCCTTCATCCATTAATCGAAGGTGCGCCACCACCGCGTCGCGCACATGCGCGCTGCCCACGCACGACAGCTGGTGCACCAGGGCCTGCACGGTGTGCGCCTGCTCGGTGGCGCTCTGGCTGCGGTAGAACATGCGCGCCTGGCTGTAGTGGTCGGCAAAGCTCTCGGGGCGCGTACGGCCGCGGGCCTGTTCCGCTGCAGCTTCCGCCGCGGGGCGTACGGGACGTGTACCGGCAGACCGTGCGGCGCGGGGCGAATCGGGCTGCAGGCTGCTGGGCTCGTAGCTCACGCGGCCCCGGGGGGCGTTCACCAGCATTGACCCGCCCTGCAGCGCGTGGTGGTACGGGCACTGCGGCGCGTTGATGGGCAGCTGCGCATGGTTGGGCCCGCCCAGCCGGGCCAGGTGGGCGTCCAGGTAGGCAAACAGGCGGCCCTGCAGCAGCGGGTCGTTGCTGAAGTCGATGCCTGGCGGTACGTTGGCCGGGCTGAAGGCGACCTGCTCCGTGTCGGCAAAGAAGTTGTCGGGCCAGCGGTTGAGCACCATGCGGCCAATGGGCTGCAGGGGCACCAGTTCTTCCGGGATGAGCTTGGTGGCATCGAGGTGGTCAAACGGAAACGCGGCGGCATCCTCTTCCGAAAAATGCTGCACGGAGAGCGTCCACTCCGGAAAGTCACCGGCCTCGATGGCCTCGAACAGGTCGCGGCGGTGGAAGTCGTTGTCGGCAGCCTGCAGCTTCACGGCTTCATCCCACAGCGTGCATTGCAGCCCCAGCCGGGGCCGCCAGTGAAAGCGCGCGTACGTGCTTTCTCCCTGCGCGTTCACCAGCCGAAAGCTGTGCACGCCAAAGCCTTCCATCATGCGCAGGCTGCGGGGCAGGGCGCGGTCGCTCATCAGCCACATCACTCCGTGCAGGGCCTCTGGCATCAGCGACACGAAATCCCAGAAGGTGTCGTGCGCACTGGTCGCCTGCGGAAAGCCGCGGTCTGGTTCCATCTTGAGCGCATGGGCGAGGTCAGGGAACTTCATGGCGTCCTGCACCAGCGCCACGGGCACGTTGCTACCCACCAGATCCCAGTTGCCCTCGCGGGTGTAGAACTTCACGGCAAAGCCGCGCAGGTCGCGCGGGGTGTCCACCGATCCTGCGCCGCCCGCCATGGTGGAAAAGCGTGCGAACACGGGCGTCTGCACGCCGGACTCGGTCAGTACGCGGGCCGTGGTGTGCTCGCGCAGCGAGCGTGTCAGCTCAAAGAACCCATGGGCACCCGAGCCGCGGGCAAACACCACGCGTTCTGCCATGCGTTCGCGGTTGAAGTGCGCGAGCTTTTCGCGCAGCACAAAGTCTTCCAGCAGCGTCGGCCCCGGCGCACCTGCGCCGCGCAGGGAGTTCTGGTTGTCTGCTACCGGAATGCCCTGTGCCGTGGTCAGTACGGGGTGCCTCCCGCCGGCCTGCTGTTGCAGCTCGCCCGCGTAGCCACGGTAGGTGTCGGATGGAACGAGGGAGGCACCGGCCCCTGTGGACCGGTGAGCGGGGTTGCGCGGGGCGGGGGAGCGTGGCATGAGGGTCGCGGTCCTGGCAGTCCGGCCGGTTACGGCCGTGAAATTGACGAAGCCTCCATGTTTGAGCCAGGTGCCTGCGACGGAGGTAGGACGCCGGCGCAATGTGCCGTGGTCGCCGCCTGGCGGTGGCGGCACGGGCAGACGTAAGCGCGTGCAACGCGCGCCCCGGCTCTGGGGCGTTTTGTTACGCTTGACGCTTCCTGTGGAGGGGAAGCCGTGAACATAAAAAAATGGATGTGGAGCACCGGTATGGTGTTGCTCGCAACAGGCGCACACGCGCTGCAGATCACGGGCTTTTCGCCGCAGGGCGAAGTCGCTCGGGTGCGGCAGGTGGTGGCCAAGTTTGATGCCGCAGCGGTGAACTTCGGCGATCCCAAGGCGCCGGCGCCCCTGACCGTGAGCTGTACCGATGCCAGTGCCAGCAAGGGCACCGGCCGCTGGACCAGCGAGCGCGAATGGGTGTTCGACTTTGAGAACGATCTGCCACCCGGCGTGCGCTGCACTGCCGTGGTCAAGCCCGGGTTCAAATCGCCCGCAGGGGCAGATCTGGTCGGGACCAAAAGCTTTCAGTTCAACAGCGGTGGCCCCTTTGTGCAGAACATGCGCCCGGGCACGTACGAGCGCATCGACGAAGAGCAGTTCTTCGTGCTGGAGCTCAACGGGCCGGCCACCCTGGAGAGCCTGCGCGCCAACGTGTGGTGCATGGCCGATGGCCTGGGCGAGCGCGTGCCCGTGCGCCTGATCGAGGGGGCGCAGCGCACCGACGTTCTCAAATCACAAGGTCTGGACAAGCGCGCCGCGCAGGCCCCGTTGCAGTTCGCCACGCTGACCTGCAACCGCCGCCTGGCCTCGGGCTCGCGCATGCAGCTGGTCTTTGGCAAAGGTGTGGCCACGCCCAGTGGCGTGCCCAATGCGGTGGAACGGCGCTTTGAATTCACCGTGCGCGAGCCGTTTGCGGCCGAGTTCAGCTGCGAGCGCGAGAACGCCCAGGCCGCGTGCCTGCCCATACGCCCGATGCAGCTGAGCTTCAACGCACCCGTGCCGCGCAAGCTGGCGGCGGGCATCCGCCTGAAGTCGGCCAAGGAAACCATCAAGCCCGTCATCGCGGGCGCCACCGAGGGCGCGCAGACCGATGCGCTGGTCAGCAGCGTGCAGTTTGCCGCGCCACTGGATGAGAACACCGCCTTCACGCTGGAGCTGCCGCGTGACCTGAAAGACGCCGCAGGCCGCACACTGCGCAACGCAGACAGCTTCCCGCTCAAGGTGGCTACCGGGGGCATGCCCCCCTTGGCCAAGTTTGCCGCCGCGCCCTTTGGCATCGTCGAGCGCTTTGCCGAGGGACCTGCCTCGGACAATCCTCCCGCGCTGCTGCCCGTGACCCTGCGCAACGTGGAAGCCGCCCTGCGCGTGCAGGGCCTGCAGGCCGGTGCGCCCTCTGCCGCAGCCGCGCAGCAGGGCAAGGTCAGCACCCTCAGGCCGCAATCTGACGCGGACATCATTGCGTGGTTTCGAAAGGTGCAGCGGTATGACAACTACCTGGTGGACCGTGGCCAGGCCCGCCGGGATGTGACGGGTCCGCTGCCCAAGCCCCTCGACACGAACCGCGACCATGTGCAAACGCGCATGGTCTCGTTGCTGGCCGGCAAGCCCGGCGTCAGCACGCTGGAGTTGCCCAAGCCCGCCAGCAACGACCCGCGACCGTTCGAGGTGGTGGGCATTCCCCTGTCGCCCGGTTTCCATGTGGTGGAGATCGCATCGCAGCGGCTGGGCCAGTCGCTGCTGGACGAGCGCCACGGCGACGCCCGCACGATGGTGGTGCGCACCTCGGCGCTGGTGACCAACCTGGGCGTGCATTTCAAGCTCGGCCGCGAGAACGCGCTGGTGTGGGTCACCTCGCTCGACAAGGGCCTGCCGGTGCAGGGCGCCACGGTGCGGGTGTCGGACTGCCGGGGCAAGGAACTGGCCCAGGCCCTGACGGATGCGCAGGGCGTGGCCCGTGTGGAAGGGCTCTCGTCCGAGCCGCCCGGCTGCAACAACACCACCGCCGAGGACGGCGGCCAGGCCTATTTTGTGAGTGCCCGCCACAAGGGTGCGGATGGTGTGGAGGACATGGCCTTCACCTGGAGCGACTGGCAGCGCGGCATCGAGCCCTGGCGCTTCAACGTGCCCACCAGCCGCATGCCGGTGCCGGACGAACGCGCCCACACCATCTTTGACCGCACGCTGTTCCGCGCGGGCGAAACCGTGTCGATGAAGCACCTGTTGCGCGCCGAAACGCGCCAGGGCTTTGCACTGCCGCGCTCGCGACCGGACCAGCTGGTCATCACCCACCTGGGCAGCGGCCAGCAGTTCACGCAGCCGCTGGCGTGGCGCGGCACGGCCACGGGCGGGCTCAGCGCGCAAAGCACGTTTGCCATACCCCCCGCTGCCAAGTTGGGCGTTTATCAGGTAGAGCTGGCGGGCAATGGCACGGTGAACGGCAGCTTCTCGTCCGGCATGTTCCGCGTGGAAGAGTTCCGCCTGCCGGTGCTGGAAGGCCGCATTGCGCCCGCCGACAAGAAGGCACTGGTCAGGGTGCGCTCGGTACCGACCGACGTGCAGATCAACTATGTGTCGGGCGGCGGCGCCGCCAACCTGCCGGTGCGCGTGTCGGCCCTGGTGCGGGGCAAGTACCTGCAGTACGGCGACTACGAGACCTTCAGCTTCAACCCGCCGCGCAATCGCGACCAGGGGAATGCCGGCAGCGATGACGAAGAGGCCGCGGCCAGCCAGGATGCGCGTGTGATCGCCGACAAGCTGCCGCTCACACTGAACAAGGACGGCGCGGGCAAGGTCACCATCGACAACGTGCCCGCCGCCCGCCAGCCGCAGGAGCTGCTGCTGGAGGCCACCTACGCCGACCCCAATGGCGAGGTGCAGACCATCCGCAGCACACAGACACTGTGGCCCGCTGGCGTGGTAGCGGGCATCAAGACCGAAGGCTGGGTGTCGGCGCGGCAGAAGATCCGCTTTCAGGCGCTGGCGCTGCAGCACAGCGGCAAGCCTGCGGCCGACACCTCACTGCAGGTGCAGGCTGTGGCCCGCACCACCACCAGCACGCGCAAGCGCATGGTGGGTGGCTTCTACAGCTACGACAACCAGACCGAAACCAGGGATCTGGGCACGCTGTGCACCGGCAAGAGCGACACGCGCGGCCTGCTGCTGTGCGAGGCCAAACTCGACCAGCCGGGCGAAGTCGAGCTGGTGGTGACCGCCACCGACAAGGACGGCAACACCAGCGTGGCGGCCTCGTCGGTCTGGGTGACGCGCCAGGGAGAGCTGTGGTTTGGCGGCGAGGACCACGACCGCATGGACCTGCTGGCTGAAAAGAAGAGCTACCAGGCGGGCGAGACCGCCAAGTTCCAGGTGCGCATGCCGTTTCGCTACGCCACCGCCCTGGTGGCGGTGGAGCGCGAAGGCATCATCGATACACAGGTGGTGCAGCTCAACGGGCAAGATCCGACCGTGAGCCTGAAAGTGCAGCCCGACTGGGGGCCCAACGTGTACGTGAGCGTGCTGGCGCTGCGCGGCCGCCTGCGCGAGGTGCCGTGGTACAGCTTCTTCACCTGGGGCTTCAAGGCCCCGCGCGAGTGGTGGACGTCCTTCTGGTACGAGGGCAAGGAATACCAGGCGCCCACCGCGCTGGTGGATTTGTCCAAGCCTGCCTTCCGCCTGGGCGTGGCCGAGATCCGCGTGGGCACCGAGGCCCACCGCATCGACGTGAAGGTGGCCACCGACAAGGAGAGCTACGCTGTGCGCGGCAAGGCGCAGGTCACCATCACCGCCACGCTTCCCGGGGGCAAGCCCGCTGCCAACGCCGAGGTGGCCGTGGCCGCGGTAGACCAGGCCCTGCTGGAGCTGATGCCCAACACCACCTGGAACCTGCTCGACGCCATGCTGCAGCGCCGCAGCTGGGGTGTGGAGACATCGACCGCGCAGATGGAAATCATCGGCCGCCGGCACTACGGCAAGAAGGCCGTGCCCGCGGGTGGTGGCGGGGGCAGGGCGCAGACGCGCGAGCTGCTCGACACCCTGCTGCTGTGGGAACCCGCGCTCAAGCTCGATGCCAATGGCCAGGCCAGGGTGACGGTGCCCCTGAACGACGCCCTCACCACGTTCAAGATCGTGGCTGTGGCCGATGCATCGATCGGGCTGTTTGGCACGGGCAGCGCCAGTATTCGCGCCACGCAAGATTTGCAGATCATCAGCGGCCTGCCACCGCTGGTGCGCGAGGACGACCAGTTCCGTGCCCAGCTCACCTTGCGCAACACCACCAAGGCGGCGATGAAGGTCGAGGTGGCCCCGCGCGCGACGCTGCTGGACTCGAGCGCCGCGCCGGGCCGCCCCAAGCAAGCGAACGCCCCCTCGGGGGGCAGCGATCCACGCGAAGCGGGAGAGCGTGGGGGCATGTTGTATTTGCAGACGGTGGAGATCCCCGCGGGCGAATCGCGCGAGGTGGCGTGGAACGTGACCGCACCGGCCCAGCTGGCGCAGACCCGCGCCCAGGCCATCCTGTGGGAGATCGAGGCCAAGGACACGGTGAGCGGCGCGCGCGATGCCCTCAAGGCCAGCCAGCGGCTGATCCCGGCCGTGCCGCTGACCGTGCAGCAGGCCACGCTGGTGCAGGTGGATGGCAGCTACAACCTCGATGTGAACCCCCCGGCCGACGCCTTGCCCGAATCTGGTGTAAAGCGTGGCGGCCTCAAGCTGTCGCTGCAGCCCAAGCTGGCCGAAGGCCTGCCGGGCGTGCGCGACTGGTGGGCGCGTTACCCGTTTGCCTGCCTGGAGCAGCAATCGAGCAAGGCCGTCGGCCTGCGCGACCCTGCCCTGTGGCAAACCGTGATGGCGCAGCTGCCCACCTACCTCGACGCAGACGGGCTGGCCAGCTACTTCCCGCCGCGTGATGGCGATGCCAACCGCGGCAGCGACACGCTGACGGCCCACCTGCTGGCCGTGGCGCACGAGGCATCGGGCATCAACCCCGCGTTTGCGTTGCCCGATGCGGCCCGCGCCGCCATGGAGCGCGGCCTGGCCGCTTTTGTCGAGGGCCGCATTGAACGCAGCTTCTGGAGCCCCCGCAAGGATCTGGACATGCGCAAGGTGGCCGCGCTGGAAGCCCTGTCGCGCTACGGCAAGGCCCAGGGCCGCATGGCCAGCAGCATCACCATTGCGCCCAACCAGTGGCCCACGCACACGGTGATCGACTGGCTCAACGTGTTGAAGCGCGTGGCCGATGTGCCCGAACGCGACAAGCGCCTGGCCGAGGCCATGCAGATCCTGCGCGCCCGCCTGTCGTACCAGGGCACCAAGCTCATCTTCAGCACCGAGCAGGACGACTACTGGTGGTGGCTGATGCAAAGCGGCGACGTGAACACCGCCCGCCTGATGCTGGCCGTGATGGACGACCCCGCCTGGAAGGACGACATGGGCCGCGTGGCCAACGGCTTCATTGCGCGCCAGCAGGGCGGGGCGTGGCACACCACCACGGCCAACCTGTGGGGCTCGCTGGCGCTGGAGAAGTTCAGCGCCAAATTCGAAGCCACGCCGGTGTCGGGCACCACCCGGGCCGCGATGTCTGCGAACACTGCCAGCGTGGACTGGAGCAAGGTCGAGCGCATCAAGGCTGGCGACCCGGTGGGCGCCGCGCACCAGACCTCGTGGTTTGGTGCGCCGGCATCGCCCGGCAATTTCAGGAACAACACCATGTTCCTGCCCTGGGGCTCCGGTGCGGGCAAGGCGGGCGGCAAGGAGTCGCTGTCCGTCACGCACCAGGGCCCGGGCAAGCCCTGGCTCACGCTGCAGTCGGTGGCCGCCGTCCAGCTGAAGGCGCCGTTTGCAGCGGGTTACGCCATCAAGCGGACCATCACGCCCGTGGAGCAGGCCAACAAGAGCCTGCCCGCAGGCCAGTACACGCGCGGCGATGTGCTGCGCATCACGCTGGAGGTCAACGCCAGTGCCGACATGACCTGGGTGGCCATCACCGACCCGATCCCGGGCGGCGCCACCATCCTGGGCAGCGGCCTGGGCCGCGATTCAGAGATTGCCACGCAGGGCGAAAAGCGCAGCGGCGCCGGCTGGCCCGCGTTCGAGGAACGCAGTTTCGAATCCTTCCGCAGCTACTACGAGTACCTGCCCAAGGGCACGGTCAAGATGGAATACACCGTGCGCCTGAACAACGTGGGCGATTTCGCCCTGCCGCCGAGCCGCGTGGAGGCGATGTACGCGCCCGAGATGTTTGGCGAGGTGCCGAATGCGCGGGTGAAGGTGGAGGCGGCGCGCTAGGTGGCTGCGGCTCCGGCACTGCGTTGATGCAAGGACCAGCCCATGAACAACAGTGTGTTTTTCGAGTTCCGTTTCTGGCTGCTGGTGGCGTTTTCGCTGGTGCTGCCGGTGGCCATCTACGTCGTGCTGCTGGCCACCCGGTCGATCTCAAGGCCGGCTGTGCTGGCGTTCGGCGTGGTGCTGGTGCTGATGGCCGGGGTGGATGTCTACCTGCTGCAGACGCTCAAATCCCTTGCGCATGCCAGCCCGTCGCTGGCGGACGACGCGCTGTTCAACACCGAGCTGTCGATCGCCCTGTATGTGCTGCCAGCGGTGTTTGGCGGCATTGGCGTGAACCTGATTTCGCATGTGCTGCTGCGCCACCTTGCCGAGGCGGAAGAGCGGTTTGACCGCGAGCATACGGATGAATAGGCGGGGGCGCTGTTGGCACGCCGCGCCCTGGGCCGTGGGCGCAGCCACGGTGCTGGCGTGCTGGGCACTGCCCGCTGCCGCGCTGCCCGCCTTTGACGAGGTGCGCGCAGACTTTCGCCCCTCCGACACCCTCATCCTCTCGCGCGAGGGCGAGGTGCTGCAGCGCCTGCGCACCAATGCCACTGTGCGGCGCGGCCAGTGGGTGCCGCTGGCCGATGTGTCGCCCGCGCTGCGCCAGGCGCTGGTGCTCAGCGAGGACAAGCGGTTTTTTGAGCACAGCGGCGTGGACTGGCGCGCGGCCACGGCCGCCGCGTGGGGCAACCTGTGGAACCAGCGCACGCGCGGGGCCAGCACCATCACCATGCAGCTCGCGGGCCTGCTGGATGGCGACTGGCGCCAGGGGCCGGGCGGGCGCACCGTACCGCAAAAGCTGGGGCAGACCGTGGCCGCGCAGGTGCTGGACCGGCGCTGGCGCAAGGACCAGATTCTGGAGGCGTACCTCAACCTGGTGCCGTTTCGTGGTGAGCTGGTGGGCATTGATGCGCTGAGCCGCACGCTGTTTGGCAAGGCCGCCCATGCGCTGGACGACCGCGAAGCCGCCGTGGCCGCCGCGCTGGTGCGTGCGCCCAATGCGCGCCCGGCGCTGGTGGCGCAGCGCGCCTGCGGGGTGCTGCGCGACATGCAGGCGCAACCCGGCCTGCCGACTGCGCGGGTGGACTGCGATGCGCTGGATGTGTTTGCCAGCGCTGCCCTGCAGCGCCGCGCGTTTGAAGCCAGCGAGGGCGTGGCGCCACACCTGGCGCGCTATGCGCTGCGACAGCGCTTGGCTGAGGGTGGTGCAGGCAGCACGGCGGGTGTGGTGCCTGAGCGCGTGCCCACCACGCTGCGCGCGCCGCTGCAGCGTTTTGCCGTGCAAAGCCTGCAGCAGCACCTGCGCGAGCTGCGGGGCCGCAATGTGGAAGACGGCGCGGTGCTGGTGCTCGACAACGCCACAGGCGAGGTGCTGGCGTGGGTGGGTTCGTCGGGCCAGCTCAGCCAGGCCAGCGAGGTCGATGGCGTGCTGGCAGCGCGCCAGCCGGGCTCCACACTCAAGCCCTTTTTGTATGCGCAGGCCATGGCCGAGCGGCGCCTCACCGCCGCATCGCTGGTCGATGATTCGCCCGCGCAGATCAGCACCGCCAGCGGCCTGTACATCCCGCAGAACTACGACCGCCAGTTCAAGGGCTGGGTGTCGGTGCGCACGGCGCTGGCGGCGTCGCTCAATGTGCCGGCAGTGCGCACGCTGGTCATGGTCACGCCCGACGCGTTCCACCGCCAGCTGGCGTCCACGGGCATGCCGCTGCGCGAAACCGGCGACTACTTTGGCTACAGCCTGGCCCTGGGCAGCCCCGAGGTGCCGCTGCTGCACCTGACCAACGCGTACCGCACGCTGGCCAACGGCGGGCGTGCCAGTCCGGTGGCGGCGTTGCCCGCCGCATCCAGGGTTGCGCGGGCAGGCGCTGCCCCGGCGACAGCGCCCCCACTCAACCGGGCGCTGGCCGCAGACGCAGCCTTCATCGTGGGCGATATCCTGGCTGACGGCAATGCGCGCGCCCGCACCTTCGGCACCGACAGCGTGCTGGCCACGCGCTTCTGGGCGGCCGTCAAGACGGGCACCAGCAAGGACATGCGCGACAACTGGGCGGTGGGCTGGTCGGCCCGCTACACGGTGGGCGTGTGGGTGGGCAATGCCAGCGGCGCAGCCATGCACGACGTGAGCGGCACCAGCGGTGCAGCGCCTGTCTGGGCGGCGGTGATGGGTTTCTTGCATGCCCGTGAACCCAGCCGGGCGCCGCGGCCGCCCACGGGCCTGGTGCGGGCGCCGGTGCGCTTTGGCAGCGGCGCAGACAGCCCCCAGCCGCTGGAAGCAGCGCGTGACGAATGGTTTGTGCCGGGCACGCAGCAGGCACTATTTGCTATTGATTCAATAGCTATACAGGATGATTCTGAAAGGACTGTATCCCTAAAACGCCTCAAAAATGGCCCCACGGCAACCGTTGCCGCCCCTGACGTGTCTGGCGCCCGCATCACGGCCCCCGCGGCGGGCAGCGTGATTGCGCTGGACCCTGACATCCCGCCAGCCAGCCAGCGTCTGCAGTTCGTGGCGGGTTCGGCCGCGGCCGGTGCAGACCTGCGCTGGCGCATCGGCGGCAAGCCGCTGGGCCGCGGCGCGCGGGTCGGTTGGCTGCCGTGGCCGGGCCGGCATGTGGTGCAGCTCACCGATGGCCAGGGGAGGGTGCTGGACGAGATCCGCATCGAGGTGCGGGGTGCGGGGATAGCGGCACCCGGACTCAAGTCGGGACGGTCCTGAAAATGGCGTAATCCCGGGGTGGCGCGGTGCCGCCCGCGAGCAGGGGTCGCATAAAATCGTTACAAATCATCTCCACCCTATGCCGTCTTTGCGCCAGTTCTTCTCCCATCGGCTGATCTGGCTGGCACTGCTGGTTTCCGTGGGTATCGGTGCGCTTTTTGCCCAAGCCATCTGGACCATCCGCAACGACGAGTGGAACTACGCCGTCCAGAACAACAACAACCTGGCGCGCACGCTGGAGCAGGGGCTGAGCTGGTCGCTGGGATCCATCGACAAGTCCCTGGAAGGGGTGGCCCGCGAAGCCGCACTCTCCGAGCTCTGGAGCCTGCGCCCCGACCTGCGCAACCGCCTGATATTCGACAACTCGCTGCGCGCTGGCGTCTCGGGCGACGTGTTCGTGCTGGATACCTCGGGTAACGTGGTGCTTTATTCGGGGAACATCGAACTGGGGCGCCGCAATTTCTCGGACACCGATTTTTTCCAGGCCTTTGCCGGCGGGGGCCACAAGGAGCTGTTCATCGGAAAGCCCGTGGTTGTCAGCGATGGGGGCCCCAAGGTGCTGCCGCTGGCTCGCAGTTCCTACACCGAGGACGGCCGCTTTGCTGGTGTGGTGGTGGCTGCCATCCGGTTGGGCTTTTTCAACGAGGTGTTCAGCACCCTCAACCTGGGCGACAAGAGCGGCATCAACCTCTTTCGGCAGGACGGGATCATCATTTCGCGTTTTCCCTACGGCGATGCCGACGTGGGCAAGAACCTGGCCGGTACGCCGAACTTCACGCGGCTGCAAAAGGAGGGCACGGGTTCGTTCGTCGGCGTGGCCGCGATCGACAAGGTGGAGCGGCTGTACTCGTTTCGTCCCGTGGGCGACTACCCACTCATCATCAATGTGGCGCAGGCCACCGACACCATCCTGGCCCAGTGGTACCGCAGCGCATGGCTGCTGGGCAGCTTTGCCGGCGTGCTGATGGCGGCCTGCATCGGGCTGGCCGTGCTGTTCGTGCGTGAGCTGGGGTTGCGCCAGCGGGTGTCGGCCCGGCTGCGCGCGGCCGAGCATGACGTGCGCACCATCCTCAACAACATGCCATCCATGATCGGCTACTGGGATGCCGACCTGCGCAACCGCTTTGCCAACCAGGCCTATGTGGAATGGTTCGGCATGAACCCGGAGCGCCTGCGTGGCCTGCATGTGAGCGAGTTGCTGGGCCCCGAGCTGTACGAGCGCAACCGCCCGCTCCTGGAACGCGCGCTGCAGGGCGAGCCCCAGCTGTTCGAGCGCACCATCGTCGACACGCAGGGGCACGCACGCCACACCATGATCTCCTACCACCCCGACCGCGACGAGGCCACGGGCGTGGTGCGGGGTATCTTTGCGCAGGCTACCGACATCTCCGAGCGCAAGCGCATGGAAGACGAGCTTTTTGATGAGAAGGAGCGCGTGCGCCTGACGCTGCAGGCCATTGGCGACGCGGTGGTGTGCTCTGACGCGCAAGGCCTTGTCACCTACCTGAACCCCGTGGCTGAAGGCCTGACCGGCTGGCAGGCCTTTGATGCAGCCGGGCACTTGATCGACGAGGTGCTGCGCCTGCGCAGCCCCCACAACGACAGCCCCATGGCCAGTGCCCTGCTGGCCGCCATACGCGACGGCACGAGCACCGGCGCAGAGCCGGTGAGCGGGGTGGTGGTGCACCGCATCTCCGGGCAGCGTTTCCAGGTGGCCAAGACGGTCAACCCCATCACCGACCGGCACGGCCGCATCACCGGCGCGGTGGCTGTGCTGCGCGACGTGACCGACGCCGTGGCCATGGCCGAGCGCATGGCGCACCTGGCCCAGTACGACGCGCTGACCGACCTGCCCAACCGCGTGCTGCTGCACGACCGCGCCGAACTGGGCATGGCGCAGGCCCGGCGCGACGGCCGCATGCTGGCCGTGATGTATGTGGACCTCGATGGTTTCAAGCAGGTGAACGACCGCCTGGGCCACGACGCCGGAGACATGCTGCTGGTGCAGTTTGCCCAGCGGCTGAAGGCCGCGGTACGCGCCACCGACACCGTGTGCCGGCAAGGCGGCGACGAGTTTGTCGTGCTGCTGCCGGGGCTCGATGGCGCCGACGCGGCCTGTGCCGTCGCGCGCAAGATCCTGGCGGCGTGCGACGCACCGTTTGACCTGGGCACCGAGACATCGCGCATGTGCCTGAGTGGCGGCATCGCGCTGTACCCGCAGCACGGCGACACGTTTGATGTGCTTTCGCGCCACGCTGACGAGGCCATGTACGCGGCCAAGCGCGGCGGCCGCTGGCGCTTCATGCTTTACGCGCCACCGGACGCGCAACCACAAACGGTGCTGCCCGCGAACGCGGCGGCAGGCGCAGACCGGCAAGAAGCCGATGGCGCATGAAAGCGGTTTGCTATTAAATACATAGCATTTCCGCCAATTAAAACCTGGACTTGCGGCGGTTTTGACTTGTTTTCTGCATCTGGGGGCCTTGAGGGGCTGGTCCTGGGCTCCGGCATCTCCTGTGCACGTGGTGTGGTGTGCGAGCCTCCGGCGAAACGTGCGCATGTGGGCCGCCACGGCGGGCCTGTGCGGCCCGGCACCGGTGCCGTCAGCGTGGCGGTGCAGGGTGGAAATTTGTTGCAGGACCGCGCAAATAAATTTGATGGCCCTCATGGCGACCAGCGCCTACCATCCCCCCGACTTGCCCTTGCAGCGCTGGGAGCCTGCGCGGCAGAAGGCATGGAAGCGAAACGGGCGAAAGCCGAGGATCGCGTGGTGCTACCGACAAGCCGAGGGTGGACCCCTGGGCGCAGGAGGTAGTGCTGCGCGAGACCGGTTTGTCGTTCGTTGCAGCCGATGATCCTTCTGCCGTGCAGGCTCCTGGCCTGCAGCGCCCGCCTGTTGATTTCAATTTCGGAGCCTCGCGTGCCCAACCTGTCCAAAATCACCTGCATCGAAGACCTGCGCCTCATTGCCAAGCGCCGCGTGCCGCGCATGTTCTACGACTATGCCGACTCGGGCTCGTACACCGAAGGCACGTACCGCGCCAACACGCAGGACTTCCAGTCCATCAAGCTGCGCCAGCGCGTGGCCGTCAACATGGAAGGCCGTACCACCCGCACCACCATGGTGGGCCAGGACGTGGCCATGCCCGTGGCCATTGCACCCACGGGCCTGACCGGCATGCAGCATGCCGACGGCGAGATTTTGGGCGCCAAGGCCGCCAAGGCGTTCGGCATCCCGTTCACGCTCTCGACCATGAGCATCTGCTCCATTGAAGACGTGGCCGAGCACACGGGCAACCACCCGTTCTGGTTCCAGGTGTATGTGATGCGCGACCGCGACTTCATCGAGCGCCTGATCGACCGCGCCAAGGCCGCCAACTGCTCTGCGCTGCAGCTCACGCTGGATTTGCAGATCCTGGGCCAGCGCCACAAGGACATCAAGAACGGCCTGTCGGCCCCGCCCAAGCCCACCATCGCCAACCTCATCAACCTGGCCACCAAGCCGCGCTGGTGCCTGGGCATGCTGGGCACGCCACGCCGCAGCTTCGGCAACATCGTGGGCCATGCCAAGGGCGTGGGCGATTTGTCTTCGCTGTCATCTTGGACGGCCGAGCAGTTCGACCCGCAGCTCAACTGGGGCGATGTGGAGTGGATCAAGAAGCGCTGGGGCGGCAAGCTGATCCTGAAAGGCATCATGGACGCCGAAGACGCCCGCCTGGCCGTCAACAGCGGGGCCGACGCGCTCATCGTCAGCAACCACGGCGGCCGCCAGCTCGATGGCGCACCGTCGTCCATTGCAGCGCTGCCCGGCATCAAGCAGGCGGTCGATCAGATGGGCGGCGGCATCGAAGTGTGGATGGACGGCGGCATCCGCAGCGGGCAAGACGTGCTCAAGGCCCGCGCGCTCGGTGCGCAAGGCACGCTGATCGGCCGCAGTTTTCTGTACGGGCTGGGTGCATATGGCGAGGCGGGTGTGACCCGTGCGCTTCAGATCATCCAGAAGGAGCTGGACATCACCATGGCGTTCTGCGGGCACACCAATATCAACACGGTGGATCAGTCGATCCTGCTGCCGGGGACCTATCCGGTGTGAGTCGAGGAGCCAGATTGAATTGCGCGACTCGATCTGGCTTCGGTTTGTGCGGGGTTGTCGATGTGGCTCGTCACCGACTGTTTTGGGCCCGAAGCAGCCGGTCACTACGCCACTAACGCCCGTGCTTACCGGCAATGACTCCGTCGAAATCCCATTGAAACTGCGCTCTTGAGAAAGCCGATTTGAACGACATTTCTACCGAAGGCATATCTCGGTCGTATACGCGGTCATCCGCCACCACGATGCGGCTCAGTTTTTCAAACTGAGCAAGCCTAGCCAAAAGCTGGTCAAGTGGCATCGCGCTGTACAAATCCGCCCCCACCCGCAGTAATGTTGGTTGAGCACGGCTTGCTCTCGCCTCAAACTCTTCCAGGGCTTGGAGATCCAACAGTTCCAGTTCCAGCTCGAGGTTGTGCTGAGAGTTGCTGGAGGCCAGATCTAGCAGTGTCGTCGTCATAACATTCCTCGTCTACGGATGACCGCTCCTGGCCGAACACCGTCATCTGCTCTTGTAGCGCAGCGTTCGAGCAATCAGTATGAGCAACACACCAAGTCCCATCGGTAGGGCTGCAATGAACCAGCTCTGCTCAGTGGGGACCACGCGGTAGTAATGCGTTGTCCCGGTGAAAAAATCGATCGGTAACCCTGCGCGCAACAGCACTAGAACTAAGCCAACCACCATCAACACATAGCCTGCTCGCACAAGCCATTGGAAGCGCGTCTGGTTGGGGCGTTGCTGGTCGGTTTTCATACGGTTTGAAAGTCCTCTTTTGGCCGGATTCTGCTCCACGACGAGGGACGCTAGCGGGCCCATTGCTGCCGTTGCTACGATCACGGCTTCCGCCCTAAATGAACCGGAGAGAGACATGGATGGCGCGACGCAGGAACGCATGTTTCGGAACACAGTGACTTGCAAAGGCTTGGCAGAGGGTGAAATCACTGGGGCGGTCGTGGACTTGCTCTCAGAGTTCGCAGAGCGGCCATGGCATCAGTCAGTGTCTTGTGAATGGCAAGGCGGAGTTCTGAGATTGACCACGCAAAGCGAAGGTGACGCCAATGGTGTGGCGTTGCTAGACGAGTTCCAAGATGCTGTAGTCGCATACATAAACTTTTCCGGCACTGTTCGTTTTGAAATAGAGGCTGTTGTAGCGCTATGACTCAGCAGCTCGCTCAGCTCTTTCTATCGCAGCCGTCCCCTCTGACAGCTTTTGGTCGCTATTGGTCATGCAGGAGATGCCGCCTCGATCCAAATCGTCTGCCCGGGGTGATGCTCTTCGATGGTGCTCAAAGCGTCATCCAGCAGAACTCGATCCCTTAACTCGTGGACAAAACGAGTGCATTTCGACGCAGGTAACGCGGCCCACGCTGTCTCTGAAATCGCATCGGCACCACACCATACCGCGTCATCATTTCCTGCTACATGCAGCGCTTGAGAGAGGCCCTCGGGGGTGATTGCAAGGTAGATCATATGAAGATTCGAATGTGTCGAGTCGGGCTTCACCTAAGACCGCTTCTGGCCGCTTGCAGTCTGTCACGAACACCGCGCAACCCACGGCGCGGCACCCGCTCGACGTCACGCCGTAGCGTACCGCTCCTTCGCCAGCCTCGTGCCCTCTGCCAAGGCCTTCAGCTTGCCCCAGGCCACGTCCCGGGCCATGGGCGCCAGGCCGCAGTTCGTGCACGGGAACAGCCGGTCCTTCGGTACGAACTCCAGTGCCCGGCCGATGGTGTCGGCCACTTCCTCGGGTGTCTCGATCACGTCGCTGGCCACATCGATCACGCCGACCATCACGTCTTTGCCTGCCAATAGCTTCATCAGGTCTGGCGGTACGTGGGAGTGGATGCATTCCAGGCTCACCTGGTCGATGCTGCTCTTGGCCAGCGCGGGAAACACCGCTTCGTACTGGCGCCATTCGTCGCCCAGGGTGCTCTTCCAGTCGGTGTTGGCCTTGATGCCGTAGCCGTAGCAGATGTGCACTGCGGTCGTGCAGGTCAGGCCCTGCGCTGCGCGCTCCAGCGCCTGCACGCCCCAGTCGGCGGCATCTTTCATGTAGACGTTGAACGCGGGTTCGTCGAACTGGATGATGTCCACGCCATCGGCCTGCAGCGCGAGCGCTTCCTGGTTGAGCAGCTCCGCAAACGCGAAGGCCATCTTGATCTTGTCGCCGTAGAAGCGGTCGGCCACGGTGTCGACGATGGTCATGGGGCCGGGCAGGGTGAACTTCAGCTTCTTCCTGGTGTGGGCGCGCGCCAGCTGTGCCTCAAAGGCGTGGACGCGGCCTTTCAGGCGCAGGGCCGACACCACCTGCGGGACCATGGCGTCGTAGCGGTTGTCGCGGATGCCCATCTTGACCTTGTGCTCGAAGTCGATGCCCTCGACCTGCTCCAGAAAGCCGTGCACGAAGTGCTGTCGCGATTGCTCGCCGTCACCCACGATGTCCAGGCCCGCGTCTTCCTGGGCCTTGATCCACAGCAGCGTTGCGTCGGCCTTGGCCTGGCGCAGCGCATCGCCTTCGGCCATCCACTGGGGCCAGAGCTTGTTGGTTTCAGCCAGCCAGGCGGGCTTGGGCAAGCTGCCGGCGATGGAGGTTTCGAACATCGGAGGATTCCTTTGAAGCAACGGGGGAGGTGGCGAGCATACGTCGGTGCCGTTTTTCTTGCGCGGCCCAGGGCAGCGGCCTTCCTGCGCTTGTCCATACAGCGGTAGCAGCGATCCCATGCGGTGCGCCACCTTTGCATGTGGGCACATGCGCTGTCTCAGCGCAGGCGTTTGAGCGTGGCGAGATATGCCACCACATCCTCGCGCTCGCGCTCGTCGTCCAGCAGGTAGTCCATGCCCTGGCCGGGGATCAGTGCCTCGGGGTTGGTCAGCCAGGCTTTCAGCGTGGCACGGGTCCACAAAATCTTGCTGTTGCGCAGCGCGGGTGAGTAGTCAAAGTCGGCCAGCGCCCCGGCACGCCGGCCCACCACGCCGCGGTGCGCGGGGCCGTCGCCGTGCACATCGGGGCTGTGGCAGCCGGCGCAATGCGCCTGGTACACCGCCCGCCCGCGCTCCACCGACTGCGCGGCAGCGGTGCCCGGTGTGCAGGCGGCCAGCAAAGCCAGGGTCATCGCCGCAACACGCACGCGGTCCCCGATGCCGGTATGGCGCTGTGCGGGGCCCCGGGTCGGTGTGGCCGGGGCGGATGTGGGCGAAGCAGCGGGTGAGGCAGGGCGGTGCATGGGCAGGGAACGGGTGCGGGGGCTTGATCACAGAGTGGGACACGGTGTAGCTGAAGAGTACGCGCTAAAGAGTCCAACGGATTCAGGCCGATGCAAGCAGTGTGGCCGCAGTGCCCGCTGGTGCCAAGGGCTCGCTGCGCAACGCGGCGCATTCTCGGCGGCGCTTCCTTGCCCGCTGGCTCGCCCACCCAGCCGGGTCCATCCTGGCTGCAGTCAGCTTCCGGAGGTTTCTTTGCACCCGCTTTGCATCCAGAACGCTGTTTGTGGCGTATTCCACTACAGCAAGTCCCTCACTTTCACGTGAGCGGATGTATCCCAGACAATGGATGCATGAGCAGCACCCTTCACCCCGACAGCGAACTGATGAACCTCATAGACCGCATTGCCGAGCAGGATGACTCCGCGCTCAAGGAGCTGTACCGGCGCACGTCTGCCCAGCTCTTTGGCCTGGCGATGCGCATCGTGCGGCACCGCGACACGGCCGAGGAGGTGCTGCAGGAGGCCTTTTTAAGCGTCTGGCGCGGTGCAGGTAGCTACCGGGGGGCGCTCAGCCCGCCCATGGCCTGGCTGGGCCTGATCGTGCGAAGCCGTGCGCTGGATGCGCTGCGCAAGCGCGCCTCTGACCGGACCGACATGATGAACGAGCTGGACGACGACATGGCGCAGGTGCTGGAGGGCGATTCGCCCAACCCCATGGACACGGCCGATGCCAGCGAGCAGGCGTTTGCGCTGCACCACTGCCTGGGCCGGCTGGAGAACAAGCAGCGCGAGGTGGTCAGCCTGGCCTACCTGCGCGACATGAGTCATGGCGAACTGGCCGAGCAGCTCAAGCTGCCGCTGGGCACCGTCAAGACATGGATCCGAAGGGGTCTGGAACAGCTGCGCACCTGCATGGCGCGTTATGCCTGAACAAGGCCTGAGGAACACGCCGTCATGAACATTACCCAACACCCCGAACTGCTCGACCGCCTGGCGGTGAGCTATGCCCTGGGCACCCTGCGCGGTGGCGCACGCCGCCGCTTTGAAACCCTGGCCCGCGAACACGCCACCGTGCGTGCAGCCGCCCTGGTGTGGCAGACCCGCTGGTCGGGCCTGACCGAGCTGCAGCCCGCGGTAGAGCCCGCGCCCGCCGTGTGGACGCGCATCGACAACCTGGTGCAGGCCGGCAAATCGCAGGCCGCCATGCAGGCCGCCCGCGCCGATGCAGCCCAGGCGGCAGCCCGCGAGCCAGCTGCAGGCGGCTGGTGGCGCAACCTGCTGGTGTGGCGTGGTGCGGCGGCCGCCGGTGCGGTGGCCACGCTGGCCGCGGTGGTGGTGGGCGTGCAGGTCAATGGCGGCCTCAAGGCCACCACGGGCGCGCAGATCGCGTCGCTGCAGCAGCAACTGCAGGCCACGCCGCAGATCCAGTACGTGGCCGTGCTGGCCGACGCCAAGGCCGACGCATCGATGCTCGTCACCTTTGACCCCAAGAACAACCAGCTGGTGCTGCAACGTGTGGGTGGCTTCCAGGAGGGTGACGACAAATCCCTGCAGCTGTGGGCGCTGCCGCCTGCCGGTGGCCCGCGTTCGCTGGGCGTTCTGGGTGGCGACAAGCTGCTCAAGCTGACCGCGCAGGAGGGCGACGTGAAAGAGGTGCCCACGCTGGCCATCAGCCTGGAGCCACGCGGCGGCGTGCCCAGCGCCACCGGCCCCACAGGCCCTGTGCTGTTCAAGGGCGCACTCATCCGCAAGGCGACCTGATCGCCTGCGCTGCTGCAGCGCTGCGTTGCCACGGGCCCCGTGCTGTGCCGTTTACCGGCCGCACGGGGCTTTTTCTTGTGGTGTGCACAGGCGCGCACAACGGCAAGTCAGATCAGGGTGCGGCGCGGTTTTCAGTATTTTTCGCGCAGCGGCATGAACTTTGTTGGGCGTCCCTGAATCCGGTGGCGCCGCCTCCGCGTATTGAGGATGGGGCGCTCGGCTCCCCGCCACCACCTACGAGGAGATTTCCATGCAACTGAAGAAACTCAGCCTGGCCGTACTGGCCATGCTGGCAGCAGGTACCGCCGGCGTCAGCCTGGCGTCCAGCCACCGCGAAGCGCCATTCATCACCACCCAGCCCAAGGTCGACGGCGCAGACTTCTACATGTTCAACAGCTACGAGGCGGGCCGCTCGGGTTTTGTGACCATGATCGCCAACTACCTGCCCCTGCAGGACGCGTACGGCGGCCCCAACTACTTCAGCCTGGACCCGAATGCGCTCTACGAGATCCACATCGACAACAACGGTGACGCGGCCGAAGACATCACCTTCCAGTTCCGCTTCAAGAACACCCTGAATAACGCGGGCGCCGGCATCACGCTCGACATCGGCCCCGATGGCGCGCGCAAGAAGGTGGCGATCCCGCTGCGCAACGCTGGCGGCATCACCGGCGCGGCGGCCGACCCGCTGGCCTACCGTGAAGAATATGAAATGTTCATCGTGCGCGGTGACCGCCGCACCGGCAAGCGAGAGCAGGTCACGCTGACCAGCGGTGGCACCACCTTCACCAAGCCCATCGACTACATCGGCGAGAAATCGCTGGGCAACGCTGCCGCCTACGACGCCTATGCCGGCCGCTACGTGTACGGCATCAACATCCCGGGCTGCAGCACGCCGGGCAAGGTGTTCGTGGGCCAGCGCCAGGACCCGTTCCCCGTGTCGCTGGGTACTATTTTCGACCTGGTCAACGCACCCGCAGCCGTCATCACCAGCGAGGCCAATGCCGCCGCTTTTGGCGCCGGGCAGATTGCCGACAAGAACGTGACCTCGCTGGCGGTGGAAGTGCCCACCAGCTGCGTCACGGCAGCGTCGGGCGAGAAGGTGATTGGCGGCTGGACCACCGCCAGCCTGCGCCAGGCGCGCGTGCTCAACGGAAAGCCCGATTCAGGCCTGCAGGCCAGCGAAAAGGCCGGCGGCGCATGGACGCAGGTCTCGCGCCTGGGCATGCCGCTGGTCAATGAAGTGGTCATCGGCCTCAAGGACAAGGACAAGTTCAATGCGTCCAGGCCCAAGGACGACGCGGCCAACTTTGCCGACTACGTGACGCACCCCACGCTGCCCGCGCTGATCGAGGTGCTGTTCGGCGCCAAGGCACCCACCAACTTCCCGCGCACCGACCTGATGACGGCCTTCCTGACCGGTCTGCCCACCGTGAACCGGCCGGGCAACATCACCGGCCTGGGTGCTGGCGGCCCGCTGTCCGAAATGCTGCGCCTGAACACGGGCATTGCTGCCACGGCAGCCAGCGCACAAAGCTCGCTGGGTGTGGTCGGTGGCGATGCCGCGGGCTTCCCCAACGGCCGCCGCCTGGGCGACGATGTGGTGGATGTGTCGCTGCGCGTGGCCATGGGTGCGCTGTGCAGCGTCACCGGCACCACCGATGCGCTCAAGGTCGGCTGCAAGCCGTCGGATGCTCCCGCAGGCACCGTGCCCTTTGTGGACGGATCGCGCACCAAGGCCATCGACTACCGCACGGCCTTCCCGTATGTGAACCCGCCACTGCCCGGCGCCCGCAACTTCTGAACCGGGAGAAGAGCATGAAAAACAAGGTTTCTCTTGCCCGCGTGCCGGTGGCGCTGGCCTGCGCTGCGGTGCTGGGCCTGGCAGGCTGCGGAGGCGGCGGCAGCGACAGCGCCGTCAGCCCTGAAACGGGTCCGGTGATGGTGGACGCCTTCAACTACGTGGCGCCCATCGTGGGCATTGGCATGGCAGACATGACCGAGCCTCAGGACATCAGCCGCATCGTGCTGTCTACCACCGAGACCGAAGAGCCCGATACACGGCTCTGAACCCGCACTGATGCGGACTGAAGGCCCTGGCTGGCGCGCCACGATAGCGCCAGCCAGGGCCCGCGGCAACGCTGCGCTGGATTGCGCGTGGCGTTCCGTGCCCCCCCCAAATACGTATCTCCTGATGCTCCTGCCGGAGTCACCATGCACCCCTCTTTCTACCTGGCTCGCTGCGCCACATTGACCCGCTGCGCGCGGCCTGTGCTGGCTGCACTCGGACTGACTGTTGCCGCCGTGACGGCCCATGCCGCCGCGCCGCAGGACCTGCGCGCAGGCGCTGACGCCGAGGTGGTGGAACGCCTGCCCGAACGCGTGGGCGCGGCCCCCGCCACACCGCAGGCTGCGGCCACGGCGGCCCGCCGCTGGATCACGCTGTCGCGCGACATGGCCGACCCGCGCTACCTGGGCCGTGCCCAGGCGGCCCTGGCGCCCTGGTGGGGCCAGCCCGGTGCCCCGGCAGAGCTGTTGGTGCTGCAGGCCACGGTGGAGCAGGCCCGCCACGAATTCACGGCTGCCCGTGCCACGCTGGAACGGGCGCTGCAGGCCAACCCGGCTCAGGTGCAGGGCTGGCTTACGCTGGCCACGCTGGAACGTGTGGCCGCACGCTATCCCGCTGCCGAAAACGCCTGTCGCAATGTGGCCCGCCACGGCGCGACGATGTATGCCGCCGCCTGCACGCTGGAAACGCGTTCGCTGCAAGGCCAGCATGATGCAGCGCGCAGCGGGTTGACCGCCCTCGCGCAGCAGCTGGGGGCCGCGCCTGCGCAGCGCGCCTGGGTGGTGTCGCTGCTGGCCGAAAGCGAGGAGCGCGCCGGCCGCGATGACGCCGCCGAGGCCGCCTATCGCCGCAGTCTGGCCGACGTGGCCGATGGCTACACGGCACTGGCCTATGCCGACCATCTGCTTCGCCGCGGGCGCGCCAGTGCCGTGCTGGACGTGCTGCGTGGCCAGCCCGCCAGCGACGCGGTGCTGCTGCGGCGGGCTTACGCCCTGCGGCTGCTGGGTGACGATGCGTGGCGGCCCGTGGCGGCCGAGGTGCAGGAGCGGTTTGCTGCCATTGCGCAGCGCGGCGAGGGGCTGGACGCCCACGCCCGTGAACGTGCCCTGATGGCCCTGTGGCTGGATGCCCGGCCGGATGTGGCCTGGCAGGCCGCCCGTACCAACCTCACCCTGCAAAAAGAGCCACTTGACTGGTGGCTGGCACTGCAGGCATCCGAACAGTCGCGCGACACGGCGGCGCACCGCGCCGTGGTCCAGGCGCTGGCGCAGACAGGCCTGCAGGACGCGCGGCTGGCCCGCTGGCAGCCGCAGGCGGCTACCAAGACATCCGCACAGGAAGGCCAATGATGTTCCGCACTCCATTCACGCGCGCGGCCGTGCTGGGCGCCCTGTGCCTGGCACTGTCCGCCCCGGCCCACGCTCACAAGGCCAGTGATGCCTACCTGCGCATCACCGATGCTGCCGCGGCCACCGACACTGGCGCCGGCATTTCCGGTGCGCAGCAGGCTGCCCCTGCAGCACCGCCTGATGCGACTTCTGCATCGTCAGTGGGTGCGCTTTCGCTGTCCCTCTCCATCGCGCTCAAGGATGTGGATGCCGCGGTGGACCAGCTCGATGCCGATGCCGACCGCCTGCTGACCTGGGGCGAGGTGCGCCAGGCAGCGGGCGCCATCGCGCAGTGGGTGGGTGCGGGCGTGCAGTGGACGTGCGCGGGGGCCGCCGTGGCCCCGCCTGCGTGGCGCCTGGCGGCCCTGGAGCAGCGCAGCGATGGCCGTTACGCGCGCCTGCAGTCCACGCTGGACTGTGCACCGGGCCAGCCTCTGGCATTGGGCTACAGCCTGATGCAGGGTGTGGACCCCACGCACCGCCTGCTGGTGGCTGGCAGCCTGGGTGGCCAGCCCCTGGCCGCCGTGGTGGTGCCCGACGGGCGCTCCACCACCGATCTGCGCTCGGCAGCGCAGGCGGGTGCCAATGGAGATGGCGAGGCCCAGGGCCTGGCCGCTGGCGAGGCGTCGGCGACGCCGCGCGGCGGGTTCGCCACGCTGCTGCACTTTGTCAGCGAAGGCGTGCACCACATTCTGGAGGGCTACGACCATCTGGCGTTTCTGCTGGCGCTGCTGCTGCCCATTACCCTTTGGCCGCGTCAGGCAGGGCAGGGCGTGGCATCTGGGCCGATGTACCGTCAGCGGGTGTCTGCCAGCCACGCCAGCGGCGGGCGCTGGGCGGGCCTTCGGGCACTGTTTGTCACCGTCACCTGCTTCACGCTGGGGCATTCCGTTACGCTGGCGCTGGCGGGCCTTGGCATCGTGCAGGTGTCCGGCAACTGGGTGGAGCCCGCCATTGCCGTGAGCATCGGCATCTCTGCCTGGCTCAACCTGTACCCCGTACGCGGGCTGCGCGGCAGCTGGCTGGCGCTGGGCTTCGGGCTGGTGCACGGGCTGGGGTTCTCGGGCGTGCTGGTCGAGGCGGGGGTATCCGGCGGCCTGCTGCTGTGGGCGCTGGCCGGGTTCAATCTGGGGGTGGAGGCAGGGCAGCTGGCTCTGGTGGCGCTGTGGTGCGTGGTGTCGGCAGTGCTGATGCGCTGGCGCCTTTACACCCCCGTGGTGGTGCGGGGCGGCTCCGCGGCGCTGGTGGCCCTTTCGGTGTACTGGACGGTGCAGCGCGTGGCGTTTGCGGGCTGACGGGGCCGCGGCCGCGCCAAAAACCTTCAGCCGTGCTCCAGCATTTGAAATGGTTGAATCCAGCCAGTGCCGGTCATCGTAGTCTGCATGGTCGAAGCAATTGCTAACAAATACAGGAGTTCCGATGAAGATGAAAACGATTCCGTCATTGGCATGGGTGGCAGGCCTTGCACTGGCTGCCGGCACCGTGCAGGCCGATACCGGCAAGCTGCTGCTCACAGGTGGGGTGAACACCATCGCCGGCTCTGCCGGCGGCGGGCTGACCCCCTGGGCTGTGATCGGCACCAACGCCACCCAAGGGGAGGTGGGCGTCAGCGGCTACGCCACCCGCGCAGCCACGCAGGACTACAGCCTGAACGGCTACGGCGTGGCCGTGGGGCTGTACGACCGGGTGGAGCTATCGCTGGCGCGCCAGGATTTCGATGCCTCTCCCGCCATCGCGCTCAACGGCATTGCGGCTTTTGGCGTCACGCCGGGCCAGCACATCAAGATGGACGTGGTGGGCATCAAGGTGAAGGTGCTTGGTGATGCCGTGCTGGATGCCGACACCTGGGTGCCGCAAGTGGCGGTGGGTATCGAGCACAAGCGTACGCATCCCGGCAGCATCGGATCGGTGCTGGACTTTCTGGGTACCAAAAGAAGCGGCACCGACGTGTACGTGAGCGCCACCAAGCTGCTGCTCGACAAGAGCCTGCTGCTCAACGGCACCCTGCGCTACACCAACGCCAACCAGAACGGACTGCTGGGCTTTGGCTCGGCCGCGCCCGGCAAGAACAGCCGCAGTCTGCAGCCCGAGTTCTCGGTGGCCTACCTCCTCAACAAGAACCTGGCCGTGGGTGCCGAGTACCGCTTCAAGCCCAACAACCTGCAGGCCCTGGGTGCCGCGGCCGGCCTGGGCACCGCACTGCGCGAAGACGACTGGAAGGACATCTTCATTGCCTGGGCGCCCAGCAAGAACCTGTCGTTCACGCTGGCGTATGTGGACCTTGGCCGCATCGTGCCAGGCATCACCAGCAACCGCCGGCAGACCGGCTACTACCTTTCGGCCCAGGTCGCCTTTTGAGGAGAATTTCATGACGCACCCCAAAACCCTCATGGCGCTTGCCGTGGCCCTGAGCGGCTTGCTGTCCGCCCCCGCGTTTGCCCAGCCTGCTGCGGCGCCAGCGGCGACCACCGCTGCCCCCGCCGGCCTGTACCAGGCGCTCGGCGAAAAGCCCGGCATCACCCGCCTCATGGATGATTTCGTCAATCGCTTGGTGAAAGACCCCCGTATCGGCAACCACTTCAAGGACACCAAGCCTGCCGCGCTGAAGGAAAGCCTGACCGATCAGGTCTGCCAGCTCAGTGGCGGCCCCTGCAAGTACGAGGGCGCCGACATGAAATCGGCCCATGCCGACATGGACATCAACAAGGGGCATTTCAATGCCCTCGTCGAGGTGCTGCAGGTCTCGATGGACGCGCAGGGCATCCCGTTTGTGCAGCAAAACCGACTGCTGGCGCTGCTGGCGCCCATGCACCGCGATGTGATCACCGTACGCTAAGGCAGCACACCATGAAAAACGCTATTTTTTTGATAGCTGCTACGGCATATGTTGCAAGCGCTAGCGCCGGAAATGTGCAAATTCAGGTGCTGGACCGCGACGGCAAGCCCGTTCCGGACGCCGTGGTGGTGCTGTACCCCGGCAGCGCGGCGGGCAGCCCGCCCAGCCTGCTGCAGGCCAGCCCCACCATCGACCAGGAAAAAATGCGCTTTGTCCCGGCCGTGACGGTGGTCGCGCCGGGCTCGACCGTGCGCTTTACCAATCAGGACCGCTGGGACCACCATGTGCGCGGCAACCCCTCGGGCGGCGCAGCCAGCACCCCGGCGGGCGGCGCGCAGGCCGCTGCCAGCGGTACGGCGGCTACGCCCAACTTCGAGTTGCGTCTGGCCGGCAAGGCCGATGGCAAGCCCGCCAACCACGCCGACGTGAAGCTCGACACCGCAGGCGTGGTGCTGCTGGGCTGCCACCTGCACGGCTCCATGCGCGGCCACATCTTTGTCACCGATTCGGCCTGGACCCTCAAGACCGACAACGACGGCATCGCACGTTTCCCCGCCGTACCAGATGGCGCGGCCCAGGTGCGCGTATGGCACGCCGAGCAACTGGTCGACCTGCCCCGCAAGGCCCTGACGGTAGTGCCGGGCCCGGTGCTCGACACCGTGCAGCTCAGCGTGGTGCCCCGCGTGCGCCGCGCCCCACCAGCCGCGCCAGCAGGTGGGCCCATGGGCTCCTACAGCCAGGCGCCCGCTGCGGCTACGCACGTCCACTAGCCGCTCTTGCACCGGCCGTCCAGTACCGCTCGCTGGCGGGCCCCTGGCGGCATCCCGCCCTTTCCCCACAGCCAGTCTGTCCAAAAAACCGGTCTTCACTTCGAATTTTTCCGGAGTGACGCCGGTCCTCGCACGCCATTTTGTTTAAGTTGATAAAAACGTATTAAAATATGATAAATATATTTAAATGAGCGCTCCCAAGTCGCTGTCTCCCATGAAGACGAACATTCTTATCGTTGACGATAACGCCAGCATGATTCAGCTCGTGGCCCGGATGCTCAAGGGCGTCGCCCGGCTGCGTTTCGCCACAGGCGGGGCTGAGGCCTTGGAGCTGATGCGCCAGGAGCGCCCGGATCTGGTCCTGCTGGATGCGGAAATGCCTGGGATGAGTGGCTATGAAGTGTGTGAAGCCATCCGGGCCGACGCTTTGCTCAGCACGGTGCCCGTGGTCTTCCTCACGGGCAATGGTGACACCGCTGCCGAGGTACGCGGGCTCGAGGCCGGGGCGGTGGACTTCATCACCAAGCCGGTCCATGAGGCGCTGTTGCTGGCGCGCGTGCGCACCCAGCTGCGCGTCAAGACCCTGTCGGACGAGCTGCGTCTGATGGCCTGCACGGACGGGCTGACCGGCGTGGCCAACCGCCGGCATTTTGACGAGATGCTCAACCTGGAATGGGTGCGCAATGCGCGCGAGGGAACGTCCCTGGCGCTGCTGATGGTCGACGTCGATCACTTCAAACGCTACAACGACTGCCACGGACATCCGGCGGGAGACGTTTGCCTGAAGGCCGTGGCCCGCGCGCTGGCTTCGGTGGCCAGGCGCCCTGCAGACCTGGTGGGTCGCGTGGGTGGCGAGGAGTTTGCGGTGCTGCTGCCCGGCACCGACCTGAAAGGCGCCCGTCGGGTGGCCCAGGAGGCCATTGAAGCAGTCCACGCGCTTGCGGTGCCACATGCCGACTCGCCCACCGCGCCGCAAGTGACTGCAAGCATCGGGGTGGCTGCGTGTTCGGACGCCGAGTTTGTCGACCGCGCGGCGTCATCGCTGGTGCGGGTCGCCGACGAAGCCCTGTACGCAGCAAAAAGCGCGGGCAGAAACCGCTGGTGCACGGTGGAGAAAGGCTGAGCCATGGTGCGCCGCGTGCAGCCCGGTAACGTAACACCCCTGCGGTGGATCGGTAGGCCGCGGGTGGTCGCGGCACTTGCCGTACTGGTCACGCTGCTGTCGATGGGCGCAGCCTATTGGGTGCAGCGCCAGCAGAACCAGACGGAGATCGCCGAGCGGTTCGAACTGGTCAGAACCCGGGTCCTGAGTGAGGTCATGTTGCGGATGCAGCAGTACGAATACGGGTTGCGTGGCGCTCGTGGTGCGGTTGCTGCAGTGGGCGATGGGCTGAACTGGTCGGCCTTTGCACGCTATGCCGAAAGCCGTGATTTCAAGACGGAGTTTCCAGGGGCCTTGGGGTTTGGCTGGATTCGCAGGGTCACGTCCGAAGCCATGCCCGGCTTTCTGGAGAACGCTCGCGCGGAGGCGGGTGCCAGCTTCGAGATACGGCGTATCCAGCCCCACGACGGCGACAGCTACGTGATCCAGTACATCGAGCCACTGGAGCGCAATTTGCGGGCACTGGGACTTGATATTGCATCGGAGCCGGCACGGCATGCTGCCGCCGTGGCGTCCATGCAGACTGGCGAACCTGCGTTGACAGGCCCGATCTCGCTGTTGCAGAGCGATGGACAAAACACGTCGGGGCTGCTGATTCTGTTGCCCGTCTACCGCCACGGCATGCCCACCAATACCCCTGCCTCGCGCGAACGGGCGCTGGTGGGCTGGGTGTACGCGCCACTCGACGTCGCCGAGGTGCTTCGCAACATCGACGAGGAATTCGACCACTTCACCATGACCCTGCGCGACCAGGCGTCGCCGCCCGGTGTCTGGCTGTACGGCCCGGCGTCCGCCCCCGCGCTGCCCGGAGCACGCGAACGTTCTGTATCCCTGTACATGATCGGGCGCCAGTGGGAGGCTGACCTTCAGCCCACGCGCGAGTTTGTGGATTCATTGCGACAGACCACGCCAGAGCGCAAGGCTGCGGAGGCAGGGGTCGTCGGGCTACTCTTGGCAGCCCTGGTGGTGGCCATGCTTCATCTTGCCCACCGCGGACGCACTCAGCGACTGGAGCAGGCCCGCCGTGCCGCCATTGTGGAGGGGTCTGAAGATGCCATCATTGTCCAGACGCTGCAGGGTGTGATCACCGACTGGAACGACGGCGCCCGCCGGCTGTTCGGCTACAGCGCTGACGAGGTTCTGGGATGCACGGTGCAGGAGCTGCTGGTGCCACCGGACCTCAAGGGCGAAGATGAATCGATGCTGGCGCTGGTGTCGGCGGGCCGGCGCGTCAAGGCCTACGACACCGTGCGCAGCCACCGGGACGGGAGCCTGATCGAGGTCTCGATATCGGCAGGCCCCATCACGGACAGTGGTGGCCGGGTTGTGGGGCTTGCGAAGACCCTGCGCGATGTGCGCGAGGTGCGTGCTGCTGCACGCCGGGTGGCCGAGCTCAACGCGACCCTGGAAGACCAGGTGCGCGAACGCACGGCCGACCTGGAGCTGGCGCGCCACGCGCTTCAGACCGTGCTGGATGCCATGCCGTCCCAGATCGGCTACTGGAGCCCGGACCTGCGCAACCAGGTGGCCAACCGGACCTACGGGGAGTGGTTCCACATCGATCACCGGCAGGTGAATGGAATGCACATGCGGGAGCTGATCGGGCCGCAGCTGTTCGACGACTCGCTGCGCCACGCGCAGGCGGCGCTCGCTGGCGAGGCACGCATGTTCGAGCAGACCCATCCCGCGGCCGGAACAGGCTCCGCCCGCCATACCCTGGTGCACTACCTGCCTGACGTGCAGGACGGTGCCGTGATGGGGTTCTATGCCTTTGTGCACGATGTCACCGAGCTGACCGACAGCCGCATGCAGCTTGCTGCCGCCCAGCGTGACAACGCCGCCATGCTGGAAACCCTGAACCACCACATGGTGGTGTCGGTGGCAGACCCATCGGGGCGCATCGTCGATGTGAACGACGCCTTTTGCAAACTGTCCGGCTATACCCGCGACGAGCTGCTGGGTCGCGACCACCGCATCGTGAACTCGGGCGTGCACGGTCCGGCGTTCTGGGGGCAGATGTGGCAGACCGTGCGCAGCGGCAGGAGCTGGCGCCAGGAGGTGTGCAATCGTGCCAAGGACGGCTCGCTTTACTGGGTGGACAGTGTGGTGGCGCCCTTCATCGACGCAAAGGGCCAGATCGAGAAATTCGTGTCCATACGCGCCGACATCACCGAACGCAAGCGCACGCAAATGGAGCTCCAGCGCACTCTGTCCCTGCTGCGCGCGGTGCTGGAGGCGTCTACCCAGGTCGCCATTGTGGCGACCGATGCGCGGGGCGTGGTGTCGCTGCTCAACCGCGGTGCGGAGCTTCTGCTGGGCATGCAGGCCGATGCTGCCGTCGGGCATGTAAACGCCGGGTCGTTCCTTGAGCAGGCCCCGGCTGAATCTGGTAGCGGGGCGGACGGCGCTGCAGTCAGTGTGCTGCTGCCCCGGGACGGGGCAACGTCCGCCGAATGGCTGCAGCGCGCCACCCTGGAGGCGCAAGGCCAGTGGTACATGGTGCGCGCGGACGCCAGCAGGATTCCCGTGTCGCTGGCGGTCACGCGCATGGAGGATGTGGAGGGGCAGTTCGTGGGCTATCTGGGAATCGCCTCGGACATCCGGCAGCAACTGGCCCAGGAGCAGTCGCTGCGTGTGGCCATGCAGCAGGCCAACGCCGCCAGCGAGGCCAAGAGCCGGTTCCTGGCAAACATGAGCCACGAGATCCGCACGCCCATGAATGCGGTGCTGGGCCTGTCGTACCTGCTGGCCCGCACGCCGCTCGATCGTGAACAGCAGGGCATGCTCACGCGGTTGCAGGTGGCGGGCAAGGCCCTGCTGGCGGTCATCAACGATATCCTGGACCTGTCCAAGATCGAGGCGGGCGAGATGGCACTGGAGCAGATGCCGCTGGACCTGAACCAGGTCGCCCGCGAAGCAGCCGCTGTCGTCGAGCTGCAGGCCACCGCCAAGGGGCTGTCTCTGGCCGTGCAGCTCGATGAAGGACTGCCTGCGTCGCTGGAGGGCGACAGTACGCGACTGCAGCAGATCCTGATCAACCTGCTGAGCAACGCCATCAAGTTCACCGAGCACGGCGAGGTGCGCCTGGCCGTCGAGCGCCTTCCGGGCAACGCAGCGGACGAGACGGGTGATGCCGACGAGGTGGGTGTGCGCATCAGCGTGTCAGATACCGGCATCGGCATAGACCAGGAGTCCTGCCAGCGCCTGTTCTCTCCGTTCGTGCAGGCTGATCTGTCGACCACGCGTCGTTACGGTGGTACCGGGCTGGGCCTGTCGATCGTGAAACAGCTGGCCGAGATGATGCGCGGGTCTGTGCAGGTGTACAGCACCCCGGGCGAAGGCAGCCAGTTTGTCGTGACGCTCTCCATGCGCAGGGGCGCCATGCCGGCGGCCACCGGTGCCGACGGCTTGCTGCCGGGCGGCCTGGGCCTGGCCGGCGTGCGGCTGCTGGTGGTGGACGACAACGACATCAACCGGGAAGTGGCGACGCGGGTGCTCCAGTCCGAAGGTGCGGGGGTCGACGTTGCCGAAAACGGCAGGACCGCGCTGGACATGTTGCAGGGACGTCCGGGCGCCTACGACGCTGTGCTGATGGATGTGCACATGCCGTTGCTGAACGGGCTCGATGCAACCCACCAGATGCGCGCCATCCCTGGCATCGCACATCTGCCGGTGATCGGCCTCACCGCGGGAGTCTCTTTGTCCGAGCAGGCGCAAGCGCTGGCTGCAGGCATGAATGCGGTGGTGGGCAAGCCGTTCGATCCCCCCGCACTGGTACGCACCATCCGGCGCTGTCTTGCAGCCGCAGCCGGCGCCGGCGCCGATATTGCGCGGCCCGCCATGCTGGCCGAGCCGGTTTGGCCGGCGCCGGTGCCGGAGCCGCGGGTCCCCGATGACTGGCCGCGCCTTGCGGGCGTGTCGGCGGCTGTCTCTCATGCCCGGCTCAAGGGTTACCAGCCGCTGTTCTTCCAGTTGGCCCAGCGGATCCTTGGGCTGGTGGATGCGTTTCCTGAAACGGATGGAGCGTTGCTGGCCCGCGACCTGCCAACCCTCGCGCAGACGTTGCACGACCTCAAGGGCATGACCGGATCGATGGGAGCCACGGCCCTGTACGACATGGTGGCAAGTGCCGAGAAAGCGGCACGGGAGGGCGACGATGTCGCTGTTGCAACGCTGCTGCCCCGTCTGCGCAACGCTGTCCATGGGTGGAGGGTGGTGCTCAGCGCGGCATCTGCAGTACCGCCTACCGTATCAGCGGCACCTGATGGTCCCGCCGCTGCGCAGGTGGTCGAAGACCCTGGATTGGCAGAGCGCATTGGGCAGTTTCGCCAGGCCCTTGCAAGTCGCGATCTCGCCGCACTGGATGCCTGGACCGAACTGTCCGGCCCTGTGGAGCGCTGGTGGGGGGCGGCCCGGGTGGCCGAACTGCAGGGTCACCTCGATGCGCTGGAGTTTGTCCGCGCTGCGGCGTTGGTGGACGCCTGCCTGCCAACGGCGCATGCAGGGCACGGCTGAGGCGATGGCGGGTGGATGGCGATGCAGGAGAGTGAGGCCGCTCCAGCGGCCCTGTGGACCGAACCGGCAGCTTGGTGAAGACCATCCCCGCTGAGGTGTGCATGGCCTCCAGGCCCGAAGATCGGCCTGCAAACCAGGCCGACTCAAAGAGTGCCGTACTGCCCTGTGCGCGTCATGCCCGCAAGACCACGCCTGCGGTTGGGGCCAAAAGGGCGTGCAGACAGGTATCGCCAGGCGCAGGGTATGTGCAATGAGCGGGCAGCGGCGCCGTACGCCGCAAGCGCACCAAAAAATGTTGGAACGCGTTCAGAGCGCTGATTTCGTGTGGAAAATGTCCGGATGACTTCTCCACACCAGCCCATCGTCATCATTGGCGGTGGAGTCATCGGCAGCGCTATCGCCTATTTCCTCACGTTCCAGCAACCGGGCTGCGACGTGATCGTGGTCGAGCGCGACCCGACCTATGCGCGCGCATCGTCGGCGCTGTCGGCCAGCTCGATCCGCCAGCAGTTCTCCACCGACATCAACATCCGGATATCGGCTTATGGCATCGGCTTTTTGCGCAATGCAGGCTCGCTGCTGGCCTGCGGCGGCGATGCGCCAGACATCGGCCTGCACGAAGGGGGCTACCTGTATCTGGCCACGCATGCTGGCGCCGCTACGCTGCGCGAGAACCATGCGCTGCAAAGGCAGCATGGCGCCGATGTGGCGCTGCTGAGCCCGGCGCAGCTGGCCGAGCGGTTCCCGTGGCTGGCGCTGCAGGACGTGGCCCTGGGCTCTCTCGGCCTGTCGGGCGAGGGCTGGTTTGATGGTTACCTGCTGCTCACAGCCTTGCGCAAGAAGGCGCAGAGCCAGGGGGTGCGCTATGTGGCCGACGAGGCTGTAGGCCTGGACACGGTGGCCAGCGATGGCGTGTTGCATGTGAATGCGGTGCGCTTGCAAAGCGGCGCCGTGCTGCCCTGCCGCTACGCCGTGAACGCCGGTGGCCCCTGGGCCGCTGCCATTGCAGGCTGGGCGGGCATGGACCTGCCCGTGGTCGGCAAGCGGCGTACGGTGTTCCACATGGCCAGTCCGGCAGCGCTGCCCGGCTGCCCGCTGCTCATCGACACCAGCGGCATCTGGTTGCGGCCTGAGGGGCAGGGCTACCTCTGCGGTTTTGCGCCCAGTCCGGAGAACGATGCCGACTTTGCACCGCTGGAGCCTGAATACGCCGCCTTCGAGGACCGGATCTGGCCCACGCTGGCCGGACGCATTCCGGGCTTTGAGGCGTTGCGCATGCAGGGCGCGTGGGCGGGCTACTACGAGATGAACACCTTTGACCACAACGCCATCGTGGGCCTGCACCCGGCGTGCGACAACCTGGTGTTTGCCAACGGTTTTTCGGGCCATGGCCTGCAGCAGTGCCCGGCCGTGGGGCGCGGGCTGGCCGAGCTGATGCTGACGGGGCGGTACGAGACGCTGGACCTGTCGCCGCTGTCCATCGAGCGCATTGCACGCAAGGCGCCGCTGCTTGAGAAGAACGTGATCTGATGGAACCAATTCCCCATGCACCCCGTGGTTTCCGGGCCAGTACGGATCGGCGGGCTGATACCTCGCCTTACCGGTTAACTTCCCTTTCCATGACCTTTTGTTCTGGATGCCTGACATGACCAAGCCCTCCCTTCCTGACAGCAACGCCCCGCGTACCGGCGGCGAGATCCTGGTCCGGCAGCTCATCACCCATGGTGTGCAGCAGCTCTTTTGCGTGCCTGGCGAAAGCTATCTGGCCGTGCTGGACGCCCTGCACGACGCCAGCATCGCCGTCACGGTGTGCCGCCAGGAAGGCGGCGCGGCCATGATGGCCGAGGCGCAAGGCAAGCTCACGGGGCAGCCCGGCATCTGCTTTGTGACGCGCGGGCCTGGTGCCACCAATGCGTCGGCCGGTGTGCACATCGCGCACCAGGACTCGACCCCCATGATCCTGTTCGTGGGCCAGGTGGCACGCGGTGCCATCGGGCGCGAGGCATTCCAGGAGCTGGACTACAGCGCCGTGTTCGGCACCATGGCCAAGTGGGTGGTGCAGATTGACGACCCGGCCCGTGTGCCCGAGCTGATCTCGCGCGCCTTCCATGTGGCGACCTCCGGCCGCCCCGGCCCCGTGGTGGTGGCGCTGCCCGAAGACATGCTGACCGAAGCAGCCACCGTGGCCGATGCGCTGCCCTATCAGGTGACCGAAACGCACCCCGGCCCCGCGCAGATGGCCGAGCTGGCCCAGCGCCTGAAGGCTGCGCACCAGCCCGTGGCCATCCTGGGCGGCAGCCGATGGTCCGAGCAGGCCGTGCGCGAGTTTGTCGCCTTTGCTTCAGATTGGTCGCTGCCGGTGTACTGCTCGTTCCGGCGGCAGATGCTGTTCCCGGCCAACCATGCGTGCTACGGCGGCGACCTGGGCCTGGGCGTGAACCCGCGCCTCCTGGCGCGGATACGCGACGCTGACCTGGTGCTGGTCGTGGGTGGGCGGCTGTCGGAGATCCCGTCGCAGGGTTACGAGCTGTTTGCCATTCCCAACCCTGCGCAGCCGCTGGTCCATGTGCATGCCGATGCCGATGAGCTGGGGCGGCTGTACCGCCCCGCGCAGGCCATCCATGCCACACCGCAGGGGTTTGCAGCCGCTCTGGGCAGCGTTCGTCCCGATGGGCCGGTGGCCTGGCACGCCCATGCCGAGATGGCACGGTCTGAATACATCCTGTGGAGCGACACCAACCCGATCCAGATTCCCGGTGCGCTGCAGATGGGACCGGTCATGCAGCACCTGAAATCCACGCTGCCCGCCAACACCATCTTCTGCAACGGCGCGGGCAACTTCGCCACCTGGGTGCACCGCTTCTGGCCGTTCACCACCTATGCCAGCCAGCTGGCACCCACCAGCGGCTCCATGGGCTATGGGCTGCCGGCCGGGGTAGGCGCCAAGCGCCTGTGGCCTGAGCGCGAGGTGGTGGTATTTGCGGGCGATGGCGACTTCTTGATGCACGGGCAGGAATTCGCCACCGCCGTGCAGTATGGCCTGCCCATCATCGTGGTGCTGCTGGACAACGGCATGTACGGCACCATCCGCATGCATCAGGAGCGTGAGTACCCGGGCCGCATCAGCGCCACGCAGCTCAAAAACCCCGACTTCAAGGCCTATGCGCAGGCCTTTGGCGGCCATGGCGAGCGGGTCGAATGCACGGAAGACTTTGCCCCGGCCTTGGCCCGCGCGCGCGCGAGCGGCCTGCCCAGTGTGCTGCACTGCCTGATCGACCCTGAGGCCATCACGCCCACGGGCACGCTGCAGGGCATTCGCAGCGCGGCACTCTCCAAAAGGTAGGCGCCCGTTTTGTAAGCAGGCGCTTAGGCTCTTAGGCGCTCAGCCAGTCACGCGGGCGCCGCCCGACTGCCGCAGGGTCTGCACCAGCAGGTTCTGCAGGCTGTCCACCGCCTTGGAGCCGCGCGATGCGCGGCTGCGGTACACGGCCACCTCCATCGGGGCCAGCGGCCCCAGGCCGTGTTCGGTGCCGAGCACTTGCAGCTGCGGTGGCACGCTGCAGTGGGTGAGGGCTGCCACCGCCAGGCCGCTTTCCACCGCTGCAATTTGCCCGGCCAGGCTGGAGCTGTGATAGACCACCTTGTAGCGGCGCCCCTGCTGCGCCAGCGCGTGGATGGCGCCGCGCCGCGCCAGGCTGGCCGATTCGTACACCGCAATCGGCAGCGGGTCCCGCCTCCACAACTCGAACTGCGCCGCCCCCGCCCACACCATGGGCTCATGGAACAGCAGCGTGCCCCGGCGAGCGTGGTCGCGCGAGATCAGGGCCAGGTCCAGGTCACCATTGACCACGCGCGGGATGAGTGCGGTGGACTGTTCGCAGTCCAGCTCAATCTCCACCGCACTGTGCCGGGGCGCAAAGCGCTTGAGCACAGGCGTGAGGTAGCGCGCAGCGTAGTCATCCGGCACCCCCAGCCGCACCCGGCCTGTGAGGGCGTCGCCGTTCAGTGCGTCATGTGCTTCCGCATGCAGTTGCAGAATGCGGCGCGCATAGCCCAGCAGGGTTTCACCCTCGGGAGTGAGGTGCTGCTTGCGTGCATCGCGCTCCAGCAGTCGGTGGCCTACGGCGTCTTCGAGCTTTTTGAGCTGCATGCTGACCGCCGACTGGGACCGGTGCACCTCGGCTGCCGCGCCAGAGAGCGAGCCCGCATCCACCACAGCCACCAGGCAGTGGAGCCAATCGAATTGCAAATCGCGGTAGCTCATGGATTTTCCCATTGATGATGTATTCGATGATCGAATGGTTGGTGTTTAAATTATGCGCTTTGGATGGCATGGACTGGCAGCCACACTGCGGGCATGCAGCAGCCTTCCTCTACCGTTTCAGGCACATCCACACCCGTGGTTCCGGCGTCCGCTTCACCGGTGGCCGTTGCCCGCGTGCTGCCGGATGCCCGCCGGCTGGATGGCTGGGTCGCCTTCGTGCTGGGCAATGCGCTGCTGGGCACCATCGGCGTGTTTGTGCACGAGGCGCAGGTGGCGCCGTTGACCGTCACTTGGTTCCGGTGCGCGTTTGGCCTCATCGGGCTCACGTTGTGGATGGCGTGGCGCAACCAGTCTTGGTCGGGACTGCGGCGGGGGCTCTGGGTGGGCTGGGCTGCTTTGCCGTGGGTGTTGCTGCTTAGCGGGCTCAGGTTGGCGAGCTGGTGGCTGTTTTTCACCGCAATCCAGCAGGTGCCCACCGGGGTGGCGGTGGTGCTGTTCCATGTGCAACCGCTGTGGGTGTTGCTGCTGGGGGCTTGGTGGTTGAAAGAGGCCGTGCCCCGGCAGCGCGTGGTGTCGGTGCTGGTCGCCATGGTGGGGCTGGTCCTGGCCACGGGCGTTGCCGAGGGGTTGGCTCCATGGGGCGGTAGCCACGCGCCAGGCTACTGGGTGGGCGTGGGCCTGTCCCTGATCGGTGCGCTGTGCACAGCCACCGTCACCGTGGTCGCCAAGCGCTTGGGGGCGCTGCCGCTGGGGACCCTGGCGTGGTGGCAATGTGCGCTGGGTGCGACCGTGCTGTGGGTGGCACCCGTGGGACACGGTTGGCCTGCCTGGGGTGTCTCCTGGGCATGGCTGGCTGGGCTGGGGCTGATCCACACCGGATTGGCGTACACCCTGATGTACGCAGGGATGACCCGCCTGGCCACGACCCGGGTGGCGGTACTGCAGTTTGCTTACCCCACAGTCGCCATCGTGGTGGACTGGTTGTACTTTCAGAACACTCTGGGCGCTTGGCAGATGGCGGGTGTGGTGCTGATGCTGGGGGCCATCGGGGCCGGGGAGCGCAGTGCGCGGCGCAATGGCTAATGCACCGCCTGCGCAGGGAGGGCGCCACCCTGCACAATGTCGGGCGTGACCGCCACCGAGCCCGATTTTCCCGAGAAATCTCCCCCTGCACAGTCTGCCCCTTCCGGCAAGCTGCGCCGCATTGCCCACCTCGACATGGATGCGTTTTTTGCCTCGGTCGAGCTGCTCCGCTATCCCCAGCTCAAAGGTCTGCCGGTGGTCATTGGCGGCGGGCGCCGCAAGGTCGATGACCTGCTGCTGCAAAGCCCCGATGGAACGGGGCCGCGCGAGCCGTGCTTCATCCCGGTGGAAGACTTTCCGCTGCTCAGGGACTACGTCGGCCGCGGTGTGATCACCACGGCCACCTACCCCGCGCGGCAGTTTGGCGTGGGCTCGGCCATGGGCATGATGAAGGCGGCCAGGCTGTGCCCGCAGGCCATCGTGCTGCCGGTGGATTTTGACGAGGTGCGCAAGTATTCGCGCGCCTTCAAGGCCGCCATCCTGGAGATCGCGCCGGTGATGCAGGACCGCGGCGTGGACGAGGTCTACATCGATTTCACCGAGGTACCTGGCGGGCAGCGCGAGGGCGGCCGTGTGCTGGCGCGCCTCATTCAGAAAAGCATCTTCGACAAGACGGGGCTGACCTGCTCCATCGGCGTGGCACCCAACCGGCTGCTGGCCAAGATGGCCAGCGAGTTTGACAAGCCCAATGGCATCTCCATCGTGTACGAGGAGGACCTGCAGACGCGGATCTGGCCGCTGGGGGTGCGCAAGATCAACGGCATCGGGCCGAAGGCGGGCGAGAAGCTGGCGGGGCTGGGCATCCAGACCATCGGCGAGCTGGCCGCGCAAGACCCGCAGTGGCTCATTGCGAAGTTCGGCAAATCGACCGGCGCCTGGATGCACCGCGTGGCCTGGGGCCAGGATGAAAGCCCGGTGGTGACCGAGAGCGAGCCGGTGAGCATGAGCCGCGAGACCACGTTCGACCGCGACCTGCACGCCGTACGCGACCGGGCCGAGCTGTCCCGCATCTTCACCGACCTGTGCGTGCGCGTGGCCCAGGACCTGGAGCGCAAGGGCTATGTGGCGCGGACCATCGGCATCAAGCTGCGCTACGACGACTTCAGGATTGCCACGCGCGACCACACCGCCGAGGCGTACACCGCAGACGCGGCCACCATCCGGCAGCTGGCGGGGCAGTGCCTCAAGCGCGTGCCGCTGGACAGGCGCTTGCGGTTGCTGGGCGTGCGGGCCAGCGGGCTGGTGCGTGTGGGCGACGAGTCCGCCCCAAAGGTTGCGGCCGGGCCCGAGGGGCTGCCTCTGCGGGCAACCACCGGCATGGCGGCTCGCCGCCAGCGCAAGCAGATCGAAGCCATGGAAAACGGCGAGCTTTTCTGAAGCGCCTGCAGAGGCCCTGCCGCAGGCCGGGCAGTTCCCCGCGTCCTGCCGCCGTTTACTGGCGTGCCGTGCGCACGTTGCGCGGCAGACCCTGCGGGTGGCTGGTGCGCAGCGGGTTGATGTCCAGCCCGCCGCGGCGTGTGTAGCGCGCGTACACCGTGAGCTTGATGGGCTTGCAGCGTGTCCACACGTCCATGAAGATGCGTTCCACGCACTGCTCATGGAACTCGTTGTGGTTGCGAAAGCTCACCAGGTACTGCAGCAGGCCTTCCTGGTTGATCTGCGGGCCGCTGTAGGCGATCTGCACGCTGCCCCAGTCGGGCTGGCCGGTCACCAGGCAATTGCTCTTGAGCAGGTTGCTGGTCAGCACCTCCGACACCGGTGCCTGGTCAAACTCGGCGGTCAGCAGATCCGGCGCAGGCTCGTAGCGTGTGCATTCCACGTCCAGGCGGTCCAGGCTCAGGCCGTCGAGTTCATGCACCGGCTCCTGGTCGAACAGGTCGGCTCCGATGAGCCTGACGCCCACCGTGGCCGCGTGCTCTGCACCGCGCCATGCGGCTTCGCTGATGTCGGCACGGATGCGCGCCTGCACCTCGGACGCGTCGGCAAAGCGCGTGTTGTTGAAGCTGTTGAGGTACAGCTTGAATGACTTGCTCTCGACGATGTTGGGGGTCTCGCACGGCACCGTGATGTGGGCCAGTGCCACCTGCGGTTTGCCGCGCAGGTTCAGCCACGACAGCTCGAACGCCGTCCACAGGTCGGCCCCGAAGAAGGGCGCTGCGCCAGCGATGCCGATTTCGGCCCGCTTGCCAGCGCGGGGAATGGGGAACAGCAACGATGCGTCGTACTGGTCGACGTATGCCGACGCCTTGCCCAGTTGTGATTGTTCTGGCGTGTTCATTGCCTATCCCTTGATTTTGCTATTAAAAGTATAGCTATAAGCCATTGTTTTGATTGGACTTCAGCCCGATTTGGCTTGAAATCATGCCGAATCAGGCGAATTCGCGCTCGCGCAGCCATTTGGTGGCGATCCACTTGTGCCCGGCGATCACCGGAGCACCGCCATGCAGCGTGCGTGTGCTGGGGTGGGGGCGTTCGTAGCTGAAGAACACCGCGTTGCCGCGCTGCGGTGCCACCTCCAGGTGCATATCGGGAAAGACGGTGCCGCCGCCCTTTTCAGGCGTATTCAGGTACATCACCAGGGTGCCCACGCGCTGCCCGCCGCGCCTGACGATGGTGGGCGTGCCCGGCTCGGCGGGGTCGAAATAATCGTAGTGCGGCTTGTACTCGGCGCCTGGACGGTAGTGCAGTACCTGCAGGCCTTCGCCGTTTTCCAGCGGCCACTGCAGCAATCGTGCAATGCGCTGCTCAATGCGCCGGATCAGGGGTGACTCGCCGCGCTGGAAGAACATGCCGTCGCTGGTGCGGTCGTCGTTGATCTCCTCGCCGCCGGTCTTGGTCGCCACCGTGAGCGAGCGCGCCATGCGGGGCTCGGCCGCGGCAATCAGCGCCTCGCATTCCTCGTCAGACAGCAGGTTGCCCAGCACCACGATGCGCGGTTGCGCCATGGCCAGCAGCACGCTGACCTGGCGGTCGCCGCCGTCGAGCAGGGCAGGCGATTCATCGAGCTGCGGTTCCGGCACGGGCACGGCGGCGGGCAACCCCTGCTGCACTGCAAGCTCGTTGAGGTGGTCGTGCAGCGTGGCTTCCAGTGCCTGGGCGGCCACGTCCTCGTCCCACCCCGCATCGCGCATCGACTGCAGCACCACCGGTGCGGCAAAGCCCGCCTGTGCCTGGTCGATGATCCAGCGCCGCAACTCGGGCGTGACGGACTGCGGGGCGGTACGGCTGGCTTGGGTGCTTGACGGCATGGCGGAGTCTTCTGGGTTCCAGGCAGGAAGGTATCAGGGGCGCATTGTGATGATTTAGCGGTGCCGGGCCAACCGTCAGGCGTGCTGGTTGCAGCCTGATGCCGCTGCAGGCAGGGCTTGCATGTGCCGGGCTCCTTGCGAGGCTAAGCCGCCTTTCGGCGAAACACCAGCCGCTCGGCTGTGGACGCGCCCGGTGCAAAGCCGTAACCATCGAGGTCAAAGGCCTCCAGCTGGTGGGGCGTGGCCACGCGGTGGGTAATGGCGAAGCGCGCCATCAGCCCACGGGCCCGCTTGGCATAAAAGCTGATGATCTTGTACTGGCCGCCCTTCCAGTCCTCGAACACACATTCAATCACCCGTGCCTTGAGCACCGACACATCGACCGCCTTGAAGTATTCCTGCGAAGCCAAGTTGACCACCACCGGCGTGGTGTCGGCGCGCAGGCGCGCATTGAGGTGATCGGCAATCTGGCGACCCCAGAACTGGTAGAGGTTGCTGCCTGCATCGGTTCCCAGGCGCGTGCCCATTTCGAGCCGGTAGGGCTGCATGCGATCGAGTGGGCGCAGCACGCCGTACAGCCCGCTCAGGACCGCCACATGCTGCTGGGCCCAGGCGAGATCCTGCGCATCGAGCGATCGTGCCTGCAGGCCGTCATACACATCGCCATCAAACGCCAGCAGGGCCTGCCGGGAGTTGCCAGCCGTGAAGCGGGGCGTCCAGGCGGCATAGCGCGCCACGTTCAGGGCCGCCAGCTTGTCGCTCAGCTCCATCAGCGAGGCGATCTCCTGTGGCGATTTCTGGCGCAGCACCTCGATCAGCGCCTTGGACTGCGGCACGAACTGCGGCGTGGTGTGCGGCAGGTCATCGGGCAGCGGCGTGTCGTAGTCGAGCGACTTGGCGGGAGACAGCAGGAAAAGCATGGCGATGACAACGCATGAGGAAGGAGAAAGGACCAGCAGGTAAACGGACAAACCTGCAGGCCGGCGACGATGGCTACCAGCCGCGCAGTATTGCGGCAGGGTGTTGGCGAACCGGGCTGTCGGTGGTGCCGCAGCCCATGGCTTCTGACGGTGCCCGAACGCCGCCGGGGCGCCGAGATGGTACCGGCTGCCCTGCAGGCCACCGGATCACGGGGTTTTGCCCGCCGTGCGGCGTGCAAACAAAAATGGCGGCCGAGGCCGCCTTTTTGTGCTGCGCCCAGTGCCGGAGCACCGGGCGCGACTGCCGGGATCAGGCGGCCGGTGGCTGCTCAAACGGCAGCTTCATGGCCGAGAGATCGCGGCGTGTCTCCACCAGCACCAGCGGACCTTCGTCGATGACGACGGCTGGAGGGCGCTCGCGGGGCACGCGCACCGGCTGTGGCTCGGCGGCGATGGATGCCTGCACCGCGGCCACCTTGGCGGCGTCGGAGTTCACCCATTGCAGACCGGAGGACGCTGCCACCTGGTGCAGCGCATCGAGGGGCAGTTCAAAGCCCTGGACCTTGGGCATGCCGTTGCCTGCCGCGCTGGAAGCTGCCGATGGGGCTGGCGCTGCCGGTGAAACGACCGGCGCGGGCGCTGGCACAGGAGCCTGCACGGGGGCTGCAGGAGCCGGTGCCGCCACCACAGGGGCTGCTACTGCGACCGCGGGGGCGGATGCCACCGGAGCCGCGACTGCCGCGGGCACATGGACGGCAGAGGCCGTTTGTGCCGAAGGCTGAGCCTGCGCTGAAGCCGCTTCACCGGGGGCCGTTGCTGCGGTGTTGAAGTAGCTGCGGCGTGGGGCTTCATCCTGTGCCGGTTCCGCTGCGCGGTCTGCGCTGGCGGCCACCGTCGGGTCAAAGTCCATCATCGCAGGGGCAGCCGCGCCAGCGCTATCGCGCGCCCCGCGTTCGCGGCGGTCACGGCCGTAGCGGTCGCGGGAGCGGCGCTCGCGGCGCTGCTCTTCGCTGCCGGCGTTGCCGGTGCTCACTTCATTGCCGGAGAGGTCCAGGTCAGGCAGGCTGGCCAGCGGTGCTGTGTCCACAAAGTCTGCGGGGCCGTTCGCAGGTGCTGCGTTGGTCGCGTCCTGGCCTTCGGCCGAGCGGGGTGCCCGGTCGCCGCGCTCGGTGCGCTCGCCACGGCCACCGCGTTCGCCGCGTTCACGGCGGGGGCCGCGTTCGCCGCGGGGCTGCTGTGCAGCACCGGCATCCGTCGCCACTGCGTTGCTGCCTGGCATTTCGACCTGGCCCTGCGCGCCAGCTTCGCCGTTCAGCGATGCAGCCTGGTGGTTGCGGGGCTCGGCATCCCGGCGGCCACGGCCACCTTCGCGGCCACCCTCGCGGCCATTTCGGCCTTCACGGGGCTCACGCGGCTCGCGTGGTTCACGGGCTTCGCTGCCCTCGGGGCGGCGATCACCATCGCGGGGTGCGCGACCTTCGGTCGAACGCTCGCCACGGCGGCCGCGTCCTTCTGCAGGTGCGCCGCCTTCACGCTGGGCATCCCTCGGGGCGCCGTCACGGTTGCCATCGCGGCCACCGCGGCGGCCACGGCCTTCGCTGTTGCGGCCATCACGGCGGGGCTCGCCCCGACCGGTGGTTTCGGGTGTGGCAGCAGGGGCCGGTGCAGCCACCGGTGCGGGTGCCGCGGCGGGGGCGCTGCCGCCACCGAACAGGCTCTTGATCCAGCCGAAGAAGCCTTGCTCCTGCGGAGCAGCCACAGGAGCGGGTGCGGGTGCCGCCACGGGGGCAGGGGCAGCTGCGGCGGGTGCCGGGCGCTGGCCTGCGCGCGGTGGTCGTGCAGCGCCTTCGGGACGGGGCTCGGCGACCGGAGCCGGTGCGTCGGGCAGTACGCCCTTGATCACGGGCGTCTGCTTGTTGGTAGGCTCCTGCGAGCGGCGCGTCACGGCGGTGGGGTCTTCCACGTCTTCGGCGAGCTTGTAGCTGGCCTCGATGTGGTCGAGGCGCGGGTCGTCGTGCTTGAGGCGTTCCAGACGGTAGTTCGGGGTTTCCAGCGTCTTGTTGGGAACCATCAGCACGGCCACGCGCTGCTTGAGTTCGATCTTCGCGATCTCGGTACGCTTTTCGTTGAGCAGGAACGAAGCCACTTCCACGGGCACCTGGCAGTGCACGGCGGCCGTGTTGTCCTTCATGGACTCTTCCTGGATGATTCGCAGGATCTGCAGTGCCGACGATTCGGTGTCGCGGATGTGGCCTGCGCCGCCGCAGCGGGGGCAGGGGATGGACGAGCCTTCCGAGAGGGCGGGCTTGAGGCGCTGGCGGCTCATTTCCATCAGGCCGAACTTGCTGATGGTGCCGAACTGCACGCGGGCGCGGTCCTGGCGCAGCGCATCGCGCAGGCGGTTTTCCACTTCGCGGCGGTTCTTCGACTCTTCCATGTCGATGAAGTCAATCACGATCAGGCCGCCGAGGTCGCGCAGGCGCATCTGGCGCGCCACTTCGTCAGCGGCTTCCAGGTTGGTACGGGTGGCGGTTTCCTCGATGTCGCCGCCCTTGATGGCGCGGGCCGAGTTCACGTCCACCGACACCAGCGCTTCGGTGTGG
>LNEG01000116.1 GCA_001464865.1 Burkholderiales bacterium Ga0074133
TGTACTCGATGATGTCGCCAATGATCTTCATCGACGGCTTGGGCGGGTAGATGTAGGTGTTGCGCACCATGAACTCTTTCAGAATGTCGTTCTGAATGGTTCCGGAGAGCTTGTCCTGCGAGACGCCCTGCTCTTCTGCCGCCACCACGTAGCCTGCCAGCACGGGCAGCACGGCACCGTTCATGGTCATCGACACGCTCACCTTGTCGAGCGGGATCTGGTCGAACAGGATCTTCATATCCTCGACCGAATCAATCGCCACGCCGGCCTTGCCCACGTCGCCCGTCACGCGGGGGTGGTCGCTGTCGTAGCCGCGGTGCGTGGCCAGGTCAAACGCCACGCTCACGCCCTGCCCGCCGGCGGCCAGGGCCTTGCGGTAGAAGGCGTTGGACTCTTCAGCGGTCGAAAAACCTGCGTACTGGCGGATGGTCCAGGGCCGCACGGCATACATGGTGGCCTGGGGGCCGCGCAGGTAGGGCTCAAAACCGGGCAGCGTGTTGGCATACGGCAGGCTGGCGGTGTCTTCGGCTGTATAGAGCGGCTTGACGGTGATGCCGTCGGGCGTGACCCAGTTCAGAGCGTTCACGTCGCCGCCGGGGGCGGACTTGGCGGCGGCCTTGGCCCAGGCTTCCAGCGAAGAAGCAGCAAACTCGGGGGCGTTTTTGGCAGGGGTGTCACTCATGGTGAAGGCTTCTCCGAAGATGGCGTTGGGGCGTCAGGCACGACGCGCAAGCGATGACTGCGCGCTGGCAGAAATGTCGCGGCGAGTTTACATCATTCATAATTATTGATTCAAAATATTCCACCCAGCTTACAATCCGCTCCATGTCAGCCCTTACCCTCACCCCCCGCGCGCTCTATGAAGAAGTGGCGGAGCAATTGCGCCAGCGCATCTTCCGGCGCGAGCTGGAGCCCGGGAGCTGGATTGACGAGCTGAAGATCGCCGAGGAATTCGGCATCAGCCGTACCCCGCTGCGCGAGGCGCTCAAGGTGCTGGCGGCTGAAGGCCTGGTCACGATGAAGGTGCGACGCGGCGCCTACGTGACAGAGATGAGCGAGAAAGACCTGCGCGACGTGTACCACCTGCTCAGCCTGCTGGAGAGCGATGCCGCCGGCGTGGTGGCCGAGGGCGCCACGCCCGCGCAGCTGGCCGCGCTGGTCGCCCTGCACACCGAGCTGGAAGCGGCCGTGGGTGAGCGCGAGCAGTTCTTCGCGGTCAACGAGCGCTTTCACATGCTGCTGCTGGAGCTGGCCGACAACCGCTGGCGCAGCCAGATGGTGGCCGACCTGCGCAAGGTCATGAAGCTCAACCGCCACAACTCCCTGTTCAAGGAAGGGCGGATCGCAGATTCGCTCAACGAGCACCGGGTCATCATGGCGGCCATGCAGGCCCGGGATGCAAAACGCACGCGCGAGGCCATGCAGGCGCACTTTGCGCGGGGGCTGGTGGCGGCCACCTGAGCCGCACATTCGTCCGGCAGGACCACGCCCGGTGTGATCTGGCCGTGCCCAGGTCCGCCCCCCTCACCTGCCAGAGGCGCCCATCATTCCGGATTCAGGAACGCACCATTTGCAACACAACGGGCGGGGGCCGGGGCCTTGGCGACGGGTTCGGCGGGTAACATCCTGAGGGTTTTCACTGAGGCATGCGCGCCTGCACATGCTGCCACCGCACCGTTCGATGATTCCTTCCCAGCCCGACCTTGGCAGCGTCCAGACGCTGCCGCAGCTGCTTGCCTACCGCGTCGCCAGCACCCCCCATTCAGCCGCCTACCGCTCGTACGACCCCGCATCTGCCCGCTGGGTCACGCTCACCTGGGCTGAAACAGCCCAACATGTGAACCGCTGGGCGCATGCCCTTTCTGCCATGCGCCTGCCCACCGCGGCGCGGGTGGCCATTCTCCTGCCGAACGGCATCCACGCCATGTGCGCTGACCAGTCGGTGCTGGCAGCGGGGTGCGTGCCGGTACCGCTGCACGCCATTGACAACGCAGGGAGCATCGCCTACATCCTGGCCGACTGCGAAGCGTCGGTGCTGTTCGTCAGCTCTGTGGCGCAGTGGGAAAGCATCAGCGCCACCGGGGTCGCGTTTCCGGCATTGCGGGCCGTCATCGTGACGGAGGCAGGCGTCGAGCCTGCCCAGCCTGCGCCGTCGCAGGGAGGGCCCATCGTAGGCAGCCTCACGCAATGGCTGGCTGGCGCGGCAGAGGCAGGCGCCTCGCATGCACGCGAGGCGCCGGTCGCAGAAGACCTGGCGGCCATCGTCTACACATCGGGCACCACTGGCAAACCCAAGGGGGTGATGCTGACGCACCACAACGTCGTGAGCGACGTGAAGGCGGTGCTGGACCGCATTGCGCCCACGGTGGACGACGTGTTCCTATCGTTCCTGCCGCTGTCGCACACGTTTGAGCGCACGGGCGGCTACTACCTGCCCATTGCCGCGGGCAGCTGCGTGGCCTATGCGCGCTCGGTGGCGTTGCTGTCAGAAGACCTCAAGACCGTACGCCCCACCGTGCTGGTCTCGGTGCCGCGTATTTATGAACGGATCCACGCCAGGCTGCTGGAAAAGCTGTCGCCCAGCCCGTGGAAGATGCGCCTGTACGAGGCAGCCCAGGCCAAAGGCTGGGCGCGCTTTTGCGAAGCACAGCAATTGCCCGCCCCGCAGGCCGATCCGGCTGCAGCGGGCTGGACGGGCGCCCTGCCCTGGCCCGTGCTGCGCGCACTGGTGGCCACACCGCTGCTGGCGCAATTTGGCGGCCGCGTGCGCGTTGCGGTCAGCGGGGGAGCCGCTTTGTCGCCCACCATCGCCAGGTGTTTCCTGGGCCTGGGGTTGCCGCTGGTACAGGGCTACGGCATGACGGAGACAGCGCCGGTGGTGGCCGTGAATTCGCTGGATGACAACGACCCGGCCTGCGTGGGCAAGGCGCTGCCCGGCGTAGAGGTGCGCATCGGCGAGAACCGCGAGCTGCAGGTACGCGGCGACATCGTGATGAAGGGGTACTGGAAACGCCCCGAAGACACCGCAAAGATCATCCAGCCCGATGGCTGGCTGGGCACGGGCGACCAGGCCGACATCGTCAACGGCCGCATCTACATCCGGGGACGCATCAAGGAGATCATCGTCACCTCCACGGGCGAAAAAGTACCCCCGGGCGATCTGGAGATGGCCCTGCTGGCGGACCCGCTGCTGGAGCAGGCGTTCGTGATCGGGGAGAACCGGCCGTTCATCGCGTGCATTGCGGTGGTACGCCGCGACGAGTGGCAGCGCCTGGCAGGTGACCTGGGCCTGGACGCCGACGACCTGACGCGCCTGAACCAGCCCAGCGTGCACCGCTCCGTGCTGGCCCGCATGGAGAAGAACACCGCCACGTTTGCCCGCTACGCCGTGCCACGCGCCGTGCACCTGACCCTGGAGCCGTGGACGATCGAGAACACCTTCATGACGCCCACGCTCAAGCTCAAGCGCAACAACCTCAACGCACATTTCGAGCAGGCCATCGAGAGCATCTACCAGAAGCCCGCCGGGCGGTAGCTCCGCCGCGTGATGGCGTCGCCCGGGCGAATCTGCGGCCGCGACAGGACGCCGCTTCTCAGGTCTCGAACTGGTGGGGGTTCTTGCCCTGGATAGGCGCGTAAAAGGCCTTGATGTCCGCCATGTCCTTGTCCACGTCGCCCGTGGTCTGGAACACCGGGCCCAGACCGCCAACCTTTCGGCCATAGTCCACGTAGGCCAGCACGATGGGCACGCCCGCCTCGCGAGCGATGTGATAGCAGCCTGTCTTCCAGTGGCGTGTCTTGCCTCGCGTGCCCTCTGGCGGCACGACCAGCTGCATGGGGCCGTCGGCATCCTTGAGTGCCTGCGCAGACATGGCGACGAGGTTGTTTGACTGGGAACGGTTGACAGGGATGCCACCCAGCCAGCGCATCACGCCACCGAACGGGGCGCGAAACAGGCTTGCCTTGCCCATCCAGTACACCCGCAAGCGCAGCGAAAAAGCCAGCATCAGCGTGAAAGGCAGATCCCAGTTGCTGGTGTGCGGGGCGGCGATCAGCACGCTTTTGGCAGCGTGCGCGGGCAGTGAGCCCTCCACCTTCCAGCCGGCTGCGCGCAGGATCAGCCGGGACAGTCCGCGCAGCGCGGTGTTCACGACGGGCGTATCGAAAATCGTCGAATGCATGGGATACAGGTGGCAGATGGCCCAAGGCCAATGCAGAAAAAGATTGCGGAACGGGGCAGCGTCTGGGGCACTTTCTGGAAGCGGGCTGCCCGTCTCTCGTCGAACTGGAGCCAACGCGCGGTGCGCCACCCAGCCATGAACGCCAGCGCCATCCAGACGCCGAGGAGTATCGCTGAAACGTTTTGCTACAGGCTGACTGCGGCAATACCCACCGAGCGCATCTGGTCAGCCTGGTGGCTCCACCGAGAAAAAGTATGACAAGCGTTGCTGCGGATTGATCCACTCCAGCACATCCAGCGGGAGGGTCGACGGGCGAATGGCCTCGGCAATTTTCAGGTCGGCCTCGGTGTGAAGCTCGACGGTCGGCGCTTCGTCCTTGGGAATGTCCGGTGAGTAGACGAGCACGCGGGGCCGCAGGCTGTCGGGACCTGGCGCCACGACGAGCGCGAGCGAACCGTCGGTCAGCTGTACCACGGTGCCCGGCGGGTACACCCCCAGCAGCTTGATGAGAGAACTGAGCAACGCCGGATCGAACCTGGCCGACTCCAGCCGGAACATGCGAGCCAGGGCTTCGGCAGGCATGAGTGGCTCCTGGTCCGTCGCATCAGGCGTGCACAGGTTGTCGTAGCGATTGGCAAGCGCGAGGATGGCAGCTGCACGACTCATGGAGCGGGTCGCCCTCGGCCAGCCAGAGCCGTCCGCAGCCTCATGGTGATCGGCAATGGTAGCCAGCGCATCCTTGCTGAAGGCGCCTGACTCGGTGGCCAGCTGCACACTGAACATCACGTGCTGGCGCACATGGTCTTCTTCATGTTTCTTGCGTTTGCTGGTTTTGAAGAGCTGAAAAGGAATCTTGACCTTGCCTACGTCATGCGCCAAGGCGGCCATGGCCAGATCGGAGAGTTCGCGCTCGGTCAGCCCCGCCTTTTTGCCCATGAGCATGCACAGCGTGAGTACATTGAGCGCGTGGAACTGCGGCCCCTGCTCCTTCTTGTCGCCCAGCAGGTGCAAAAGCACTTCCTTGCCCTGTGAAATGCTGGCGGCCGTTTCCCTGGACAGATCCTGCAGCATGGCGCCAGCGGCTTTGGGCGAGCGATGAAGGGTCTGGAGCGCTTCGCGTGTCTTGCGGGCTCCATCTTCCCAGGCCCGGTCAGCGCGGGCAGCTGCATCGCGCTGACGCAACCGCTTTTCGCGCTTGGCATCATCGAGCCGCTTGATTTCGGCAAGCAGCTCGGCCTTCAGGGCTGCCTCCTGCGCTGCCTGCTGGGCAGCCACCTCCGCGGTGGTGGGCACATAGGCCCCGGGCTCTGCGGTGCTCTTGGCCGGAAAGTAGAACAGCCGGCCTCGCACATCCAGCGACTGGATGACCGCCACGTCCTTGGCGTGCTTGACCATGAGCCGGTTCGAGATGAAAGGATGTTCATCCCACCGGACATTGAGCCACACATACAGGCCGGGAACCACCTGGCTTGGGTCAATGGCGACGGCTGCACCGGGACTTTTCCACATGGTTTTTTTGTTTATCGTGTAACGATCTGTGATCGCCTGTCACTATACAAGGGCGGCGGCTGTTTTGACTTGCAGCCGTAGTGGCGAGCGGGAAAAAGTTTCGAATTTCATAGCATGCCGTCAAACGCTGACGTGGCTAGCGCGGGCCCGCAGCGGCTGCAAGAGCGGCGCGAGGCATGACATGGGCAACGGGCTCGGCGTCCCAGGTCGATGCCCTGCGAAAATAGGGGGCTGAAGCGCACGCCATCAATGGCGCACGCGCGACAGCCCCTCCCCGTTCAGCCAGCGCGAGGCAATATGCCGCTGCGCTGCTGGCAATGCCGCTCTCAAGATGACCACAGACTCTTTCAACCCGGTCAACCACAGCCCGTGGCGCATGTCCGTTGCGCCGATGATGGACTGGACAGACCGCCACTGTCGCTACTTTCACCGCTTGCTCACACGCCAGACGCTCCTCTATACGGAAATGGTCAACGCGGGCGCCATCATTCATGGCGGCACCGAGCGGCATTTGCGGTTCAACCCGGAGGAGCACCCGGTCGCACTGCAACTGGGTGGCAACGAGCCAGGGCCGCTTGCCGAGGCAGCCCGGCTGGGGGCGCAGTGGGGTTATGACGAGATCAATCTGAACTGCGGTTGCCCCAGCGACCGTGTACAGCGCGGCGCCTTCGGCGCGAGTCTGATGAAGGCGCCACAGCTGGTGGCTGATGGTGTGAAGGCCATGAAGGACGTGGTCGATGTGCCCGTCACGGTGAAACACCGCATCGGCATCGACAAGAACGAAGACTATGCATTTGTTCGTGACTTCGTGGGCACCGTGGCCGACGCAGGCTGTACCGTGTTCATCGTGCATGCTCGCAACGCCTGGCTGCAGGGTTTGTCGCCCAAGGAAAACCGCGACATTCCTCCGCTGCGCTACGAAGTCGTGCACCGGCTGAAAACCGATTTTCCCGACCTGGTGTTCGCCATCAATGGAGGCATCCAGACCGATGCAGTGGTGCAGGAGCAGCTTGCTCTGCTGGATGGGGTCATGGTCGGCCGCGAGGCGTACCACAACCCTTGGTGGCTTGCCCGATGGGACGCGCTCTACTACGGTGGCCAGCCGTGCCCCCTGACGCGGGAAGAAGTCGAGGAAGCCATGGTCGTCTACATGGAGCAAGAAGCAGCCCGGTACGGAACCCCCTGGCCACACATTGCCCGGCACATGCTGGGCCTGCGGCACAGCTTGCCGGGTGCTCGCATCTGGCGGCAGGTGTGGAGCAACCACCTTCTCAAGGACCGGCCCGCGCGGGAAGTCCATGCGCTGGCCAAAGAATCGTATGTCGTGACTGCATACGATGCACCGCAGGCCGCGCCCTCCTCTGCGTGACCGCCGGGGGGCAGGCCAGGGCCTGCCGGTGCCCAGCCCTCCTGGAGCACGGTCCGGCGCTTGTCAGCCCTGGTCTGCCGCGAGGGCGGCCAGCCACTCTTGCATGGGCACAGGCCGGCCAAACAGGTAACCCTGCATGCCTGGGCAATGGCTGGCCACCAGAAAATCCGCCTGGGCAGCGGTTTCCACGCCCTCTGCCACCACATGCAGGTTGAGGTGACTTGCCACTGAAATGATCGACTGCACGATGGCGGTGTCGCTGGCATCCTCGGGGGTATCCTGCACGAAGCTTTTGTCGATCTTGAGCTCGTAGAGTGGCAAACGCTTGAGATAAGCAAGGCTGGAATACCCGGTGCCGAAATCGTCGATCGAAAACCGGATACCCATGGCGACCAGCTCTGTCATCCGGGCGATGGTTTCGTCCAGGTTCTCGATCAGAAGGCTTTCCGTCACCTCAAGGACCAGGAGCCGCGCGCTGGCCCCTGTGCGCTCCAGTACCTCCTGCATGCTGCGCACGAAATCGTCCTGCCGGAACTGAAGCTGACTCACGTTGACCGACAGCGAGAGCGAGAGCCCCAGAGGCTGCATTCGCGCAAGGGCCTCGCAGGCCTGCTCAATCACCCAGGTGCCCATTCGCACAATGTGGCCCGAACTTTCTGCGATGGGAATGAACACGGCAGGTGTGATGTTGCCGCGTTCAGGATGCATCCAGCGCAGCAGCAGCTCTCCGCCAACCAGTGCGCCGGCTGAGTTCACCTGGCTTTGAACGGCCAGCGAAAGCTGGCCTTCTGCGAGCGCTCTGCCCAGATCCTGCTCCAGTGCCATGCGTTGCTGCACTTCAGCCTGCATGGCCAGTTCAAAAAACCGCACGCGGTTCCGGCCCAGGCCCTTGGCGCCATACATGGCCGTGTCGGCCTCACGCAGCAGGTCTTCGGCAGCTTCCCCGTGCTTGGGGAAAAGCGTGATGCCAATGCTGCCCGTGCTGGCGTATTCCCGCGAGCCGATGGCATACGGCGATTCCAGCGCGGCGCGTATGCGCTCTGCTTCCATCAGGGCGAGCCGGCCCGCGCTTTCCGCGTCTGCCCCCAGGTTCTGCCCCAGCACGACAAACTCATCGCCCCCCATTCGGGCTAGCAGATCGCCCGGACGCAGCAATCCCGACAACCTGGCCGCAACGCGCACCAGCAGCGCATCGCCCAGCGAATGGCCCAGTGCGTCGTTGATCTGCTTGAAGTTGTCAAGATCGACATAGAGCAAAGCCCCGACCTGGCCGGACTGTCGCGCCAGGGCCAGCGCATGGTCGAGACGGTCCATGAGCATCCGGCGGTTGGGCAGACTCGTCAGCACGTCGAAATAGGCCAGCTGCCGTGCCTGGGCCTCTGCGATCTTGCGCTCGGTGATGTCCCGCGCCAATGCAACAAAATGCGCTGCCGATGGCAGTGCCGTGTTTTCCTTGCGCGCAATGGACAGCTCGAACCATCGTGTGGATCCGTCTTCCGCGTCCAGGGCGTACTGGTGACCGACCGAATAACCGTTGCGGTCAGCAGCCTCCAAGGCTGCGGCGCAGCCCGCAGCAGCGTCGGGAGACACAACGTCCTGCAAAAGCCGGCCCACCCATGTCTGCGCCGCAGGGGTCTGGCCTGTTGCTCGCGAGAACCTGTACTGATGGATTCGCCCGTCCCCGTCAAGCTCCAGCAGCAGGTCGGGCACGGCGTTGAGCGTGCTTTCCAGTTCATCGCGGGCAATCTGCAGGCTGGCTGTGGCCGCGCGGGCCAGGGCGGCCGCACGTTCCCGCTGGGTAGCCAGCACCCATGCAAACCATGCCAGCAGCCCGCTGAGAACAGCGCCTATGGCAGCCACCGCATGGTGCCCATCGTCCTTGAAGCGCAGGTCAAATGCAGACATCGGCGTCATGCGCACCAGCCACTTGCGCCCACCCAACTCAATCTGCCGCTCTGTCGTCAGCTCGTCGGCAGCTGCGCCGTCGCGCGCGGCTGGCGCGCCAGCCGTTCCGTACAGATCGCGTCTCGGGCCTTCAAGGCTGGCATCGGCAATGTGAATATCGATATCAGCGTCAAACTCGGAGGCCAGCCCCTGAACGACCTGCCTCATCTGGAACGCTGCGGAGACCCAGCCCACCAGTCCTGCTGTTCGGCCAGGCACTGTGCTGGTTTCAGCCTCGGGCGAGTACAGCGGCAGGTACATCACCACGCCATTGTGCGCATCGGGTGCGTCTGCCGGCAGCACCACGGGCTCCGAGATGCGCAGCTCGCCAGATGCGCGCGCGGATTCCATGGCGGCACGCAGTGCGGGCACGGTCAGCGCGTCAAATCCCAGCAACTTCCGGTTCAATGCGTTGAGGGGTTCGATGTGCATCACAGGCGCCGCCACATTGCCCTCGCTCGGCGGCCAGACTGCATAGTTGCGCATGCCGCGCTGGTGCATGTCCGCAAGGTGTGTTGCCAAAGCGCTCGGGGAAACAAGCGGCACCAGCGCAACTCCCCGCAGCCCCGGGCGGGTTTCAGGTAATCGGAGTGCGGAAACGTATGTCTGAAACTCCTCGCGGTTGATCTGGTCAGACCCTTCAAAGTACCCTTTGACACCGCGCAGCACCATTTCATAGACCGCCATGCGGTCCTTGAGGTTGGACGCAATCTGGTCGGCTGCGACCTCAAAGTTCCGCTCGCGCTTTTCGTGTGCGCTACGCACCCCGGCTTGCCAATACAGAAACGTGATTCCGAGCAGGACTGCGGCAAGCAATGGTGGCATTGCCCAGGCAAGCCATCTGCGACTCGCCGTCGCATTCTCACCACCGCCACCGATGCCAGCTGTTGGTCGATCCGTGGGGACCCTGGTTTCGGGGGGGGTGGGTGTATTCATGAGACGCATGCAGTGACGCAGCCAGGCGGCCGTGGCTGCACCATTATGGAGAATGAGCACGCACAATCCTGCGGGCGTCTGCTGTTTGCTTCCGACGACCTGCCGTTGTTCGATATGCTGTGCTCCGTCACACCGGAGGTCGCCGACGATCCGCAGCCTTGAGTGCGCGGTTCAGTGTTATTGCAACACGACGGCCTCGCGCCCCATCCCCACATTTTTTCTCGCCGGACTGTTTCATGCCCTCGCTGGATTTTGATTTCGAGGAATCACAATTTCGCCGTTTCTATGCCGAACAGCATGCTGCGCTCGATCAGGCATGCCGGCAGCTGACCCGCGTTGTGGGCAAAGTGGTTGCCCAGACCGGCGGGGTGGACATCGCCAAAACCGAGGGGCGCGTCAAGGATGTTGATGAGTGCATCCGCAAGTTCGTGCGCAAGTACCGCCCGGTGCTGGAGGAGCAAAACACGCCGTACGAGATCCGGCCATTCATCACGGACCTGATCGGTGTGCGGGTCGTGTGCCTGTATGAGGACGAGCTGGAGAAAATTGCGGGTATCGTGCGCGGCCACTTTTCTGTGATCGACGTGACCGACAAGGCTTCGGCGGTGGAGAGCACAGAGGCGTCGTTTGGATACAAGGGACTGCACCTGGACCTCAAGCTGGCCACGCCGGACAAGGTCCCGGCCGAGCATTCGCCCTGGGTTTACCTGCCGTTCGAGTTGCAGGTCCGCACGATCATCCAGGACTCCTGGAGCGTGCTGGACCACCGGATCAAGTACAAAAAGTCCATTCCAGGGCAGCTCAAGCGACGCATCAACGTGCTGTCGGCCCTGTTTGAACTGGCCGACCGCGAGTTCCGGCAGATTCGTGACGCCACGGCAGCCGAAATCCTGCAGGCGCCCGACGAAACGGCAGAAGTCGCTGATGAGGTCGGGCAGCCACTCCTGCCGACCTCGGAAAAATCCGCTGGTACGCCCAACAGCGAACTCAATGCCTTCACCTTCCTCAAGATTGCGACGCACTTTTTCAAGGATTTTGAGTTCGAGCCCTCAAAAGTGGACAGCTTTGTGGACGACATTCACGCTTGGTCACCCGGGATGACCCGGGCCCGGTTCAACACTCTCATGCGGGAAACCATTGCGGTGGTCAAGCGCTACAAGCAGCACTTTGAGGAACAGAACCCGCAGGCGAGCTTCAACCCCTACACGGTCATGAGGCATTGCCTTTTTCTGCACGACAAATCGGCGTTCCGGCCCGCATTGCGCAATTCCGCCCGTGAAGCCTTTTCAGCATGGCTGTCCGAACAGGGAGAACCCAAGCTGACTGCCGCTGGCTGACAGTTTCCTGAGCACCGGTCGCTGACGCAGCGCTGAATACCAAGGTGTCGCGCGCGCGACTCGCCATTGGTGGTTCCACTCCATCCGTTGCGGCGCTTCTGCTGCTATATTGCACTGCAACATAACGGAGTTTCGCCCATGCTGTATCACATCTACGAAACCCAGCGCTCGCTGATGGAGCCCTTTACCGATTTTGCCCAGGCAGCCGCGAAGCTGTACAGCAACCCCTTGTCCCCGCTCAGCCAGAGCCCTCTCGCACAACGGATGTCCGCCGGGTATGACCTTCTTTACCGCCTTGGCAAGGACTACGAAAAGCCGGCCTTTGGCATCCAGTCGGTCGACGTGGACGGTGTCGGCGTGGCCATCCACGAGCGCGTCGAGATGGACAAGCCGTTTTGCGAACTCCGCCGGTTCAAGCGTTTCTCGGACGATCCTGCCACGCTGACCAAGCTCAAGACCCAGCCGGTGGTGCTGATCGTGGCACCTCTGTCAGGTCACTACGCCACGCTGCTGCGCGACACGGTACGCACGATGCTCAAGGACCACAAGGTCTACATCACGGACTGGAAAAACGCCCGCCTTGTGCCGCTGTCCGACGGCGAATTCCACCTCGATGACTACGTGAACTACGTGCAGGAGTTCATTCGCCATTTGCAGGGCGAGTATGGCAACTGTCATGTGATCAGCGTGTGTCAACCCACGGTGCCCGTTCTGGCGGCTGTGTCGCTGATGGCCAGCCGTGGAGAAACGACGCCGCTGACGATGACCATGATGGGTGGCCCCATTGACGCGCGCAAGTCGCCGACATCGGTCAACAACCTTGCCACGAACCGCAGCTTTGAGTGGTTCGAGAACAACGTGATCTATCGCGTGCCGCAGAACTTCCCGGGCGCAGGTCGGCGTGTGTACCCCGGTTTCCTGCAGTACACGGGGTTTGTGGCAATGAACCCTGACCGGCATGCGACCAGCCATTACGACTACTTCAAGGACCTGATCAAGGGTGACGACGCGAGCGTCGAGGCCCACCGCAAGTTCTACGATGAGTACAACGCAGTGCTGGACATGGACGCGGACTATTACCTCGAAACCATCCAGACGGTGTTCCAGGACTACAAGCTGGTGCACGGCACATGGGACGTACGCTCGCCCAAGGGCAAGATCGAGCGCGTGCGCCCCCAGGACATCAAGACCACAGCGCTGTTCACTGTGGAAGGCGAGCTGGACGATATCTCCGGATCTGGCCAGACCAAGGCGGCGCATGGGCTTTGCAGCGGCATCACGCACAAGGAACAGAAGCACCTGGAGGCCAAGGGTGCCGGACACTACGGCATCTTCAGTGGCCGCCGCTGGCGCGATGTGGTGTACCCGCAGGTACGCGCGTTCATTCTGTCGCACGATGCTCCAAAGCTGAAGGCATCCCCTGCCCTGCAAGATGCACCGGCACCTTCAGCGGTGCCTGCGACTGCCGGCAAGGTCGCGGTTGCCAGGGATGTTCCCGCCACGCGGATCAAGCCCGTCGCCGCGAAAAAAACAGCGGCAAAGCCTGCCGTGAAGTCTGAATCCAAGCAGCCCGCCAGCAAGGCGTCGGCTCCGTCCGTCGGTCCTGCGGCAGGTAAGGTCGCGACCAAGTGGGTGACGCCTGGGGACGACCTGGCTCCTGCAACTGCGCCCAAGGCAGCACCAGCCGAGCCAGTGGCAGTGGCTTCGGCGGCTCCCGTGGTCCCCTCCGGAGCCACGGGCAAGCGCCGCGCTCCGGCCAGCAAGGCTTGACAGGAAAAGCTCCAGCCTCCCCTGCCTCTGCGGCGCGGGAAGCTGTTCCGCCCGTGTCGCGTCTGGCAGCCCTCGCCGAACAGATCAACGCGGCCTTGCCGCAAACCCAGTGCACGCGTTGTGGGTACCCCGACTGTGCGGCTTACGCGGGCGCGGTCGCCGAGGGCTCGGCTGACATCAACCAGTGCCCGCCGGGCGGTGCCGAGGGCATTGCACGGCTTGCGCAAATCACCGGCAGGGATGTTCAACCGCTGAACAGCGCCCACGGCGTCGAGGCGCCCCGCACCACCGTATTCATTGATGAAGCCTGGTGCATCGGCTGCACTTTGTGCATCAAGGCATGTCCTACCGATGCCATTGTGGGGTCCAACAAGTGGATGCACACCGTGATGGAGCAATACTGCACCGGCTGTGAGCTGTGCATTCCGGCCTGCCCCGTCGACTGCATCCAGATCGAGCATGCGAGCGGCTCGCTCACGGGCTGGGCGGCGTGGTCGGACACACAGGCGGTACAGGCGCGTTCACGCTACGAACAGCGCAAGGCCCGGATTCACCAAGAGGCCCTCACAGACGGCAACAAGAAGCCTTCACCGGAGGTCGGTACGCGCTGCGAGGAAGGCGGGCTGATGGCTGAACGCGCCGATGTGCCTTCCAACGCTCCCGGTCCGGAACCTGCAGCACAAGACGCAAGCGCCGCAACCCGGCAGGCAGCCATCGCAGCCGCACTTGCCAGGGCGCGCCAGCAGCGGGCCGCTGACAAGCGCTAAGCGCACCAGCCCAAGCGCTGGCGGTGCGTGGCAGGAGCGTGGGCAACCGTAGTGAACATATCTGCCTGATGACCGGCCGGCACGCTGTCGTTCCGGCAGTTCAGCGTGCCGCAAGGGTCTTGTAAACGCCACAACCTACGTAGAAGTCGCCGGCCTTGCTCACATAAGACATCTTCGTCTGAACCGCGCCCGTGGCAGGGTTGGTAATGTCGTACTCCACCCAGCCGGGTGCGCGGTTCGCCTGCTCGACGATGTCGGTCACCAGCCGGTCTCCTGCGATGCCAGGGATGTCCTGGACACGCGTGCCCACCTTGGCGGAGTTCCCCCCGAAGGCAAGGTATGTTCCCGCGGTGTCGAGCACGAACACGTACATGTCGCGGTCATGGTACGGCTGGTTCTTGTCGGTGAGAGTCCGAAGGAACTGCTCGCGGCCGGTTGTCTTGTGCAAGGAAATGGCCCGGTTGACCAGTCCCACCGCCTCCTCTGCCGTGCCCTGCTGCAGCCGGAAGGCCGCCACGGCACGCGACAGCGTAGATGCACGGCTTTCCAACGCCTCCGCCTGGTGCACGGCCTCCACCACCATCTGGGCGTTGTTCTGCGTGATCTGGTCGAGCTGTTGCACTGCCGCGCTGATTTCGCGCAATCCCGTGCTCTGATCCGAGCTTGAGCCTGAGATCTCGCTCATGCTGCCGGCAACGCTGCGGATTCCGCTGGCCATTTCGGCAATCCCCGACCCCGCGGAGCGGATGAGCCCGGCGCTGGTTTCCACCTGGCTTACCGAGGCGCTGATGAGCTCACGGATTTCACGTGCTGCGTCGGCAGAGCGCTTGGCCAGGCTACGGACCTCGGCGGCCACCACGGCGAACCCCCGCCCCTGTTCGCCCGCCCTCGCCGCCTCGACCGCAGCGTTCAGCGCCAGGATGTTGGTCTGGAACGCAATACTGTCGATCACACCGATGATTTCGCTCATCCGGCGCGCACCCTGCTGGATCGCCTCTACCGACTCCACAGCACGCGACATCGCCTGCGCACCGGAATCGACCGCCGTACGTACCTGCGCTGCGCGCGCGTTGGCGTCCTGGGCGGTCTGGGCATTGTTCTGTACGGTCGAAGACAACTCCTCCACGCTGGCGGCGGTTTGCTCCAGATTGGCAGCCTGCTGCTCGGTACGGTCTGCCAGCGACCGGTTGCCTTCGGCCAGGCTTTTGCCAGCGTGCGCCACCAGCGCCGCATTGCTACGGATGTCCGCGACCATCGACGACAGCGTCACCACCATCCGGTCCAGCGATTTTGCGAGATCGCCTATTTCGTCCTGCCCGTAGGCCGCCGACCGGGCGCACAGATCGCCGCCGGTGGTGAGCTCCACGGTGCGCGCAAGTCCTTCCAGGTCAGCAGCGAGGCTCAGGTACAACACGACCAGGACGTAAAGCACCACCACCAGAGCCGCAGTCGCACCCCACCAAGGGGCCTGTAAGCCGACTGCGCCAACTGCCACCAGAATCGTCAATGCCAAGGTGAGCACCTTGCCAGGAAGGCGCCATTTGCGCATCCACCACAGACCCGGCCGCAAGGGTAGGAATTCGGGCATCGTGTCTCCTCCTGTCATTGTTACTTCGTGCGCGTCCGGATCCTATGGGCGCGTTCTTACTGCCAATTGACAATCGTTCTTAGTGCTTGCCGCCTGAACGCCTGGGCAACCTCCCGGAGCCAGAAGCAACTATGGCCCGACCAGGCAGCCCGTGCAGCCGTGACTCCATAATGGCGGCCCATGAACCCCCTGCTTTCCCACCTTCAGCCCTACCCCTTCGAGCGTTTGCGGCAGCTCTTCGCCGGGGTGACGCCCCCAGCCGGCTACAGCGCCATCAGCCTGGGAATGGGCGAGCCCCGCCATCCGACACCACAGTTTATCAAAGATGCGATAAGTATCAACCTTGCAGGATTGGCAAACTATCCCGCGACGGCGGGCGAGCCAGCGTTGCGCGAGGCTTTCACGCACTGGGTACAGCGCCGCTACGCGCTGTCGCTGGATGCGGCCACCCAGGTGCTGCCCGTTAACGGGTCGCGCGAGGCGCTGTTTGCATTTGCGCAGACCATCATCGACCCCACGGGCGGTCAGGCCATGGTGGTGTGCCCCAATCCTTTCTACCAGATCTACGAAGGGGCCACCTTGCTGGCCGGGGCCACCCCGTACTACGCTGCCAGTGACCCATCGCGCAACTTTGCGGTCAATTGGGACGCGGTTCCCGAAACCGTATGGCAGCGCACGCAGCTTCTTTTCGTCTGCTCCCCGGGCAACCCTACGGGCGCGGTCATGCCGCTGGGTGAATGGAAAAAGCTGTTCGAGTTGAGCGATCGGTTCGGCTTTGTCATCGCCTCTGATGAGTGCTACAGCGAGATCTATTTCCGGGACGAGCCTCCGCTGGGCGGCCTGGAAGCGGCCGCAAAACTGGGCCGCAGCGACTTCCGTAACCTGGTGTCCTTCACCAGCCTGTCCAAGCGCAGCAACGTCCCCGGTCTGCGCAGCGGTTTTGTCGCGGGCGATGCGGCCCTCATCAAGGCGTTTTTGCTGTACCGCACCTACCACGGCAGCGCCATGAGCCCCGTCATCCAGGCAGCCAGCATGGCAGCCTGGGCCGATGAGCAGCACGTGGTGGAAAACCGGACCCGCTATCGCAAGAAGTTCGCACAGGTGACGCCACTGCTGGCGGGGGTGATGGACGTGGCGCTACCGGATGCAGGTTTCTACCTGTGGGCCAAGGTGCCCGAAGCGCTGGGCATGGACGACGCCGAGTTCGCGCGCGCCTTGCTGGCTCAATACAATGTGACGGTGCTGCCCGGCAGCTATCTGGCCCGCGAGGCGCAAGGCAGCAACCCCGGCGCGCAGCGTGTGCGCATGGCGCTGGTCGCCGATGTGGAAGAGTGCGTGGAAGCAGCCCTGCGCATCGTTCAATTCATTCAATCCCGTACTGCCTGACATCCCAAATGACCCAACAACTGCAAACCCTCATCGACAACGCCTGGGAAAACCGTGCCTCGCTCTCCCCTGCAACGGCTCCCAAGGAAACGCTGGACGCTGTCGAGCAGGTGATCGCCGAGCTGAACAACGGCACCCTGCGCGTGGCCACACGCCAGGCCGTGGGCCAGTGGACCGTGCACCAGTGGATCAAGAAGGCCGTGCTGCTGTCGTTTCGCCTGCGTGACAACGAAGTGGTCCGCGCTGGCGACCTGGGCTTCTACGACAAGGTGCAGACCAAGTTTGCGCACCTGAGCGAAGACGAAATGAAGGCCACCGGCGTGCGCGTGGTACCACCCGCCGTGGCCCGTCGCGGCAGCTTCATCGCCAAGGGCGCCATCCTGATGCCCTCGTACGTGAACATCGGCGCCTACGTGGGCGAAGGCACCATGGTGGATACGTGGGCTACGGTGGGCTCTTGCGCGCAAATCGGCGCCGGTGTGCACCTGTCGGGCGGCGTGGGCATTGGCGGTGTGCTCGAACCCCTGCAGGCGGGCCCCACCATCATTGAAGACAACTGCTTCATCGGCGCCCGCTCCGAGGTCGTCGAAGGCGTGGTGGTGGAAGAGAACGCGGTGCTGGGCATGGGCGTGTACCTGGGCCAGAGCACCCCTATCTTCAACCGCGCCACGGGCGAAATCAGCTACGGCCGCGTGCCTGCGGGCTCGGTAGTGGTCAGCGGCAACCTGCCCAAGACGGCGGCCAACGGCGCGCCTTACAGCATGTACGCCGCCATCATCGTCAAGCAGGTGGATGCGCAGACGCGCTCCAAGACCAGCATCAACGACCTGCTGCGCGACTGATCGCTGAAGCCCTGGCTGCACCCTTGCGGCCCGGGCTGTTCAAGACAACGACAACGAGAGGGGGAGCTACATGAGCACGATGGAACGGATTCTGCGGCTGATGGCCGAGAAAAAGGCCTCGGACGTCTACCTGTCTGCCAACGCGCCGGCGCTGATCAAGATCAACGGCGAGTGCATCCCCGTCAACAACCAGATACTGCCGGCCGATGCGCCGCGCAACCTGCTCTCCGAGATCGTTCCGCCCGACCGCATCGAAGAGCTCGAGGAAACCGGCGAGCTCAACATGGGCGTGCCCCTGAGCGGTGTCGGCCGCTTCCGCGTGAGCGCCATGCGCCAGCGGGGCAGCTACGCGGTCGTCGTCCGCTTCATCTCGCAGCTGATTCCTGAATTCGACTCGCTCGGCCTGCCCGCGGTGATGCGTGACCTCATCATGGAAAAGCGCGGACTCATCCTGATGGTGGGCGCCACCGGTTCGGGCAAGAGCACTTCGCTCGCGTCGATGATCGACACACGCAATGAAGTCCTGACCGGCCACATCCTCACGATCGAAGACCCCGTCGAATACCAGTTCAAGAACAAGCGCTCCATCGTCAACCAGCGCGAGATCGGCAGCGACACGCAGTCCCTGCAAACCGCGCTCAAGAACGCATTGCGCCAGGCACCCGACGTGATCCTGATCGGCGAAATCCGTGACCGCGAAACCATGTCGGCTGCCATTGCCTATGCGCAGTCAGGGCACCTGTGCCTGGCCACCCTGCATGGCAACAACAGCTACCACGCGCTCAACCGTATCCTGAGCTTCTACCCCGTCGAAGTGCGCCCCACCATGCTGGGCGATCTGGCTTCGGCGCTCAAGGCCATTGTGTCGCAGCGCCTCGTGCGCACCGTGGCGGGCGGCCGCGTGCCCGCTGTCGAGGTCATGCTCAACACCAAGCTCGTGTCCGACCTCATCGAGAACGGCGACTTTTCGGGCGTGCGCGAGGCGATGGAAAAGTCCATGGCCGAAGGCTCGATGACCTTCGAGGAAGCCTTGGCCAAGCTCATCATGGACGGCAAGATCGACCGCAAGGAAGGCATGGCCTATGCCGACTCGCCCACCAACCTGATGTGGCGCCTGCAAAACGACTTCTCGCTGGCGGCCAACGCCGCCAAGGCACAAAAAGAAGCCCGCGATGTCCAGGACGACCAGCCTTCATTCACCGAGATCGTGCTGGACGTCAAGCCAGCGGCCTGATCGTACCCACGCCCCACCTCTCCCCTCCCCTATCCCCATGTCACGCACCCTGCATCTGGCTGAGCAACTGATTTCCCGGCCCTCCATCACCCCCGAAGACGCAGGATGCCTTGATCTGCTTGCCGACCGCCTGGCACTGCTGGGGTTTGCGTGTGAACGCATGGACAGTGGCCCTGCGGACTTCCGGGTGAGCAATTTATGGGCAAAACGGCCTGTAGCCCTGGATTCAATTGCCTCTGGTGCTATCAAAACAGTAGTATTTGCCGGCCATACCGATGTGGTGCCCACCGGGCCGCTTGCGCAGTGGAGCAGCGACCCCTTTGTGCCCACACACCGCGGCGGCAAACTTTATGGCCGTGGTGCCAGCGACATGAAAACGTCCATCGCCGCGTTTGTGGTGGCGGTCGAGGAGTTTCTGGCGGCAACCCCCGAGCCCATGGTCCAGATGGCCTTCTTGCTGACCAGCGATGAGGAAGGCCCATCGGTCGACGGAACCAAGGTCGTGGTCGAACAGCTCCACGCCCGTGGCGAGGTGCTGGACTATTGCATCGTCGGCGAGCCCACTTCGGTGGAACGCACCGGCGACATGATCAAGAACGGCCGCCGCGGCACCCTGAGCGGCAAACTCACCGTGCGCGGTATCCAGGGCCACATCGCCTACCCGCAGCTGGCACGCAACCCCATCCACCAGGCCCTGCCCGCGCTGGCCGAGCTGGCAGCCACCCCATGGGACAGCGGCAATGCCTTCTTTCCGCCCACCAGCTGGCAGGTGAGCAACATGCACGGTGGCACGGGTGCCACCAACGTGATCCCTGGCGAGGTGGTCATCGATTTCAACTTCCGCTTTTCGACCGAATCGACCGCCGAAGGCCTGAAGCAACGCGTGCATGCCGTGCTGGACCGCCACGGGCTGGAGTACGACCTGCGCTGGACCCTGGGCGGCCAACCGTTCCTGACCACGCCCGGTGAACTCGTCACGGCCGTGCAGCAGGCCATTGCGGCGGAAACAGGCCTCGCGACCGAGCTTTCCACCACCGGCGGCACCAGCGATGGCCGCTTCATTGCGCAGGTGTGCCCCCAGGTCATCGAACTGGGCCCCCCCAACGCCAGCATCCACAAGATCGACGAGCACATCGTCGTTGCCGACATCGAGCCGCTCAAGAACATCTATCGGCGCACCCTGGAAAACCTGCATGCGCAGGCTCTGGCCGCCGCGGCTGTTCGGGCGGTGCAGGCATGACGCGGTCATTGCCGGGCGAGCCGGGGGCCAGCGCCGGCAGCATCGGCACCGCCCAGCCCGTGAAAGGTGATACGGTCGGCGCGCTGGTCGAATCCGGTGCACAGGCGCTCATCGCAGCGGGCGTCGCATTTGGCCACGGCACCACCAACGCCCACGATGAGGCCGCCTGGCTCGTGCTCTGGCGTCTGGGCCTGCCGCTGGACAGCGATCTGTCGGACAGCCCCGATTCCGTGCAAAAACAGCCTGTGGCGGCCGAAAGTTCTGCGTTGGTCGCTACACTTTTTGAAGAACGTATCCGCACCCGCAAACCCGCCGCCTACCTCACGCGCGAAGCCTGGCTGCAAGGCGTTTCTTTCTACGTGGACGAGCGTGCCATCGTGCCGCGCAGCTTCATTGCCGAGATCCTTGTCGATGGCATGGCCGATGATTTTCTGAGCGACCAGACCCGGCGCGTGCTGGACCTTTGTACCGGCAACGGCAGCCTTGCCGTTCTGGCGGCCATGGCCTGGCCGGAGGTGGAGGTCACGGGGGCAGACATCTCGCCTGAGGCTCTGGCCGTTGCACGCATCAACGTCGATCGCCATGGCCTGGCCGACCGCATCGGGCTGTGCATCTCGGACGGCCTGTCTGCCGTGCCCGGTCCGTGGGATCTGATCCTGTGCAACCCGCCTTACGTGAACGCCGCCAGCATGGACGCGCTTCCTGGCGAGTACCGCGCCGAACCTGAACTGGCCCTGGCTGGCGGCAAGGACGGCATGGACTTCGTTCGCCAGCTCTTCAAGGCTGCCCCGGCCTGCATGAGCGAAGACGCCGTGATCATTCTGGAGATCGGTAACGAGCGTGCCCATTTCGAAGCTGCGTTTCCGCAACTGCCGGTTTTCTGGCTCGATACCAGTGCCGGCGAAGACCAGGTTTTGCTGGTCACCCGGCAGGCCCTGGCCGCCCAGAGCCGGCTCACGGCACAATAGAGGGCTTTGCGCCACCCTCGTGGCTGCCGCGGCAACGCCGATGGCAGACGCGATGGCGACCTGATTTTTGACGCCACCCGCCTTGTGCGGGTGCGCTTTTTTCTGATTCCCGGATGATCACCCTCAAGAACGTAACCCTGCGACGCGGCACGAAAGTCGTGCTCGACAGCGTGTCCACCACCATCAATCCCGGCGAAAACGTCGGGCTCGTGGGCCGCAACGGCGCGGGCAAGTCCAGCCTGTTCGCGCTGCTCAGCGGCAAGCTGCACGAGGACGGTGGGGATTTCCACATCCCATCGAGCTGGCGGATGGCCGAGGTCGCGCAGAACATGCCCGAAACCGACCAGTCGGCCACTGACTTCGTACTGGAGGGCGACACGCGCCTGGCCGAGGTGCAGCAGCAGCTGGCCGACGCCGAAGCCAGCGATGACGGCATGGCCATCGCCCACGCCTATTCCGACCTGCACGACGCTGGCGCCCACGATGCCGTGGCGCGCGCGCAGGCACTGATCCTGGGCCTGGGTTTTCGGGTGAGCGAGCTGGACCAGCCGGTGAGCAGCTTTTCGGGCGGCTGGCGCATGCGCCTGCAGCTGGCTCGGGCGCTGATGTGCCCCAGCGATCTGCTGCTGCTCGATGAGCCCACCAACCACCTGGACCTGGATGCACTGGTCTGGCTGGAGGCATGGCTCAAGCGCTATGCGGGCACCATGATCGTGATCAGCCATGACCGCGAGTTCATTGACGCCATCACCAACGTCACCCTGCAGATCCAGCAGGGCGAGCTGAACCGCTACGGCGGCAACTACAGCAAGTTCGAAGAATTGCGTGCCCAGCAGCTCGAGCTCCAACAGGCGAGCTTCTCCAAGCAGCAGGAGAAGATGGCCCACCTGCAAAAATTCATCGACCGCTTCAAGGCCAAGGCCAGCAAGGCCAAGCAGGCCCAAAGCCGCGTCAAGCAGCTCGAACGCATGGAAAAGATCGGCCCGGTACTGGCCGAGGCCGACTTCACCTTCGAGTTCAAGGAACCCGCCAACCTGCCCAACCCGATGCTGGCCATCAGCGATGCATCGTTTGGCTATGTGGACGACGAGGGCGTGCCCACCACCATCCTCTCGGGCGTCAACCGCTCGGTGCTGGCGGGCCAGCGCATCGGTATCCTGGGCGCCAACGGCCAGGGCAAGTCCACGCTGGTGAAGACGATTGCGCGCACCATGAAGGCGCTGGGCGGCAACATCACCGAAGGCAAGGGCCTGAACATCGGCTACTTTGCCCAGCAGGAACTCGATGTTCTGCGCCCCGCAGACAACCCGCTCGAGCACATGATCCGCCTGGCGCGGGAGCTGGGGCCGGACGCCAAGCAACCGAGCCGCGAGCAGGACCTGCGCAGCTACCTGGGCAGCTTCAACTTCACGGGCGACATGGTCAAGCAGGCCGTGGGCACCATGAGCGGCGGCGAAAAGGCGCGCCTGGTGCTGGCCATGATCGTCTGGCAGCGCCCCAACCTGCTGCTGCTGGATGAGCCCACCAACCACCTGGACCTCGCCACCCGCGAGGCCCTGGCCATGGCGCTCAACGACTTCGACGGCACCGTCATGCTGGTCAGCCACGACCGTGCGTTGCTGCGCTCGGTCTGCGAGGACTTCTGGATGGTCGGCCGTGGCGTGGTCGGGCCGTTTGACGGCGATCTGGATGACTACCAGCGCTACCTGCTGGAAGAATCCAAGCGCCTGCGCGAGCTGGCGCGCCTGGCCGACGCGGTCAAGGATGAACCGGTCAAGCGAGCGGCTGACGCACGCACCGCGGACACCGCCGTGGTTCCAGCCGCGGCTGCACCCGCCACCCCCGCCGTGG
>LNEG01000117.1 GCA_001464865.1 Burkholderiales bacterium Ga0074133
GCGACCAGCTCGCGCAGTTCGGGGCTCAGGTCGATGCCCTCGATGTCCACCGCGAGCCGCGGCGGCGACGTGACGAAGAACTGCTTGGCCACCAGGGCGCCGTCGGACTCGATCGTGACGCGCGAATACTCGGACGCAGGCCACACCCGTACAGCCAGGATGGTGGCCCCGCGTGCAATCTGCTGCGTGCCCAGCAGCAGCACCAGGCTGCCGGTCTGCAGCAGTGCGCGTCGGGAGGGGTAAGGCGCCTTGCCGGTCATGCGTGCATCAGCGTGGCGAAGGTGCCAGCGGAGAACGGGGCGCACGTGCCGGGGCGGGTGGTCAGCGGGCGTGTCATGACAAGGCAGCAGTGCATGGTGCAGCGCGGGGCAACCACTCAGAGCCCCACGAGCAGGCTGCGCCCTGTGGCGGTGCCAGCCTGCAGCGTGACGCGTCTTTGGGTGTCATCAATTGCTTCAATGTGTATAGCAAGATCGGCAGGCGGGGTAAGCGCTGCAGCCTTTTCTGGCCATTCTGCCACCTTGAGGCCAGGGCTGGCAAAGATGTCCCGAAAGCCAGCGTCTTCCCACTCCCGCGGGTCGTCAAAACGGTAGAAGTCGAAGTGCCACACGGTGGTGGCTTGCGGTGCCAGGCCCGGGGCGTCATGGGGCTCGACCACCGCGTACGTAGGGCTTTTGACGCGGCCTTGCACGCCCAGCGCGCGCAGCAGGTGCCGCACCAGCGTGGTCTTGCCCGCGCCCAGGTCGCCATGCAGCGTGACGAACGCGTGGGCCAGCCCGGGCTGCGCGGCCAGCCGTTGTGCAAAGGCGGCGGTGTCATCCTCGCTGTGCCACGACAGGGTGCGTGCCGGCTCTGCGGCGTCAGCGGCGGGGAGCGTTTCTACAATCGGAGGCATATGTGGTGCAGCAGTCAACTCGTTCCTCAAATGCAGGAGTGGGCCCGCGAACTGGGATTTTCCCAAATCGGCGTGGCAGGGGTCGATTTGTCTGCTGCAGAGCCGGGCCTTGCAGCATGGCTTGCGCAGGGCTTCCATGGTGACATGCACTACATGGCCTCGCATGGCCTCAAACGCGCACGCCCGGCAGAGCTGGTGCCCGGCACCGTGAGCGTGATCACCGCCCGCATGGACTACCTGCCGCGCCACACGGGCGAGCGTGCACCTGAGGGATGGCAGGCGTTCGAGCTGGGACGCCTGGCCCGGCCCGGCGAGGGCATCGTGTCGGTCTATGCCCGGGGCCGCGATTATCACAAGGTGCTGCGCGCCCGCCTGCAAAAGCTCAGCGACCGCATTGCCGCCGAGGTGGGCCCGTTCGGTCACCGCGTGTTCACCGACTCGGCCCCCGTGCTGGAGGCCGAGCTGGCCGCGCGCAGCGGGCAGGGCTGGCGCGGGCGGCATACGCTGGTACTCAACCGGGAAGCCGGATCGATGTTTTTCCTGGGCGAGATCTATGTGGACATGGCGCTGCCCGCCAGCGAGCCCGTCACGGCCCACTGCGGCAGCTGTACGGCCTGCATCGACATCTGCCCCACGCAAGCCATCATTGCGCCGCACCGTCTGGATGCCCGGCGCTGTATCTCGTATCTCACCATCGAACACGCCGGCCCCATCCCGCTGGAGCTGCGCCCGCTGATGGGCAACCGCATCTATGGGTGCGACGACTGCCAGCTGATCTGCCCGTGGAACAAGTTTGCGCAGGTGAGCCGCCTGCCCGATTTTGATGAACGCCAGGGCCTGGCGGGCCAGCAGCTGGTGCATCTTTTTGCGTGGGACGAGGCCACGTTTTTACGGATGACGGAGGGCGGGCCGATCCGCCGCATCGGGCACGAGCGCTGGCTGCGCAACATTGCCGTGGCGCTGGGTAATGCTCTGCGTGTGGCGACGGACCGCGGTGCGGCAGGGGTGGACGATGTACAGGCACTGGTCGCCGCCCTGCAGGCGCGCGCCGGTGGCGAGAGCGCCCTGGTGCGCGAGCATGTGGCGTGGGCGCTGGCACAGGGCGCAGGGGCGGCGCAAGGGTAAGGGTCCGGGATGCGTCTGCTTGGGGAGGGCGCTGGCCGCCCGTGGGGCGGGTGCAGGCAGCCTCCTGAGTGCGTTTTCAGGTCAAAAGTGCTCCAAGTCCATATAAAACAATGCCTGATAGCTATCAAATAAATAGCAAAAAGCGTCAGCGTACCAGCAGCCCTGCTTCCCTCAGCGTGCCGGTCAGCCCCTGGGCAAACTGCTCGTAGCCTGCCGCGTTGGCATGCACGTTGTCTGCCCGCAGGCTTTCGTTGGCCAGCACGGCAGCCCAGCCGTTGCGGTGCAGCGGGATCTTCAGTTCGTCTGCAATCTCTTGGTACATCGCGTGGTCGCTCAGCCTGCCTGCGACGGCCAGCAGCGACAGCTCGGGCACGGCCACCAGCAGCACCTGTGCGCCGCTGGCCAGGGCCTCGCTGCAGATCCGCCGCACGTTGGCGCGGGTGTCGGCAGCGCTCTGGCGGCGCAGGAAATCGTTGCCGCCGATGCTCACGATCACCAGCGCCGGGCTGTGCTGGGCAAGCAAGGCAGCCAGCCGTTCCTGCGCCTGCGCCGAGGTGTGGCCCGACACGCCCGCGTTGACCACGTTCCAGCCGGTGAGTTGCGCCAGCCGTGCGGGGTAGGCCGTGTCCGGCGTGGCGCCCACGCCCGAGGTCAGCGAATCGCCCAGCGCCAGAACGGTGGCGCCCGCGAGCACGGCTCTGGCCTTCGGGGTCTTGCCCTTGCACGCTGCCAACGGGACCATGCTTGCGGCAGCGAGTGCAGTCAGCAGCAGCGCGCGGCGGGACGGGTGGCGGCCGCAGTCGGCCGGATGCGGTGTGGTGGTGTGATTCATCGGAGGACCCCCAGGGCAAACGGAAGGCTGGCCATGCCCAGCAGTGTGGACAGCGTGACCAGCCCCGCCACGTACGGCCCGTTGTAGCCCATGCGCGCGGCCAGCACGTAGCAGGTGGACGCGGTGGGCAGGGCCGAGAACGCCAGCAGCACGGTGGTCTGCGCGGTGCTGAGGCCGAACAGCCGTGCCATGCCCAGCGCAATCAGCGGCTGCACCAGGTGTCGGATGGCCAGCACCGACGTGCCCAGCGCCTTGCTCTGTGTGAGCAGGCCAAACTGCATGCCCGCGCCTGCCGCCATGAGCCCCAGGGGCAGGGAGGCCGCGCTGATGCGGGTGACCGTGGGTTCGGCCCACGCCGGCATCTGAAACCCGAGCAGGTTGGCCGTGAGGCCCGAAGCCGTGGCGATGATGAGCGGGTTGCGCACCAGCTCGCGCAGAAATCCCTGCTGGCCATGCCGGGCCATGGGCCACACGGCAGCCACGTTGAACAGCGGCACGCACACGCCGATCAGCACCGCAATCATCAGCAGGCCCTGCGCGCCCGCCAGCCGCTCGGCAATGGCCAGGCCAATGAAGGAGTTGAAGCGAAACGCCACCTGGGCGCTGGCCGCGTGGTCGCGCCGGTCAAACTGCCGGCCCAACCAGGGCCAGTACGGCAGGCTGTACGCCAGCGCAATGCCCGCCATGCCCGACAGCAGCCCCGCGCCAATCAGCCCCGAAGCGGCCTGGATGTCCATCGGGCTGCGCACGATGGACTGGAACAGCAGCACCGGAAACAGCAGGTAGTACACCAGTGCCTCCACCGGCTGCCACACGGCGCGGTTGAGGGCGGTGAAGCGGCACAGCAGGTAACCGAGCAGGATGAGCGAGAAATCAGGGAGCAGGAGCTGGGCGTAGTTCACCGGCCGAGAATACTTGATGCCCGTCAGTCATGCGGGTTAGCCCTTATGTGGAATCCGCAGTGCTGCAACGGCCCGGTTGCCCCTACCATTTGCGACATCTGTGAACCCACTGTAAGGAGACTCCATGCACCGTCGTCAATGGCTCGCGCTGACCGTTCTGGCAGCAGCTGCCGGTACTGCAGCCGCCCAGGCCTATCCCAACAAGGTCATCCGCCTGGTGGTGCCGTTTGCCCCCGGTGGCACCACCGACATCATCGCCCGCGTGATTGCGGACCCGCTGGGCAAGGCCCTGGGCCAGAGCGTGATCGTGGAGAACAAGGCCGGTGGCGGCGGTGTGGTGGGTGCATCCGAAACGGCTCGCGCCACGCCCGATGGGTATTCGCTGGGTGTGGCCACCGTGTCCACCACCGCGGCCAATCCTGCCATCAACCCCAAGACACCGTACAACCCGCTGACGGACTTCACGCCCATCATCAACATTGCGGCCACGCCCAACCTGATTGCAGTGAACCCCAGCTTTCCGGCCAAGGACTACAAGTCGTTCGTGGCTGAGCTGAAAAAGAGCCCCGGCAAGTATTCGTATGCCTCGTCAGGCACGGGCGGCATCGGCCACCTGCAGATGGAGCTGTACAAGAACCTGTCGGGCACGTTCGTCACGCACATCCCCTACCGCGGCGCGGGCCCGGCCCTGAACGACACCGTGGCTGGCCAGGTGCCGATCATTTTTGACAACATCCCGTCGGCGCTGCCCTTCATCAAGGACAACCGCCTGGTAGCGATTGCCGTGGCCGCACCGCAGCGCGTGGCCGCCCTGCCCAATGTGCCCACGTTCAAGGAACTGGGCCTGGAGCCGGTGAACCGCATGGCCTACTACGGCATCGTCGGCCCCAAGGGCCTGCCCAAGGAAGTGGTCGACAAGGTCAACGCCGCCGTGCGCAAGGCCCTGGAAGACCCGGCCGTGAAAAAGCGCATCGAAGACACTGGCTCGCTGGTGGTGGGCAACACGCCCGAGCAGTTCGCCGAGCAGATGAAGGCCGAGCTGGCGGTGTACAAGGATGTGGTCGCCAAGCAGAAGCTCACGCTCGAGTGAGAACGCAGGCAGGCACCATCACCACCCGCAAAACCGCCCCTCACCGGGCGGTTTTTTTACGTGCTATGGTTTTGCATGTTGAACGCAAGCCTGAGTGCGATTGATCAGTTTGTCGATGCCGTCTGGCTGGAAGACGGCCTCTCGCGCAACACGCTGGCGGCCTACCGGCGCGACCTCACGCTGTACGCCCAGTGGCTGGCCGAACAGCCCGCGCCGCTGGCGCTGGATGCCACGGCCGAACACCACCTGCACGGCTATTTCGCGGCGCGCCATGCGCAGACCCGGGCCACGTCGGCCAACCGGCGGCTGACTGTGTTGCGCCGCTATTTCCACTGGGCGCTGCGCGAGCGCCGTATTGCTGCCGACCCCACGGTGCGGCTGCAAGCCGCGCGCCAGCCGCTGCGCGTGCCCAAGACGCTGTCGCAGGCGCAGGTGGAAGCGCTGCTGGATGCGCCCGACGTGGCCACGCCGCTGGGCCTGCGCGATCGCACCATGCTGGAGCTGATGTACGCCAGCGGCCTGCGCGTGACCGAGCTGGTCACGCTCAAGACCTTTCAGGTCGGGCTCAATGAAGGCGTGCTGCGCGTGATGGGCAAGGGCAGCAAGGAGCGTCTGGTGCCTTTTGGCGAGGTGGCGCGCCAGTGGCTGGAGCGCTATCTGGCCGAGGCGCGCGGCCCCATCCTGGGCGGGCAGCAGACGGACGATCTGTTCGTGACGCAACGCGGCAGCGGCATGACACGCGTGATGTTCTGGATGATTGTCAAGAAGTGGGCGCAGGTGGCGGGTATCCATGCGCCGCTGTCGCCGCACACGCTGCGCCATGCGTTTGCCACGCACCTGCTCAACCACGGGGCCGATCTGCGCGTGGTGCAGCTGCTGCTGGGTCATGCCGATATCTCCACCACGACCATCTACACCCATGTGGCGCGCGAGCGGCTCAAGGCCCTGCACGCGCAGCATCACCCACGGGGCTGAACCGCGCCCGCGTGCGTCGTTCCGCCGTCCTCCCCTTCTGTTGACGCCGCTATCCGGACTTTTCCATGACACCGTTTCATCGCCGTAATTTCCACCACCTGGCCGCGGCCGTTGCGCTGGCGGTCGCGCTGCCCGCAGCCGCATGGGCGCAGGCCTGGCCTGCCAAACCGATCCGCATCGTGGTGGCGTACCCAGCCGGTGGTGTGAGTGACAACGTGGCCCGTGCGCTGGCCGACAAGCTGGCCGTGCAGTTGGGCACGCCGGTCGTGGTGGAGAACAAGGCGGGTGCGAGTGGCAGCATTGGCATGGATGCCGTGGCCAAGGCGCCTGCAGACGGCTACACGCTGGGGTTTGCCGCCATCAGCCCGCTGGCGCTGAACCCGCACCTGGGCAAGTCGCCGTTTGACCCGGAAAAGGACATTGCACCTGTGGTCAGCGTGATGTATTCGCCCGTGGTGCTGCTGGCCACGCCTGCCAGCAAGGCCGCGGACTTTGCCGCGCTGGTGGAAGGCGCCCGGGCGCAACCGGGGCAGGTGCGCTGGGCCACTTCGGGGCAGGCGTCGCTCGGGCACATCATGCTGGAGCAGATCGCCGGCAAGAGCCAGGTGCAGATCACCCACATCCCCTACAAAGGCGGCGGCCAGCAGATGACGGACGCGCTGAGCGGGCAGTTCGAGGTGCTCTCCACCAACGCGGGGCCGGCGCTGCTGCAGCACATCAAGGCGGGCAAGCTCAGGCCGCTGGCGGTGGGCGCGCCAGCGCGGCTCGATTCGCTGCCCCAGGTGCCCACGCTGGCCGAACTGGGGCAGCCCGCTGCCAACATGTCATCGCTGTTCGGCCTGTTCGCACCGGCCAGAACGCCACCTGCCGTGCTGGACCGCATCAACACCGAGGTGAACAAGGCGCTGGCCCTGTCCGATGTGCGTGCCCGTCTGGATGCGTCTGACAACGTGCCCACGGGCGGCAGTGCGGCCGAGTTTGCGCGGCAGATCGTGCGCGAGTCCGACAACAACGCACGGATCATTCGCGCGGCGGGCATCCAGGGGAATTGAGTCGCTGCGCTGGTGCCCAGGCCTGGGTGCGGTGCCCAGGCGGTGCTGCGGGCTCGGGCACCCGGGCACAGGCCGCCCGTGATGGTCCCGGCTCCGCCCATGAAAAAGGCCCTGCATCGCAGGGCCTTCGGGACGCGGGGGCGCGGCGCGTTGCGCGCCCTGTTCTTATTCGCCGTCCAGGGTTTCCGCCCAGGTCAGTGCCTGCAGGTGGGCCCAGTTGACCTGGCGGTTGGACAGATGCAGGGCGTTGGCGGCGTTGGCAAACGCGACTTCATCGCCGCTTTCGCAGGCCTTCGTCAGCTCCAGGAACGGGGCAAACACCCCGGTGCCACGCAGGAGCGCGTCCATGACCGGTTCTGGCAGCGCAACGGATTCGAGCGCTTTCTCGAGCGGCACGCCAAGCATCGTGTCGAGCAGGGAGAACACGCCCACCACAAAGGCGTTGTCGCATTCTTCGGGCTCCAGCAGTTCCGCGGCCAGCAGCTCCATCAGCCGGCCCCGCACCACCGCGGTCTGGCCCACGGCTGGGGGTACGCCGCCGGCCTTGGATGTGGTCATCAGCAGCGCAGCCCAGCGGAAAAGCTTTTTCAGCCCCAGGATCATCACGGCGTGGCGGAACGACGTGATCTCGCACGACAGGCCGAATCCCGACGAATTGATGAAGCGCAGCAGGTTGAACGAGAGCGTGGGGTCCTTCTTGAGCAGGTCCTCGATCTCGGCCGTACTCGCCTGTTTGCGCACCAGGTTGATCAGCTGGATGATGGTGGCCTGCGAAGGCCGGATCGTGGTGGCCTTGACCAGTGCGGGCTTGGCAAACCAGTAGCCCTGGAAGAGCTTGACGCCCAGGTCGCGCATCAGTTCGTACTGCTCGGAGGTCTCGACCTTTTCGGCTACCAGCGTGGCCTTGCTGTAAGTGGTGGCGAACTTGACGAGGGCGGACGCCATCTCGGGCTTGAAGGCCTGCATGTCCAGCTTGACGAATGCTGCCATCGGCAGCCAGCTGGTGTACGCACGGCGCAATGCCTGCTGGTCAAAGGCCAGGCGGAAGCCGCGTGTGCGCAGTGCCTGCAGCGTGGGCACACGGCCCTCGATCTCTTCGGCCGTGGCCGTGTCGGGCAGTGGGGGAACTTCAAGCACCACCTTTTCGGGGTGGATCAGCTCCAGGTGACCGCCCGAAAGGCTGTCGTGTGTGCAGTTGATGAAGACGGTCTTCTTGCCGACCAGCGCCTCGGTGCCCGCGTAGGACAGTGCGTTGAACAGCAATGCTGCATCGCTGGCCGCCGTGTGCGTCTGGGATGCGGTGGAGCGGTCGAAAAGCTCATAGCCGTACACGGCGCGCGATTCGTCCACGATGGCCTGGCGCGCAATGACGGCAAGATTTTCGTCCACCGGTTCGACCTCAGGCCGGGTCGCTTGCTGGGCATCGTGTTCGGGTGTGCTCGACATGGAGGTTTCGCTATGGGTAAGGTCTGGAATCTGTTCCGATTCTAGACCCGCACGTTACCGGTGCGAATTCTCGGACACAGCGGTGACGCGGCGGTCAGTCCCCCAGCTGGTCTGCCCAGGCCAATGCCTGCAGATGGGCCAGATTGATCTGCTGGCTGGTCAGGTGCAGGAGACCGGCAGTGCGGTTGAAGGCCGCATCGTCGCTGGATTCGCAGGCCTCCGCCAGGGTCAGCAGGTCGCCCAGGAATCCCTCGCGGCGCAGCAGCGCAGCGGAGACGGCCTCGGGCACGTTCAGGAGGCCCACCGCCTTGGCCATCGGCATCGACAGCATCACATCCAGCAGTGAGAAGATGCCCACCACGAAGGCCTGGTCGGCATCCTCGGGCGGCAGGGTTTCCAGGGCCAGCAGTTCCATCAGCCGCCCGCGCACCACGGCTGTCTGGCCCAGGGAGGAGGGCGCACCGCCGCTGCGCGAGGCGGTCAGCAGCAGGGCTGCCCAGCGGAACAGCTTCTTGAGGCCCAGCAGCATCACAGCCTGGCGGAAGGACGTGATCTCGCGGTTCAGGCCAAAGCCGGCCGAGTTGATCAGCCGCATGAGGTTGAACGCCAGCCCCGCATCCTTCTTGAGCACCTGCTCGATGTCGTCGGTGCTCGACTGGTTGCGAACGTGGTTGATGAGCTCGATGATGCTGGCCTGCGCGGGAGCCAGAAGCTTGGTCTCCACCAGAGAGGGCCGCGCAAACCAGTATCCCTGGAACAGCTGCACGCCCTGGGTCGACACCATGTCGTATTGCTGTGCGGTTTCCACTTTCTCGGCGATCAGTTCGGCCTTCGAGTGGCGTCCGGCATAGCTGATCAGTACCGCCAGCTGGTCGGGGGCCAGCACGGAGAGATCGAGTTTGATGTAGTCGGCCAGCGGCAGCCAGGGCGCGTAGGCAGACTGCAGCACCGTGTGGTTGAACGCCAGGTGGAACCCGCGGTTGCGCAGGCCGGTCAGTATGGGCGTGCGCGTGGCCACTTCTTCGCTGGCGGCATGGCCCAGCGGCGGGATCTCCAGCACCACCTTGTCGGGGTCCAGAAGCTCCAGATGTCCACCGGCAAGGCTCTCGTGGGTGCAGTTCACGAAGATGAGCTTCTTGCCCACCAGCTCTTCACTCCCCGCGTGCGACAAGGCGTTGAACACGAGCGTCACGTCGGTAGCAGCCGTGTGCGTGTTGGCAGTGCGCGAGCGGTTGAACAGTTCATACCCGACCACCACCTGCTGCGCATTGACGATGGCCTGGCGGGCGATCATGGCCACAGGGGACGGACCGCTGGCTGGCGGTGGGGAAGAAGGGGACTCATGGGCAGAGGGGGAGTTCATGGGGGGCGTCGTCAGGTGTGCGGTGGAAGGTAGATGCGCCAAAAGCACGTTTGGAGGCATCGTAGCGCGACCGCAAGCCTGTGTCAGACCTGCTGGAGCCAGCGAAGTTCGGTTTCTGTGAAACCGGCTCGGCGGCGGGCAGCGTCGTTGAAGGGCGGCTTCAGGCGGGGAGCCTCGTATTGCCGCACCAGCAGACCGTAGTGTGCCTCGGGGTCAATGCCCTCGCGTTCGCACAGCCATCGGTACCAGTGATTGCCAATGGCGACGTGCCCGACCTCGTCATGCAGGATGGTGTCGAGAATGGCAGCGGCCGCCACCGCATCGGGCGCACCCGCGTTGCGCAGCTTGGCCTGGATCTGCGGCGTGGCGTCGAGCCCGCGGGCTTCCAGCGTGCGCGGCACCAGCGCCATGCGGGCCACGATGTCGTGGCGGGTCTTCTCGCACATCGTCCACAGCCCCTGGTGGGCCGGGAAGTCGCCATAGTCATGCCCCTGCGCGCGCAGATGGTTGCGCAAAAGCTGAAAATGCGTGGATTCTTCGGCCGCAACCCGTACCCAGTCGAGGTAGTAGGCACGGGGCATGCCGTCGAACCGCCAGACTGCGTCGAGCGCCAGATTGATGGCGTTGAATTCGATGTGTGCGATGGCGTGGATCAGGATGGCGCGGCCCCCGGGGGTGGCGGGCGAGCGTCGGGCTACGGCGGTGTGGGCCAGCAGTTCCGGGCGGTCGGGGCGCCCCGGGAGTTCGGCGGGATCGCTCGGGCCTTCGGGGGTTGAATCTGCTATTGAAAGAGTAGCTGCAAGGGCATGTATTTCAAGCGCTGCAGCCACTTTTTTCTCGGGGTCTGCCAGGCGCAGGGCCTGCAGGGCGCGGTGGCGAAGCTCCATCCTACAATTCTAGGCCGTTTCGGTGGGCAGGCCCTGTGCCACCGGCGCTGCGCCGGCACACGACGGCTTTTTTGTGGTAACCAATTGATCTCTGATCTCTGCTGAAGGGGTGGGCAATGGCAGTTTATGAACTTGACGGAGTGGCGCCCCAGGTGGCAGCGAGCGCCTGGGTGGCCGACAGCGCCCAGGTGATGGGCCGTGTTTTGCTGGGCGAGGACGCCAGCGTGTGGTTTGGCACCGTGGTGCGAGGCGACACCGAGAGCATCACCATTGGTGCCGGCTCCAACATCCAGGATGCCAGCGTGCTGCATGCCGACATCGGCAAGCCGCTGGTAGTGGGCGAACGCGTGACGGTGGGCCACCAGGTCATGCTGCACGGCTGCACCATCGGCGATGAATCGCTGATCGGCATTGGCGCCGTGGTGCTCAACGGTGCCCGCATCGGCAAGAACTGCCTGGTGGGCGCTGGTGCGCTGGTCACCGAAGGCAAGGAGTTTCCCGATGGCTCGATGATCATCGGCAGCCCTGCCAAGGTCGTGCGCCAACTCACGCCCGAGCAGATCGAAGGCCTGCGCCAGAGCGCGCAGCACTACATTGACAACGCGCGCCGCTTCAAGAACGGCCTGCGCAAAATCGGCTGATCGCCGAATTCCCCGGGAACCCCTTGCGTGTCTGAACTCCACAAGTTTCTTTTTGACGGGCTGCCTGTGCGCGGCATGATCGTGCGCCTGACTGACGCCTGGACCGACATCCTGCGCCGCCGCGCCAGCAACACGAGCACCGGCGCTTACCCGGCGCCCGTGAGGGAGCTGCTGGGCGAGATGGCGGCAGCCGGTGTGCTGATGCAGTCGAACATCAAGTTCAACGGCGCGCTGGTGCTGCAGGTGTTTGGCGACGGACCGGTGAAGCTGGCCGTGGCCGAGGTGCAGTCAGATCTGAGCCTTCGCGCCACCGCCACGTTCAACAGTGAAGTCGCCGAAGGCGCGCTGCTGAGCGACATGGTCAACGTGGGCGGCGGCGGCCGCTGCGCCATCACGCTCGACCCCAAGGACCGCCACCCCGGCCAGCAGCCCTACCAGGGTGTGGTGCCTCTGCACGGCGACCGGGGCGAAAAGCTCGACCGTCTGTCAGACGTGCTGCAGCACTACATGCTGCAGTCCGAGCAACTGGACACCGTACTGGTATTGGCGGCCAACGATCAGATCGCGGCGGGCCTCCTGATCCAGCGCATGCCTGTCAAGGGCGAGGGCAATCTGGCCGCCAGCCTGACGCACCGCGAAAACGAGGACCAGATCGGCCATAACGAGGACTACAACCGGATCGCCCACCTGGCGTCCAGCCTGAGCCGCCAGGAACTCCTGACGCTGGATGTGGACACCATCCTGCGCCGCCTGTTCTGGGAAGAAAAGGTATTGCGCTTTGAGCCCCAGCAGGGCGCCAGCGGCCCGAGGTTTGCCTGCACCTGCAGCCGCGAGCGTGTGAGCAACATGCTGCGCAGTCTGGGTGCGGAAGAAGCCGAGAGCATTCTGGCCGAGCGAGAGGACATCGAGGTGGGCTGCGAGTTCTGCGGGCAGCAATACCGTTTTGACGCAGTGGACGCAGCGCAGATTTTTGTCTCGCCCGCGGTGAGCCAGCCGCCTGGGCCCACCAGCATCCAGTAGTCGCGACTGCGCAGGCAGCTGCGCTGTCTTCGCGGCGTGCTCCGCTCGCTGACCATCGTTGACAGTCAAAACCCCGGGCAATCCCTAAGATCGGCGGACCGGACTTTTCTTGAGCCCCGTACCTGCCGTGACCGCGCGGCCGCCCGCACAGGCCGCGGTCATCACGCCGCAACGCTCGCGGAGTCCGAACCCACGGAGATCGAGACATGGAATTCCTATGGCGGGCGCTGAAACCGAGGCGTCCCGCACCCCTGCCTGTGGAGCGGCCTGCACCGGCATCCGGCGACAGCCGCTCCGGCCCGGATTCGGTGCGTGCCGACACGTACCTGGCCACGCTCGACATCGAAGCCGCCATCGTGGCGCACGAGCGCTGGAAGGCGCGGCTGATGGACTATCTGGAAGGCCGCAGCAAGGTTGGACTGGATCCGGAGGTGGTGCGCCGCGCCGACCACTGCGCCCTTGGCCGCTGGCTGCACGGCGTGGGCGCAGAGGTGCTGGGTGACCAGCCGGCCTATCCGCTCCTGATGGCGCGCCATCAGTATTTTCACGAGCAGGCCGGTGATCTGGTCGAACTGGCCCAGCAGGGCAAATGGGACCAGGCCGTGCAGGTGCTCAACGGCGGTTACCGCTTTGGCTCCGGCCAGGTTGTGCTCCTGCTCAAGGAACTCAAGCGCAGCCTTGCGCTGCAGTGCTGAGCCAGTCGGCGGCCTTGGTGCAGCAAGGCCGGCCTGCCGGGATGGCGCGTGCCTTGGATCTCCGTTCCTCGCTTCGAATTCCTTGTCCTCGCCGTGTCGTCAAACCCGCCCAGCATCGGTCTGGCGGGTGCCCCGTTCTTGCGCGATCCGTGCAGGAACGTCAGGCGTCTGCGTCGCTGCCTGCTGAACGGCCCATGAGTGACGTAAAGAGCTTGTGCTCGCATTCCGGATCGCTGCACTTCTCGCAGGACCAGGCGGCGCGCCGTCGATGTG
>LNEG01000118.1 GCA_001464865.1 Burkholderiales bacterium Ga0074133
CGGTAGTCCGTGCCCGCATGCGCAAGCGCAGCACGCAGGGTGGCATCGGCAGCCTCCTGCTCGGCGCGGGCCAATGGGGGGCAGTCCAGGTCCAGCCCGGTCAGCAGCGTGAGCGCGGCCACAGCGGGCCGGGAAGCAGCGGAGGCTTCCGTGATCGGTGCAGGCGTCGCGGTCGGGCCTGGTGGGTAGACGGCTTCGGATGCTGCTTCCCGTGCGTGGTGGCCCGCCTGCGCAGCCACAACAATGGTGACCGAGGTACCCAGCCTTGCCCGCAAGCCAGCGGCCAGCTCGGGCACTCCGGTACCGTGCGCACCGGTGAGCGTGACGACGACCTCCGTAGCGCCGGGCGCACTGGAAATCTCAGGGAGAGGGGAAGAATGCGCCAACGCTGGCGCGCCGTCAGGCGATGGCACGTCAGCGCGGGGTGAACTGAACGTACACCTCGTTGGGTCGGACCATGCCCAGCTCGCTGCGAGCCTTTTCCTCAACCATGTCCAGGCCTTCCTTGAGATCCTGAACCTCGGAGGTCAGTCGCGCATTGACCTGGCGCGCCTGCTCGTTCGCAGCTTTCTGCACGTCGATCTGGCGCTGCATCTCATTGACGCGGGGTACGCTGCCGCGCCCCAGCCACAGCTGGGCGTGCAGCGCAGCCAGCAAGGCCAGCAAGATGACGGGGACGACGCGGGCGACCATGGCAGCGGGTCAGTCGTGCAATCGATCTCGTATGACCACGGCGGCCTCACCGCCGCCCCAAATCCACGCACCGGGCTCGCTGCACGCCAGCGCACCCGTGGAGCCGGCTCGGCCGGGCCACTGGGAGCGCCCCCCTCCCGCGAGAGAGGGGGAAGACGTGAAGCGGCTCACGGGGCGCTTCATTTCAGGTTGTAGAACGCAGCGCGGCCGGGGTAGTGGGCAATTTCGCCCAGGTCTTCTTCAATGCGCAGCAGCTGGTTGTACTTGGCGATGCGGTCGGAGCGCGACAGCGAGCCGGTCTTGATCTGGCCGGCGTTGGTGCCCACGGCGATGTCGGCAATGGTGCTGTCTTCGGTCTCGCCCGAGCGGTGCGAGATCACGGCCGTGTAGCCGGCGCGCTTGGCCATTTCGATCGCGGCGAACGTTTCGGTCAGGGTGCCGATCTGGTTGATCTTGATGAGGATCGAGTTGGCGATGCCCTTGTCGATACCTTCCTTGAGGATCTTGGTGTTGGTCACGAACAGGTCGTCGCCCACCAGCTGCACCTTGTCGCCCAGGCGTTCCGTCAGGTGCTTCCAGCCATCCCAGTCGCCTTCATGCATGCCGTCTTCGATGCTGATGATCGGGTACTTGTCGACCCAGGTGGCCAACATGTCGGTCCATTGCTCGGCGCTCAGTTTCAGGCCGCCTTCGCCTTCC
>LNEG01000119.1 GCA_001464865.1 Burkholderiales bacterium Ga0074133
GTGCGATGCCAGGGGCAGGACAGTGGATGGGGGCCGTACAGCCCTCCGGACTCGAAAAACAAGCAAAACCGGCTTGAGGTCCTTTATTTGATTGCACCCATAGCTATCAATACCATAGCGTCATTGGCCACGGCGACCTGCAGCGGCCCATACACTGCATCCACGAACCGGCACGGCCCCGGATGCATGTTGCGCTGCAGGCGCAATCCTCCTGCACCGGTCAGCGCGCCGTGCGCGTCTGCGGCCCCGGCTGGTCTGAAGCCCACTCTTGGGGGGCGATTCGTGCAGTGGGTTCGTGGCGGGGCTACCGCGGTTCAGTGGCCGACGCGGCACATCCAGTACGCCGCGGACTGCGCCGACCGGCCGGCATGCTGCGCGGTCGACTAAGGCTTGCGAACAAAGGCCACGCTCAGGCCTTTATCAGTGACGGTAATGGGGCCGGGCTCCATGCCCAGGCCGTCGAGCAGTGCGGTGTCTTGCGGGCGCAGCTGGTGCAGCACCACTTCGCGCAGCGACTGCTCGGCCAGCGCGGCAGCTCGGTGGCCGATGGCTTGAGGCCCGCCAGCTCCAGCCGGCCCAGCCGCAGCTGGTGCGCGCGCAGCGTGCGGTCGCTGGCCTCGTAGCGCAGGGCAAATTCCACATCGAACGAGCCGGGGTGGCTGCGGCGCAGCGCGGGGCCCGCGGCCTCGACATCCATGGTGGCGCCCAGCCGGTTCACGGCGGGCAGCAGGCGCAGGCGCGGCGCCTGCAGGGTCAGGTCCAGCAGGCCCGCCAGCGGCACGGTGCGCGGAAACTTCTGCGCCAGCATGTCGTGCAACTGCTCGGCCGACACGGTGTAGGCCGGCTGCGCCTGTGCGGTGTGCGGCAGGCCCAGCGCCAGCGCGGCGGCGGCCAGGCCTGTGCGGGCGGTAGCGGTCAGGAGGCGGCGGCGTCGCAGCATGTGGGGCTCCGTGGCGTGTGGGGCCGGGGTCGGCCGCGCAGGTTCAGCGGCCCACCACGGACCAGCCCGCCTTCTGGTTGGACTTGTCGTTTTCGTATTCCCACGCGGTGCCGCAGCGGTCGCACACGTAGCGGGTGATGGTCACGTCGCCGTGGTCGCGTGCTTCCTTGCGGTTGCCGCGCTGTACCAGCTCGGCATGGCCGGGGGCCTTGCGCCAGTTGCGCTGGATGCCCTGGCACGGCTCGCACAGGGCCATGGGCTTGAGTTCGTTCTGTCGTGCAAGGTCTTTGGTCATGGTGGGGCAGGTTGGGCGTGTTGGGTGTAGGCGGGGTTCGACGGCGCGGGCGGCTAATGTACGGCAAGGGCGCGGGCGGGCTCAGGCGAGCGAGGCCATGCGCAGCCTGCGCGCGGCTTCTTCGTCGCGCGCGTCGTCTATCTCGCGCAGCACGGCCTGCATGTCCACGTCCACGCGGTCGGGCGCGTAGCGGCCGGTCAGGGGCGTTTCGTTGCTCAGCAGGCCGCTCTGGTACAGGCTCCAGATCTCGGGGCCGTATTGGGTGCTGCGCAGCTCGGGCGCGAACTGGCCAAAAAAGTCGCGCAGGTTGGCCACATCGCGAATCAGCATGCGCTGGGCGTGGTTGTTGCCGGCGGCGTCCACGGCCTGCGGCAGGTCGATGATGACGGGGCCGTCGTGGCCTTCTGCGCCGTCCGCGCCGGGCAGGTGCGCCAGCAGGATGTTGAACTCCGACAGGTCGCCGTGCACCACGCCCGCGCACAGCATGCGCACCACCTCGGCCACCAGCGTGGCATGGTGTGTGCGCGCGTCTTCGGGCGTAAAGCTCACGTCGTTCAGGCGCGGGGCCGCGTCGCCATGCGCATCGGTCACCAGCTCCATCAGCAGCACGCCGTCATGAAAGTTGATGGGCTGGGGCACACGCACGCCCGCAGCGGCCAGGCGGTACAGGGCATCGACCTCGGCGCTTTGCCAGGCGGCCTCCTGCTCTTGCCGGCCGAACTTGCTGCCCTTGGCCATGGCGCGGGCCGAGCGCGAGTTCTTGACCTTGCGGTTTTCGGTGTAGTCCACCGCCTGGCGGAAGCTGCGGTTGTTCGCCTCTTTGTAGATCTTGGCGCACAGGGTGTGGTCGCCGCTGCGCACCACGAACACCATCGCCTCCTTGCCGCTCATGAGCTGCCGGACCACGGTGTCGATCAGGCCTTCCTCGATGAGGGACTGCAGGCGGGGGGGAGCTTTCATCGGGTCCTGTGCGGGAAGGTAACCGTCGATTGTCGTCGCTGAGCGCCAAAGCGTCCGCGCGGGGCGGGGCCGTGCGGGCAGCACGCAAGCGTGCGTGCGCTTCGCCCAGCCAATCGGGCGGCAGCTGGTGCTTGGACTGCAGGTAGTGGTGCGTGAACACGTCCAGGTAGGCCTGCAGCGTCTCGCCCGCCTGCGGCTCGCCGGCAAGGTCCAGGCACAGCGCGGCCACTTCGGCGGTGCAAAAGTGGTCGCTGCGGTGGGAGCGGCGCAGCTGGTAGCGCGAGATCTGCTCGGGCTGCAGGCTCAGCACGGGCAGCTGCGCCAGATACGGGCTTTTGCGAAACATCTTGCGCGCCTCGGCCCAGGTGGCGTCGAGCAGGATGAACAGGGGGCGCTTGCCGCGTGCCGGTTCGACTCCGGCTCGGGGCACCGCCACCTGCGTCACCACGCGCTCGGGTGCCACGAACTCGCCGGGGAACACCACATACGGCTCCCACTGCGGGTCGGCCAGCAGCGTCAGCAGGGCAGGGTCGACCTCGGTGCGGGCCCAGCCAAAGGCAAAGGTGTCGGGCACCACGTCTGCTATCAGCCAGCCGGTGTTGCTGGGCTTCAGCGGCTCGATGTCGGCCATCAGCAGGCACATGCCGGCGCAGGTGGGCACCACGGGGTGCAGGGCGCACAGGCAGTGGCTGGGCACCAGGCGGCAGCCAGGGCAGCGCTCGCCCTTGATGCCGCCGCGCGCCAGGAAGGGCTTGGCGCTGCGGGCCAGGCGTGCCGTGCGCAGGCGCGATACGGCGTGGGGCGCAGCGGGCGTGCCTGCGGCAGCGGATGGACCAGGCAAGCCCGAAGGACCGGGCATCAGCCAGGCCCGCCCGTGCGCTCCAGTGCGAACGTGGGCACCTCCGCCTGGCGGCTGAGCCACACGCCGCCGCCCAGCTCCACAAAGCCTTCGCGCAGACCGCGCCGGTACAGCTCGGCCCGGTGGCGGAACACGCGGTTGTCGGTCAGGTCTTCGTCGATGGTGTCCTGCTCGTAGTCGTCGCGCGAGACGGCCTCGACATACAGCGCGCCCTTGCTCAGGCGGCCCAGGTTGAGCAATGCGGCTTTCAGATCGGGCGGGCTCAGGTAGGGCAGCACACCCTGGCAGATGACGAGATCAAACGGCGCGCTGGCCGCGTAGTCGACCACCGAGCCCTGCTGCCACCCGAAGCGCTCGCACAGGTACGGGCTGAACTCCACGCCCTGGTAGCTGGCGCCGGGAAAGTGCTTCTCGACAATGCCCTTCCACAGGCCGATGCCGCAGCCCACATCCAGCACGCGCTGCACGGGCACGCGCAGGTACTTGAGGTAGCTGCACACAAAGTTGCCCAGCCGCTCCATGTGCTCCGGGTCCACCACGCTGGTCTTCTTGTCGAAGTAAAAGCGCTCGTAGTAGGCCTCGTCGAAGGTGGTGGGGCTGGCGGATTTCAAGGGCGGGGTCCTGTGGTGGAGGCCCTGCGCGCGTTCAGCAGGGAGGGCGGCAGGGAAGGCGGCAGCAAGGGCCGCAGGGGCGCAGGGGCGCAGGGGCGCAGGGGCGCAGGGGCGCAGAGTATCCCCCACCGCGCGATGCCGGGGCCCAGGGCGCCCCGGCATGCCCGTTACTGCGCAGGCTTGGGCGGGCGGTGCAGCACGCACAGCTTGTTGCCGTCGGGGTCGCGCACGTAGGCCAGGTAGAGCTTGCCCGTGGGGCCTTCGCGGTAGCCGGGCGGGTCTTCACACGTCACGCCGCCGTTTGCCACGCCTGCTGCGTGAAACGCATCGGCCTGCTCGGGCGAGGCCGCTGCAAAGCCGATGGTGGTGCCGTTGCCATGGCAGGCGGGCTCGCCGTTGATGGGAGTGGAGATGGCAAACGTGCCGGCGGCACTGCGGTAGAAATACCGGTTCTTGTTGGCCATGCCCGGGGCCACACCCAGGGTGCCGAGCACGGCGTCATAGAACTTGCGCGAAACCTCGAGGTCATTGACCCCCAACATCACATGGCTGAACATGCCTGCTCCTTGATTCTGATAAGTGAAACGTGGGCACCCCGACAAACCGCAGGGGGCCACGGGCGATCGTACGTGCGGTGCAGCGCAAGCGCCTGTCGCGCAGGAAACGCCCCCACAACGGCACAGCACAGGCGGCCTTGGCATGATGGCCGCATGCTGCTGCCCACCCATTTCACCCCCGTACCGCTGGACAAGGCCTACCGGCTCAGTAGAACCTGTTCAAAGGTTTTTTGGAGATTGCATTGGAGTGCAATCGGGATGAGTGGATGCCTCGGATACGCCGCATGGGCTTGTGCCCATGCAAGCAGCCGAGGCGTCCAATCGCCCGATTTCGCTCCAACCCTTCGGGCAAGTGCCTTGCCGGGCGGTCTGCGGCGTTGCGGCGCTTGTTGATAGCCACGCTATCAACTGCGCACCACGCCTTGCACCCCATCCCGGCAAGGCACTTGTGCAACTCCAAAAAACCTTTGAACAGGTTCTTAACCACGGCCCCACCGTGCTCGTGTCTGCCGCGCATGGCGGCGAGCGCAACGTGATGGCCGCCGCGTGGGCCTGCGCGCTCGACTTTGTGCCGCTCAAGGTGACGGTGGTCATTGACAAGGCCACCCGCACGCGCGCGCTGGTCGAGGCCAGCGGCCGCTTTGCGCTGCAGCTGCCCACAGCGGCCATGGCGGCGCTCACGCTGGGTGTAGGCACCGACAGCGCGCGCACCACGCCCGACAAGGCCAGCCGCCATGGCGTGCAGTGGTTTGATGTGCCAGGCCATGCCGTGCCCCTGGTGCAGGGCTGCGCCGCGTGGCTGCTGTGCCGCGTGGTCCCCGAGCCGCACAACGAGCAGGCCTACGACCTGTTCATCGGCGAGGTCGAAGCCGCCTGGGCCGACGACCGTGTGTTCAGGAACGGCCACTGGGAGTTTGAGGGCGCGCCCGACGCGCTGCGCACGCTGCACTACGTGGCGGGCGGGCAGTTCTATGCCACCGGGGCCTCGGTGAAAGTGGGCTAAGAAGAAAGGGATCGGCAGCGCTCACACGCCGCCTGCCTTGCCCAAGCCCGGCCGCACGCGGCATGCGACAGCGCCGCAGAGATGACCGTTTGTATTGCCGTGCCAGCCCGCCCGCAGCGCCGCAGAGGCCGATACCCGTGCGGCATTCGTGGTACCGTCCATCCCCCATTCGCCGAGTGGACATTGCGGGCGCTGCCCGTGAACACGCCGCCAGCGCCGCGGGCCCGCACCGCCCCGGTTTTTCTTCCTTTCCACCTGATCCACTTCCATGTCCAGCGGCATCCTGTACGGCCTGTCGGCCTATGTCCTGTGGGGGCTGTTCCCCCTGTTCTTCAAGCAGCTGCAGGCCGCTGCCGCCACCGAGGTGGTGCTGCACCGCATGGTGTGGTCGCTGGTGTTCGTGCTCATCGTGCTGGCGGCGCTGCGCCGCTTTGCCTGGCTGGCCGATGTGCGGCGCAACCCCGCGCTGCTGGGCAAGTTTGCGGTGTCGGCCGTGCTGCTGGCAGCCAACTGGCTCACCTACATCTGGGCGGTGAACAACGGCCATGTGCTGGATGCCAGCCTGGGCTACTTCATCCTGCCGCTGGTGAACGTGGCGCTGGGCTTTGTCTTCTTGCACGAACGCCCGCGCAAGGCCCAGTGGGTGGCCTTTGCACTGGCGGCCAGCGGCGTGCTGTGGATGGCGCTGCAGACCGGCCGCATGCCCTGGATCGCCCTGCTGCTGGCGCTGACCTTCGGCTTCTACGGCCTGATGCGCAAGACAGCCGCGCTGGGCGCACTGGAGGGCATGTCGCTGGAGACCATGCTGCTGGCGCCGCTGGCCCTGGCCGCGCTGCTGTGGGGCAACCACACCGGCCAGTTACCCGCACACGACAGCCACACCTGGCTGTTCTTCGTCCTCAGCGGCCCCGTCACCGCCATCCCGCTGCTGCTGTTTGCCGCAGGTGCGCGGCGCGTGCCGCTGTCCACCATGGGCTTTTTGCAGTACATCACCCCGTCCATCCTGGCGCTGATGGGCGTGTTCCTGTACGGCGAAACCTTCAGCGGCCCGCGCGCCGTGGGCTTTGCGCTGATCTGGGTGGCGCTGGCGCTGTACAGCGCCGAGGGGCTGTGGGCGGGGCGCCGGGCGGCAGCGGCCAAGGCAGCCGACGTGCGCGCACCGGAGGCCACGCAGCCCGCGCGGTGACACGGCCTGTGGGCTCTGCGGGGTGGCGCAAACCACGCCTGGCCCGCCCGAATCAGGCCTTTGCAGCGACCTTGACTGCGGGGCGCCCAGGCACCGCAACGCCAGTCACTCGACGGCGTCGGGCGGCAGTTCCTCGATCGCGCCCATCTTGTCGACCACCAGGTCGATGAAGGCCGACACCGCGGGCGGCAGGTAGCGTTTGCTGGGGTACACCATGTGCACGCCATGGCCCTGCCGGTGGTACTGCGCCAGCACGGGCACCAGCAGGCCCGCGCGCAGGTCCCGCTGGCTCAGGGTCGATGGCAGCAGCGCAATGCCCATGCCCGCCAGCGCGGCCTTGCGCAATGCTTGCACCGTGTTGCCGCTGAACCGGCCTGACACCTGCACCTCGGCCGGGGCATCGTCCGGCCCTGCCAGGCGCCAGGTGGCCTTGCCGCTGGGGTGGCCAAACACCAGGCAGTCGTGGTTGGCCAGGTCTTGCAGCGTGGCGGGTACGCCCCGGCGGGCGATGTAGGCCGGGCTGGCCACCAGGCCGTCGGTGCCCGCGTCCAGCACCCTGCGGGCAAACAGGCCCGAGTCCTCCAGAATGCCGCCGCGAAACGCCACATCAATCCGGTCTGCAATCAGGTCCACGCGCCCGTCGCTCAGCACAAAGTCCACCCGCACCTTGGGGTGCGCGACCAGGAACCCGGTCAGCCACTCCATCGCAAAGAAATCCAGAAAGTCGGCCGGGGCCGCCACCCGCACCAGGCCACTGGGCTCCAGGTTCACGGCCAGCAGCTCGTGGCCCGCGTCCATCAGGCCGTCCACCGCAGCGCTGCAACGCTCCAGAAACACCTGGCCCGCTCCGGTGAGCGTGAGGTTACGGGTCGACCGCTGCATCAGCCGGGTGCCCAGCTGCGCTTCCAGCTGCTGCACCCGGCGGCTCAGGGTGTTGGGCGGCACGCCCAGGCGGCGCGAGGCCTCGGCAAAGCTGCCACAGCGCACCACCTGCACAAACAGGGCCACGTCGTTCAGGTCCAGCATCTGGGCTCTCATTCATTCAATTAATGGACGAGTGCAATCATATTGCGCCGTCTAGTCAATCAATCGATGAATTTTTAAGCTACAGGCATTACTTCAACACCCACAGGGTTTCGTGATGTCTGCACCTGCTACCGCTACCGCCACCGCTACAGCCCCCCGTGCCGTTGCCCACCGCACCCGCGGCACCACGCATGGCCCCATCACCCGCCTGATGAGCCCGGCGGACCTGGGCCAGGTGCTCAAGCCCTTCATCTTTCTGGACCTGGTGCACTTTCAGCCCGGCGCAGCGCAGCAGGGCTTTGGCATGCACCCCCACTCGGGCATTGCCACCGTCACCTTTCTGACCGAAGGCGATGTGCGCTACGAAGACAGCACCGGCCAGGCCGGCCTGCTGCCTGCGGGCGGTGTGGAATGGATGCGTGCAGGCAACGGCGTGTGGCACACCGGCGCCCCCGTGGGCGATGCACCGGGCCTGGGGTTCCAGCTGTGGGTGGCCCTGCCCGCCGCGCTGGAAAACGCCCCCGCCCACAGCCAGTACCTGGCCCCCGAACTGGTGCCGCACATTGGCCCGGTGCGCGTGCTGATGGGCCACTACGGCCCCGCGCACAGCCCGGTGGCCGCCCCCGAGGGCATGACGTATCTGTCGGTGCAGCTGGCCCGTGGCGAGCGCTGGACCTACACCCCGCCCGCAGGCCACACGGTGGCATGGGCAGCCGTGGCCACCGGCGCGCTAGCCGCGGGCGAAACCATCAGTGCCGGCGAACTGGTGGCGTTTGAGTCCTCTGGCCAAAGCATCGAGTTTGTGGCCACCGAAGCCACCCGCTTCGTGCTGGGCTCTGCCGTGCCGCACCCGCATGAACTGGTCATGGGGACCTTTTCGGTGCACACCAGCCAGGCGGCGCTGCAGCAGGGCACCACAGAGATCCGGCGCATTGCAGGGCAACTGCGCCAAGCCGGCCGGCTGCGTTAGGCCCATTCACGCCGCTTTTCACTTTCGACTTTTCACTTTCCCGTTCCCTTTCCCTCCACCCACTTCACTTATCCACCAAGGAAAACATCATGAACATCGGCATCATCGGCTCTGGCGCACTCGGCTCCAACGTAGCGCGCGCACTGGCCCGCAAAGGCCTGTCGGCCACCATTTCCACCCGGCGCGGCCCGGAATCCTTGGCCCCGCTGGTGGCTGAACTGGGCCCCACCATCAAGGCCGGCACCGTGGCAGAAGCTGCCGCCGCAGACATCGTGCTCGTGGCAGTGCGCTGGGAAGCCCTGGGCGACGCCCTGGGCCACCTGCCCGCGTGGAACGGCCGCATCGTCATCGACGGCACCAACCCCGTGGAGTTTCTGGAACCCAACTCGCCCGCCACCCAGGACCCCACCAACCCGCTGGCGGCCTACGGCATCAAGGCCATTGACCTGGGCGGCCGCTCGTCCAGCGAAGTGTTCAGCCAATTCGTGCCCGGCGCCCGTGTGGTCAAGGCGTTCAACCACCTGGACGTGAACGTGCTGGCCCAGCCCCAGGTGTCTGGCGGCCAGCGCGTCATGTTCTACGCAGGCGATGACGTAGCGGCCAAGGCCGAAGTGCGCAAGGTGCTGGACGCCATCGGCTACTTCCCGGTGGACCTGGGCACGCTGGCCGTGGGCGGGCGGTTGTCTGAACTGCCGTTTGGCGCGTTGTCGGCCAGCCAGTTCATCAAGATCTGAGGGGGATTGCCCGGCTGGGCACTGGCACGCCCCGGGGGCCAAGGCGGCTTCACCTACGCCCCATGCGCCCGGGTGCGCCACCGGCCCCCATGCGGGTCAGCATCACTCACCATCAGTGATCTGTGCATGCTTCAGCTCCGCAAACTTGGCCGCCATCGTCGGGTTGCTGCGGGTCAGCTTCTTGATCGTCAGGTCGTCGGCCTTGTCGTTGGCCAGGCGCAGGTTGTTGGCGGACTTGTGCAGCGCTTCCTTGGTTTTTTCCAGGTCCTTGATGGCTTCGTCAATGCGCCTGACGGCTTCTTCAAAGCCCTCAGAGGCCAGGCGCCAGTTGCGGCCAAACGCGGTCTTGAATTCGTCGAGCTGGGTTTCAAACTTGGTGATGTCCACGTTCTGCGAACGCACGAGCGCCAGCTCGGACTTGTACTTCATCGAATTCAAAGCGGCATTGCGCAGCAGCGTGATCAGCGGCACAAAAAACTGCGGCCGCACCACGTACATCTTGGGGTAGCGGTGCGACACATCGACGATGCCGCTGTTGTACAGCTCGCTCTCCGGCTCCAGCAGGGACACCAGCACCGCGTATTCGCACGCCTTCTCGTTGCGGTCCTTGTCCAGCTCTTTCAGAAAATCTTCGTTGCGCTTTTTGGTGGCCGTTTCATCGCTCTCGTTCTTCATCTC
>LNEG01000120.1 GCA_001464865.1 Burkholderiales bacterium Ga0074133
AAGCTACGCGGGCGCTGGCGCCGTGTTCCCGGCCAGCGACGGCCCCGTGCAGGGCGCGGCCAGCGGCAAGGGCTTTGAATTCAGGGGCTACCAGGTGCAGCCCCTGGCGAGCTTTGCGGTGCGAGCGCGGGTGCTGGCACGCGAGGACTACCGCCTGGGGCGCGAAGCCGACCTGTCGCCCGTGGATCTGGCGCTGGGCTGGAAGCGCATGGCCGACCCCAAGGTGTACGAACCGCTGAACATCACGCAAGGCGGCCGGTGGTACCGCTACTCATGGCGCGAGCAGCCGCCCATCCCGGTGCAGGAGATCGTCGAGTCATCGGCCAACATGCACATGATTCCGGCCACCCCGGCGGTAGAACGCGCGCTCAGGCAGGTCAAGGCCGGTGGCTATGTGCGCATCACCGGGCAGCTGGTGCAGGTATCGCATGCGAGCGGCTGGACCTGGACCAGCTCGCTGACCCGCTCGGACTCGGGTGCGAATGCCTGCGAACTGGTGTTTGTGGAGTCGGTCGAACTGGAGCGCTGAGGCGGCGCGGGGCCTCGCGCCATGGCGACCTTGCAGACCGCGAAGGCCAGGCAGCAGTCTGGCACCCGCCTGTGGTGCGGCGCCATGCACTGGATGAACCGGCTGGCGCTACACCGGCGCACCAAACCACGCGCCCACCCCGGCGGTGATGGCCATCGCGAGGGCGCCCCAGAATGTCACGCGTCCGGCCCCCACGGCCATGCCCGCCCCGCCCATGCGCGCGGCCACGGCGCCCAGCAACGCCAGAAAGACCATGGCCGTTGCCGCTACCCAATAAAGCAGGCTGGCCCTGGGCGCGAGCGTGGCCACGGCAAGGGGCAACGCAGCTCCCACGGCAAAAGCGGCGGCCGATGTAACAGCGGCCTGTACCGGGCGGGCGGCCAGCGCCTGGGAAACCTGCAGCTCGTCCCGCGCATGCGCAGCCAGTGCGTCGTGCGCCATCAGATGCTCCGACACCTGCAGGGCCAGTTCAGGTGTGAGGCCCCGGCCCACATAGATGTCGGTCAGCTCGCGGGCTTCGGCCGCGGGGTCGGCAGCCAGTTCGGCGTGCTCCCGGTCAAGGTCGGCCTTTTCGGTGTCGGCCTGCGAATGCACCGACACATATTCGCCAGCGGCCATCGACATAGCGCCGGCCACCAGCCCAGCGACCGCCGTCATCACGATGGTGGCCTGGCTGGACTGCGCTGCCGCCACGCCCACCACGAGGCTGGCGGTCGAGACAATGCCGTCATTGGCCCCCAGCACTGCGGCGCGCAGCCAGCCAATGCGGTCGGTTCGATGGCGCTCGAGGTGCAGGCGGCGTGTGGCAGAGATCATGGGCATGTCCTGGGGTCAAGAAAAACGGCTGGCAAAGCAGGCTGCATCGGGCGGTGGGTCAAGGTCTGGCGACACTGCTCACACGCCACACGGTGTTGCCCACGTCGTCAGCAACCAGCAGGGCACCGCGCGCGTCCACGACCACGCCCACCGGGCGGCCCCAGGCCTTGCCCTCGGGGCTGACAAAGCCTGTCAGCGCCTCCAGCGGCAGGCCGACCGGCTGACCATTGGCAAACGGCACAAACACCACCTTGTAGCCGCTTCGGGGGGTGCGGTTCCAGGAGCCATGCTCGCCCACAAAGGCGCCACTGGCCAACTCGGGCAATAGCGCCAGCCCGGCGGTAAAAGCCAGGCCCAGCGGAGCGACGTGTGAGCCCAGTGCGTAGTCGGGTACGACGGCCTGGGCTACCAGGTCGGGCCGGGCTGGTTGCACGCGTGGGTCCACGTTTGGGCCGAAGTAGCTGTAGGGCCATCCGTAAAACGCCCCTTCCCTGACCGCGGTGAGGTAGTCGGGCACCAGATCGTTACCCAGTTCATCGCGCTCGTTCACCACCGTCCACAGCACGCCGCTGTCGGGCTGCCATCCCAGGCCATTGGGGTTGCGCAGACCGGAGGCAAACACCCGGTGGGCGCCGGTCAGGCGGTCCACCTCCCAGATGGCGGCACGCCCGGCTTCGGCGGCCATGCCGTTTTCTGCCACGTTGCTGTTGGAGCCCACGGTCACATACAGCCTGCGGCCATCGGGGCTGGCGATGAGGTTCCTGGTCCAGTGGTGGTTGATGGGGCCTGCGGGCAGTTCGACGAGCCGGGTGCCAGGGCCCACAAGGCTTGTCTGCCCCGGGGTGTAGTCAAAGCGCAGCACGGCATCGGTATTGGCCACGTACAGGGTGTTACCCACCAGGGCCATGCCAAAGTGCGAATGCAGGTTGGCGAGGAAGGTCGTGCGAATTTCGGCAACCCCATCGCCATCGGCATCGCGCAGCAGGGTGATGCGGTCAGCCGATGGCACGCCCGCACCGGCACGCTTCATCACCCACTTCATGACCCAGCCCTTGATGCCTGGAGTGTCGTCAGGCTTGGGGGCGCGTTGCTCTCGGCAACCAGCAGGTCACCATTAGGCAGCACCAGCAGCCAGCGCGGATGGTCCAGCCCCGTGGCCAGCGCAGTCACCTGCAGGCCTGGCAGGGCCGTGGGCTGTTTGCCCACAGGCCACCCCTGGGCAGGGGCAATGTGGACGGTAGGAATCAGCGCCCTGGCAGGCGGTGGCAACGCGGGAGACCGGCCCATGCCCGCCTCGGGTGGCTGCGCTGCGGGGCCGCCGCACGCGCACAGCGCGAAAAACGCACCCATGGCCGCCAACACCCGCCAGCGGCAAAGCGCCAACCGGGTCGGGTGCGAGGGGAAAGGCCTGCTCCGCAGTCGATCCGGACGGGGTTTTGCACCACCAGGGAGAAGCACCATGGCACGCCTTATGTGGCAGCACACGGGCTGCATCAAGGCGGAGTGTGCGCCGAAGAGGGCCCCGTGCCTGTCAGGCGGTTGCGCAGATGTGTGTCAGGGCAACGCGGGCCCACTGCATCAGCCCCCCACGAATCTTTGCACCTGCTCGCCCAGCCCCGAGGCCCCAAGCCGCACCAAGTCTCCGGCCTTGAGGAACCACGGCACAGGCTTTTGCCCGAGACCCACGCCCGCCGGGGTACCGGTCAGGATGAGATCGCCGGGCATCAGCGTCATGAACTGGCTGATGTAGGAGACCACGGTGGGCACGCCAAAGATGAAGTGGGCGGTGCTGCCCTGCTGCACACGCTGGCCGTTCACTTCGAGCCAGAGGTCGATGGCGTGCGGGTCTGGCAGTTCATCGGTGGTCACCAGCCAGGGGCCGATGGGTGCAAAGGTGTCGTAGCTCTTGCCCTTGTCCCACTGGCCGCCGCGCTCCATCTGCCAGGCGCGCTCCGATACGTCATTGGCCAGCACGTAGCCGGCCACATGGGCCAGTGCGTTGGCCTCTGTCACATGGCTGGCGGTGGTGCCGATGATGATGCCCAGCTCGACCTCCCAGTCGGTCTTGACCGCACCGGGGGGTATGCGCACATCGTCCGTGGGGCCGCTGAGCGCGCTCACGGCTTTCATGAACAGCACGGGTTCGGCGGGCGGCTGCAGGCCGGCCTCTCTGGCGTGGTCGGCGTAGTTCAGGCCCACGCACACGATCTTGCCCACGCCACCCACGGGGCTGCCCAGGCGCGGGGTGCCGGGCACGGTGGGAAGGCGGCTGGTGTCGATGGCGGCCAGTGCGGCCAGGGTGCGGGGGTTCAGCTGGGCAGGGCCAATGTCGGGCAGCAGCATCGACAGATCGCGCAGCGTGCCCTGGGCATCAAGGATGCCGGGGCGCTCGGCCCCGGCCTCGCCGTAGCGGATGAGTTTCATGGATCAGGCTCCTGTGAGAGCCCTCAGTGTAAGTAGCGCAGCGGCGCAACGCGGCCAGCGCCTGACACCCGTGCGACCGCCCTGGTCAGCCCAGCACGCGCACCGCCAGGCTGGTGTACAGCGGAATGCCGATCAGCATGTTGATAGGGAAGGTCACGCCCAGCGACAGCCCGAAATACAGCGACGGGTTGGCCTCGGGCACGGCATAGCGCAGCACCGCGGGCACCACGATGTACGACGCGCTGGCCGAGAGCACCATCAGCAGGGCCGCGTCAGGTGCCGACATGCCCAGCAGCGCGGCCAGGGCCAGCGCGATGGAGGCGTGCACAAACGGCGCCACGGCAGCATAGGCGACCAGCACCGGCGACTTGCCCCGCACCGACGAGAAATTGCGCGCCACCATCAGGCCCATGTCCAGCAGGAAGAACGCCAGCATGCCCTTGAAAAGATCGCCCGAGAAAGGCTGCATGACGGCCTTGCCGGCATCGCCTGTGGCGTAGCCGATGACCATCGCCCCCAGCAACAGCATCTGCGCGCCATCGGTGAACGACTCGTGCAGCACCTTGCGCAGCGACAGGGGAGACGCGGCGCCGGTCGCACCGGGCGCGCCAGCCATGGCGGCCGCGCCACCGCTTGCGAGCCCCCCGGCAGGCACCGCCGCTGCGGCCTCCTGGCGCAGGCGGTTGGCCAGCAGCACGGCAATCAGGATCGCGGGCGATTCCATGATCACCATGGCCGCCGCCATGTGGCCGCCGTAGGCCAGCTGGTTGGTTTCGAGGAACTGCATGGCCGTGACAAACGTCACCGCGCTCACCGAGCCGTAAGACGCCGCCACCGCAGCCGCGTCGAAGCGGGACACGTGGCGCTTGAGGAAGGCATACCCCAGCAGCGGCACCACAAAAGCCATGGTCAGGGCCGCGCCCAGGCCCACCCCCACCTGTGCGCCAAAGCCCGACTGCGACAGCGCAAACCCACCCTTGAGGCCCAGCGCCATGAGCAGGTACAGCGACAGGAACTTGGCGATGGCGGGCGGGATTTCGAGGTTGGACCGCACAGCGCCGGCAAACACGCCGAACACAAAGAAAAGGATCGCGGGATCAAGCAGGTTCTGCATGGAGTTGTTGTGTGTTTTTGTGAACTGGGCGGGATGCTACGGGCGCGAACCCGTTATGTAAAATCGATTCATCCACCTATAAACATACATTTTTATCTATGAACGTGAGCTTTCGGCAGCTGCGGCTGTTTCTGGCGCTGGCCGACACGGGCAGTGTGACCGCCGCCGCCCGGGCCATGCACGTGACCCAGCCCACCGCATCCATGCAGCTGCGCGAGGTGGCCGAAGCCGTGGGCCTGCCGCTGTACGAAGTGATTTCGCGCAAGGTGCACCTGACGCAGGCCGGGCGCGAGCTGGCGGCCACGGCGCGGGCCATGGTGGCCGAGTGGGACACCTTCGGCCAGACGGTGAATGCCATGAAGGGCCTGCGCCGCGGCAGGCTGAAGGTGGCCGTGGTGAGCACCGCCGAATACTTCATCCCCCGCCTTCTGGGACGGTTCTGCGACGAGCACCCCGAAGTGGACGTGGCCTTGCAGATCCTGAACCGAGACGGGGTGGTGGCCCGCCTGCGCGACAACCTGGACGACCTGTATGTCATGTCCATGCCACCCGCCGACATGGACCTGGAAGACCAGGTGCTGATGCCCAACCCGCTCGCACTGGTGGCGCCTGCCGCCCACCCGCTAGCCCGCCGCAAGGGGCTGGCGCTGGCCGACCTGCAGGACGAGCGCTTCATCCTGCGCGAAAGGGGCTCCGGCACGCGCATGGCGGTCGATGCGCACTGCCGGGCGGTCGGCTTTGTGCCCCGCGTGCGGCTGGAGCTGGGCAGCAACGAGGCCATCAAGGAAGCCGTGGCGGCCAACCTGGGGCTGTCGGTGCTGTCGGTGCATTCACTGCACGACGCGCATGCGGCCCACGGACTCGCGGTACTGGACGTGGCGGGTTTCCCCATCGGCTCGCAGTGGCACATCGTGCGGCCCCGGGGCAAGCGCCATACGCCCATTGCCGAGGTGTTTGAAGCCCACCTGCTGGCGCAGGCCAACCACCCTGCGCCTGTTCCGGGGCAGGCATAGCGCCACCGCCCTAAGCCGACGACAGCGCGGTGGCCGCGCACGCAAGACTCGCAGCGCCGCGGCACAATGGCAGGCCTGCACGGGGCGGCCGATGGCCGGGGAGAACGGCATGCCGCAACCTCGAGCCCGGCCACCGAATGGCGACCCCTTGGCGCAACCCAGTCTCCCGGGCACCCTGCTTTTCCGACCCTGCCTTCTTCTGCCATCGCCCTGACAATGCCTGTGCCGCCCTCCTCCGCCACCCCCTCCCAGCCAATGCCCGAGACAGCTCCGCGCCCCTGCCCTCGCAGTCCGTCCGACCTGTTCTGGTCGTTCACCTGGCTGGCCCTGCAAGGCTTTGGCGGCGTGCTGGCGGTGGTGCAGCGCGAGCTGGTGGAGAAAAAGCGCTGGATGACCAACGAGGAGTTTCTGGAGGACTGGGCCGTGGCGCAGATCATGCCGGGCCCCAACGTGGTCAACCTGAGCATCATGATCGGCGACCGCTACTTCGGGCTGCGCGGTGCGCTGGCGGCGCTGGCGGGCATGCTCACCTTTCCGCTCATGCTGGTGCTGGCGCTGGCCGTGGTGTATGCCCAGTTCTCCAGCCACCCGGCCGTGGCGGGTGCTCTGCGCGGCATGGGCGCCGTGGCTGCCGGGCTGATCGCCGGTGTGGGGATCAAGCTCTTTGCGTCCATCCGCAACCACCCGCTGGGGCGGGTCCTGTGCGCGGTACTGGCAGGCCTCACCATGGTAGCCATGGCGGTGCTTCAGTGGCCGCTGTACTGGATATTGCCCGTGATCGGCGGGGCCGCCTGCGTGCTGACATGGCGGAGGATTGCGCCATGAGCGCCGCCGAAGTCAACGCGGCCGCTACGGTTGCCGCCGCCGCTGCGCCACTGCTGAATCTGGGGCCCATGGACTGGCTCCACCTGTTCCTGTACTACATGTCACTGTCGCTGCTGGCGGTGGGTGGCGCCATTGCCACTGCACCCGACATGCACCGCTACCTGGTCGAGCGCAACGCATGGCTGACCGACCCGCAGTTCAGCGCATCCATTGCCATTGCCCAGGCCGCCCCGGGCCCCAACGTGCTGTTTGTGGCCCTGCTGGGGTGGAACGTGGGCATCACCGCAGGTGGAAGCGGCGCAGCCGGCTGGCTGCTGGGTACGCTGGGCATGGCGCTGTGCATGCTGGGTGTGATGCTGCCCAGCAGCCTGCTGACGTGGCTGGCCACCCGCTGGGGGCACCGCAACCGCGAGCGGCGCGCGGTGCGGGCCTTCAAGCAGGGCATGGCGCCGGTGGTGATTGGCCTGCTGCTGGCCACGTCATGGGTGCTGGCCAGGGCACACGGCGTGCCCGCGCTGGACTGGCCCCTGTGGCTGCTGACCGCCGCCACCATGCTGCTGGTGTGGCGCACAAAGTTGCACCTGCTTTGGATGCTGGGAGCAGGCGCGCTGCTGGGTGCGCTGGGACTGGTCTAAGTCATTCGACACGTCAGGCCCGTAGTGCGGCCGGTGCAGGCCGCACCGGCACCCCGGTCAGCTCACGCGGCGGCCGTTGTCGGCATAGATGGCCAGGTAGATGGCGTCCGAGCCGATGTAAGGTGCCTTGCTGCCAAAGCCGATGTTGAAGTCACCGAACGACAGCGAGCGGATGCCCGCCAACCCCGCGCGCAGGCGCTCGCGCGTGGGCTCCTTGCCCGCGTTTTTCAGACCTTCGACCATGATCTGCGCGTTGAGCCAGCCCTCCAGCGCGCTGCCGCTGGTCAGGTACGCGGGCAACGCACCCGTGGCCTTCATTGAGCTCTGGAACTTGCGCACCACCACCGATTTCTGCGAGGTGGCATCCGGAAACACCTGCACCAGCGCCAGCCCGCGCGTGTTCGCGGCCAGCTTGGGCAGCTCGGACGACACCACCGTGACCGACAGGCCCGCCAGCGGCACGCCAGGCGCCTTGGGGCGGAAGGCCTGTACGAAGGCCGTGTTGGCCGTTCCGGTGGTGGCCAGCAGCACGGCGCCCGGGCGCTCGGCGGCTACCTTGTCGGCCAGCTCGGCGCCGTTCTTGCCGTCCACCGCCAGCGCGTATTCACCGGCGCGTTCGACCTTGATCTCATCCAGCGCCCTGGACATGTCCTTGAGCACTTCCTTGCCGAACGGGTTGTCCAGGTACACCACCGCAATGCGCTTGAGGCCCATGTCCACCACCTGCTTGACCAGGCGCTGCGTTTCCTCGCGGTAGGTGGGTCGCAGGAAAAACACGTGCCGGGCTTCCGGACTGCGCAGCGATGTGGCGCCCGTGACGGGGCCCACGGTGGGAATGCCCTTGGACTCGATGAGCGGCACGATGGCCGCCGTGTTGGCCGTGCCCAGCGGCGAGATCAACGCAAACACCGACTGGGCATCGAGCATCTCGGTCACGTTCTGCAGCGTGCGCGCCGCCACGTAGGCGTCGTCCTTGACCTCCAGGCGGATCTCGCGGCCGTTCACGCCGCCGGCCTGGTTCACTTCGGCAAAAGCGGCCTTCATGCCAGCCACCTGCTCGATGCCGGCCTGGCCCAGCGGCCCGGTCAGCGCAATGGAGCAGCCCAGCGTGACAGACCGCGCGGTCAGGGCTTCCTCGGCGGCCGTGGCGGTGTGGGCCCAGACGGGCAGCCCGGTGGCGGCAACGGCCTGTGTGGCGCGAAGGAGAAATTGGCGGCGGCTCATGGTGTAGGCAAGACCTGATAGTTGAAAGGTGGCGCAGGCTACGGGATAACGCGGCGCAACGATGTCAGCTGAGAGACAGGTTCAGGTCGGCCCGAGGCGGGCCGGGGCACCGTCGGGCCAGGCCACAAGGGCGTGCACGCCACTGGCCGGAAGGCGCAACCACACCTGCCCGGGCCCGGACGCGTGCGCACTGGCCCGGCGCTGTCCAGGCAATCCAGCGCTGCGCGCCTGGGACCCAACAGGGCCTGTTCAGGGCCTGTTCAGGGCCGGTTCAGGGGCGGATTCAGGGTGGGTTCACGTGCGCTGGCGCAACGCCTCGTACAGGCACACGCCACTGGCCACCGACACGTTCAGGCTTTCCACCGCACCCTTCATCGGGATGCTGACCAGCTCATCGCAGGTCTTGCGCGTGAGCTGGCGCATGCCGTCGCCCTCAGCGCCCAGCACCAGGGCCACGGGGCCCTTGAGGTCCACCTGGTAGATGGTGCGCGGAGCGTCATCGCTGGTGCCGATGCACCAGATGTTGCGTTCCTTGAGCTCGTTCAGCGTGCGCGACAGGTTGGTCACCATGAAGTACGGCATGGTCTCGGCAGCGCCGCTGGCCACCTTGGCCACGGTGGCATTGATGCCGACCGCGTGGTCCTTGGGGGCGATGACCGCATGCGCGCCAGCGCCATCGGCAACGCGCAGGCAGGCCCCCAGGTTATGGGGGTCAGTCACGCCGTCGAGCACCAGCAGCAGGGGCTGCTCGATGCCGGCGGCTTCCAGGTTTTCCAGCAGTTCGTCGAGCGAGGTGACCTGGGCCACAGGCTCCACCCGAGCGGCCACGCCCTGGTGGCCATGGCTGCCGGCGAGCTTGGCAATGCGCACGCTGTCGGCCTCGATCAGGCGGGCACCGGCTTCGCGGGCGCGGTCGAGAAACTGGCGCATGCGCGCATCGCGGCGCGTGGCTTCGTAGTAAATCTCGATGATGGATTTCGGCGCGGTCTTCAGACGCACGCCCACGGCGTGAAAGCCGAAGAGAACTTTGGGGCTGGACATGGGTGCGATTATCCGCTGACGCCACAGGCCTGCCGGAGGATGCTATCTTTTTTATAGCAATACAGGCAAATAAAACCTGGACTTGCGGCCTAAAACACCCAAAACTGGCTTGAAATGCCTTCAGCGTGCCTGCCAGGGCCCCGCCGCAGGCCGCACACAGCCACCTGGCCGAGCTCCCTGCGGTCAGACCACGCGGCCAGCCTCGATGGTGATGCGGCGATCACACTGCGCAGCGATGGCACGGTCGTGCGTCACCAGCACCAGTGTCGTCCCCAGTTCCCGGTTGAGGTCGAACATCAGCCGCATGATGGTTTCGCCCGTCGCGAAGTCGAGGCTGCCCGTGGGCTCATCGGCCAGCAGCACGGCAGGCTGCACCACAAAGGCCCGTGCCAGTGCCACGCGCTGCTGCTCGCCGCCCGAAAGCACCTTGGGGTAGTGCGACAGGCGCTCGCCCAGACCGACGCGCGCCAGCATGTCGGCCGCGGCCTTGCGGGCACCCTTTTGCACGTCGCGCCGGTCCGAAAGTTCCAGCGGAAGCATCACGTTTTCGAGCGCCGTAAGGTTGCCCATGAGCTGAAAGCTCTGGAACACAAAGCCCACCTTGGCGGCGCGCAGCGCGGCGCGGGCGTCCTCATCGATGGCGAACAGATCATGGCCGTCCAGCCGCACGGTGCCGCGCGTAGGCGTGTCGAGCCCCGCGATGATGGACAGCAGCGTGCTCTTGCCGGAGCCCGATGCACCCACGATGGCCGCGGTCTCCCTCGGCGCGAGGCGGAAATCGATATCCCGCAGAATGTCGAGTGTCCCTGTGGAATCCGTCACCGACTTGAATACGTGCTCCACCGCAATGATGGGCGTGGAAGCGGCCGTGTGGGAAGGCGTGGTGGGCTCGGGCATGAAAGGTTCTTTGCTTTGATTCGACATCTGTATCGCCGCCACTTTATCCTGAGCGCTTTTACAGCCGCGGCCGCGGGGCTTTGCACCGTGCCTGCCGCCTGGGCACAACCGGCCGCAACCAAGGGCGACACGGCTGCCCGCACGCCGCTGATTCTGGTGCTGGGAGACTCTCTGAGCGCCGAATACGGCATCGCCCGCGGCACCGGCTGGGTGGCCCTGCTGGAACAGCAGCTGGCCAGGGAGAAGCTCAACGTGCGTGTGGTCAACGCCAGCGTGAGCGGCGAGACCACATCCGGCGGCCGCTCGCGCCTGCCGGCCCTGCTGGCCGAGCACAAGCCCAGCCACGTGGTGATCGAGCTCGGCGGCAACGATGCGCTGCGTGGCCTGCCGCTCAAGAGCGTGGAAGACAACCTGACCGCCATGACCGAGGCCGCGCAAAAAGCCGGGGCCAGGGTGCTGCTGGTGGGCATGCAGGTGCCCCCCAACTACGGCACCGACTACGCCCGGCGCTTTGCCGGGCTGTTCACGCAGGTCGCCCAGGCGCGCAAGGCGGCTGTGGTGCCGTTTTTTCTGAAAGACGTGGCTGATGGGCCGGACCCGACGCGCATGTTCCAGGCCGACCGCATCCACCCGCGGGCCGAAGCCCATCCGCAGATGCTGGCCAACGTGTGGCCCGAACTGAAAAAGCTGCTGCGCTGACCGCCCGGGTGCGGGCGGTGCTGGCGGCGCACCGAAGACGCGGGCGAACCTGACAAGGGCCCACAGGGGGCCGTTTCAGGCGGACCCGGCAGGAGATTCAGCCAGCCGAACCGGCAGCAGGGCCGGGGGCGGCACTGGCGCCATCGCGCGTGTCGGCGCTGCCATCTTGCACTTGCCCATCTGCAGGCTGGCCATCCGGCCCATCCTGGGTGTCGCCAGGCGCGCGATGGGACTTGGCCCGCAGCTTCTCTTCTTTTTTCTTCTTTTTGGCGAGTTCGCGCTGGCGTTTCTCGTAGCCGTAGTTGGGTGTTGCCAAGGTAATTGCTTCCTGAAAGTTGAGGCCCACTGTAACAGCACGGACACCGTCAGCCCCCTGCGGAGGCCGTGGTGCCGACCAGTGCCGCAGGCCTGACGGACGCACGGTAGGCATGCCAGCTGGCGTGCCCCAGCACCGGCCCGGCCACCAGCAGGCCGATGCCCCAGAACCATAACGACGCGGCCACGATCAGCGTGAGCAGTGCGCCCCACTGCAGCATGACGAGGGTGTTCTCCACCACCACACGAATGCTGGTGATGCCAGCGGTCAGCGCGTCGGTGTCGCGGTCGAGGATCATGGGGATCGACACCACCGAGGTAGAAAACACCAGCGCGGCAAACACCCCACCCACGGCGGCATACACCGCGACAAAGGTCCAGTTGCTGGGGCTGAACACGGCTTCCAGCACGCCGGTGGTGGAGGGCATTCCGGTATTGAAGAACACCGCAAACACCACCAGCGATGCGCGGCCCCACAGCAGTTCCAGTACCACCAGCACCAGCACCAGCATGCCCATGCTGCCCATGTGCGTATCCCAGCACGTGAGCGAATCGCCCAGCGAGGGCTTCAGGCCCGCCTCCCGGCGGCGGCTGGTGTCGTACAGGCCCATGGCGAGAAAAGGGCCCACCAGCAGGCACCCGCTGGCGATCGACATGGTGTATTCAGGGCGCGTACGGAACACCCAGCCCAGCACGAGCGCCATGATCCAGAAGCACATCCCGTAGAACGCGGCAACACCGGGTGCCGCAAGCGCATCGCGCATGCCGAGCGCCAGCCAGCGCCAGGGGTCGGCAAGGCGCAGGCGTTCGATGACCACCGCAGGCGCGGCGCGGCGCCCGTCGGCAGCCACGGCGCGGGCGACGATTTCGGCAGCGGTGGGCGCCTGCGCCGGAGTTGCGCCGCTGCCTGCGGGGGCAGGTACGTCGGGAGCGGCCGTATCAGGGGCCACGCTGGCGGGTGCGTTGTCGGATGAAAGGGCAGTCATGCGCTGTGTCAGCAGGTGGGCAGCGGGTTGGCAGCGGGGTGCCGCAGGTGCCTGCAACACTAAGCCACTGACCTGCCTTGCGCCACTGCGGAAACTACCACCCTGCCCTGCCCCAAGCCTGCGCGGCGGTCAGGCCCCCGCCGCAAAGGCGCGCGCCATGGCCTGGGCCAGGTCCGCCTGCAGGTCCTCAAACGTTTCAAGGCCGATCGAGAACCGCACCAGCGTGCCCTCGCGCAATTGCGGCGACGGCCGGCTGCGCATGCTGGCCAGATCGTAGGGAACCACCAGGCTCATGGGCCCGCCCCAGCTGTAGCCCAGCCCGAACAGGCGCAGGCCGTCGCAAAACGCGTCCACCTGCTGCTGCGAATGCCGCGGATCGATCATCACGCTGAACAGGCCTGCCGCCGCGCCCACGCCGTCCCGGTCTGCACCGCACAGCGCCTTCCAGTGCGCATGGCCGGGCGATGACGGCAAGGCGGGGTGCAGCACCTGGGCGATGTGGGGCTGGTCCTGCAGCCACACCGCCAGGCGACGGGCCACTTCGTCATGGGCGCGATAACGCAGGCCAATGCTGGGCAGCGAGCGCAGCACCGCCTCGGCGTCGTTGGCCCCGACGCCCATGCCCAGCCGCATGTGCGACAGCTTGAGCTTCATGTGCAGGCCGGCATCGCGCGTCATCACGCTGCCCATCAGCACATCCCCGCCCCCGCTGGGGTACTTGGTGAGGGCGTGAATGGAAATGTCCACGCCCAGGCGGCCGTCGCCCAGCAGGTCGAAAGGCGCAAATGCCAGCCCCGCGCCCCAGGTGTTGTCCAGCGCACTGATGACGCCACGCTCGCGGCAGATGCGCGCCTGCGCGCACAGGTCGGGGAACTCCATGGTGACGGAGCCAGGCGCCTCCAGCCACACCAGCCGCGTGGCAGGAGTGATGCGCGCCGCCAGGTCCTGCGGATCCAGCGGGTCGTAGTAGATGTGCTCCACCCCGAAGCGGGCCAGCTCTCCGCGGGCCAGTTCCTTGCCAGGTCCGTAAGCGTTGTCGGGGATCAACACCTGGTCGCCCGGTTGAAGCAGCGCCAGGGAGACACTGCCGATGGCGGCCAGCCCGCTGGGCACCAACAGGCACTGCAGGCCGCCTTCCAGAGCACACAGCCGCTCTTCCAGCATGAAGGTGGTGGGCGTGCCATGCAGGCCGTAGGTGTAGCCGCTCTTGTCCTTCCAGTCGCGCGAGCGCATGGCCGCCACGTTCGGAAAGATCACGGTGGAAGCCTTGTAGACGGCGGGCTGTGGCGCCACGAAGCCTTCAGGTGGGAGATAGCTGTGATGGATCAGCGCAGTGGCAGCGGCCAGGGGATGGTCTGAAGCAGGGTTGGTCATGGGCAAATGGTAGCGCCCGGTGGTGCACAGCAAGTGGCTCGCGCAGAATGCGCCGCCTGCCAGGCGGACGCCGGGGCGCGACAATCAGCCGATGCTGACGATTGCCTCACTCAAGCGCTGGTTTCCTTTTCTGTCGTGGCCCAGGCCGGACGCGCGCCTGTTGCGCGGCGAGTTCATGGCAGGCGTGACCGTGGGGCTGATGCTGGTGCCCCAGGGCGTGGCCTACGCCGCGCTGGCGGGCATGCCATTGGTCACCGGCATCTATGCATCGCTGATCCCGGCGCTGGTGGCCGTGCTGTTCAGTGCATCCACGCGCCTGGGCGTCGGGCCTACCGCGCTCACCAGCCTGCTCATCGGCGCATCGCTCACGGGCCTGGCCGAGCCCGGCAGCGCCGACTGGGTCGCGCTGGCGGCGTGGATGGCGATCATGTCCGGCCTGCTGCAGCTGTTGATGGGCATGGCACGCTTTGGCTGGCTGCTCAACCTTGTGACTTCTCCCGTGCTCAGCGGCTTCACGCAGGCCGCTGCCCTCCTCATCCTGGGATCGCAGCTGGCTTCGCTGCTGGGGCTGCGCGCCAACTGGGGGGCACTCATCACGACGCCATCTCCCGGGCTGTTTGACCTCACGGCCGCGGCATTCGGTCTGGGCAGCCTGGCGCTGCTCGTGCTGGCGCGGCGCTGGCGCCCCGGGTTTCCGGCGGCCATCGTGGTCGTTGGTGCAGCGGGGGCGCTCAGCTGGGCCCTGGGTTATGCCGATGCCGGGGGTGCCGTGGTCGGCACGCTGCCATCAGGACTTCCGGCGCCCTACTGGCCAGGCAGCCTGCCCTGGGACAGCTTTGCGGCGCTGATCATGCCGGTACTGGTGGTCACGCTGGTGAGTTTTCTGGAAACAGCGTCCAGCGCCAAGGTGGAAAGCCAGCGCTCGGGCGAGCGCTGGAACGAAAACCAGGACCTGATCGGCCAGGGTCTCGCCAAGATCAGCAGCGGGCTGTGCGGCAGCTTTGCCACCAGCGCCTCGTTTTCGCGCTCCGCCATCAACCTGTATGCGGGCGCGAAAAGCGGCTGGGCCACCGTGTTTGCCATCGTGCTGGTCCTGGTGGTGCTGCTGTGGCTGACCCCGGCGCTGTACCACGTACCGCAGTCGGTGCTGGCCGCGGTGGTGGTGACGGCGGTAACCAGCCTCATCAAGCCCAAGGCACTGCTGGGGCTCTGGCGCATTTCGCGGGTGGAAGCCGTCATCGCCGGAGTGACCTTCGCGCTGACCCTGGCCACCGCGCCGCGCATGTACTGGGGGGTGCTGGTGGGCCTGCTCATGAACCTGAGCCACTTTCTGTATCAGCGGCTGCATCCGCGCATCATCGAAGTCGGTCTGCACCCCGACGGCAGCCTGCGCGACCGCCACCTGTGGGCGCTGCCACCCCTGGCCCCGCACCTGCTGGCGCTGCGCATGGATGCCGAGCTGGACTTCGCCTCGGCCAGCGCGCTGGAGCGCAGGGTGGCCGACCACCTTGCCGCGCATCCGGACGTCCTGCACCTGTGCCTCATGGCGCAGCCTATCAACCGGATCGACGTGACCGGCGTGGAGACTTTTGCCCACCTTCTGGGGCTGATGCAGTCCCGCGGTGGCACGCTGCACCTGAGCGGCCTGAAGTTGCCGGCCGAGCAGGTCTTGCGCCAGGCCGGGCTGCTGACCCCGGCCAGCGGCCTGGCGCTGTACCGCACCGATGCCGAGGCGCTGATCGCATTGCAGCATCTGCCGCCCAGCCCACTGCCTGAAGATCAGGGTTTAGCCTGTTGAAGAGACCGGGTTTGGCCCCAGGAGGCGCTGGTACACTTCGAACACACTTTTTTGCTCTGTCTGTGTCTGACTCTGCGGCTTCCCATCTTGTAGATCTGCGCGACCTCCGGCTGGACACGGCACAGGCGTTGATCACGCAGTCCGGGGCAACTCTTGTGCCGTCGCTGCAGCGCGAGGAACCTGCGCGCTATCTGCAGGGCGTGATTGACGGCCTGTGCGAGCTTTCGCTCAAAGACCCCCTCACCGGCCTGGCCAATCGCCGCCACTTTCGTGCCGTGCTGGAACGCGAGATCGACCGCGTCACCCGCTCGGGCGAGGCGGCGCTGCTGCTGATGCTGGATATCGATCACTTCAAGAAGGTCAACGACACCTATGGCCACCTGGCCGGTGACGTGGTGCTGCAATCGGTGGCGCGCACGCTGGGCGCTTGCGTGCGGCCGATGGACACGCTGGCCCGCTACGGCGGCGAGGAATTTGCGGTCGTGCTGCCGGCCTGCCAGGCCGGCTTTGGCCGCATGGTGGCCGAACGGATACGCCGCGCGGTGGCCAACACACCGGTGCAGGTGTCACCCTCTATAGAGCTGCATGTGACGGTGAGCATTGGCGGTGCCTTTGCCATGCAGTGGATCCGCTCGACCACGCTGTTGTGGACCGACCGGGCTGACCAGCAGCTCTACGAGGCCAAGGCCGCTGGCCGCAACCGCATCAGTATTGAGGAACAGCCCGACAGCACAGTCACCGCCGAAGAAAAAAGCCTTTTGTTCGGCCCGCTTTACAACCCCTCGGGCTGGGGTGATCTGCCGCCGGTTGACCCTGCAGGCAGCGCCTACTGAAAGTTAGAAGATGAGCGACGCGCTGTCCCCCACCAACACCCCGTCACCCGGCAGCCCGCCGGGCGCCCGCATCATTGCCATCACCAGCGGCAAGGGCGGCGTGGGTAAAACCTTCGTCTCGGCCAACCTGGCGGCGGCCCTGACCCGCCGCGGCCACCGTGTGCTGGTGCTCGATGCCGACCTCGGTCTGGCGAACCTGGACGTGGTGCTGAACCTGCACCCCAAGATCACCTTGCACGATGTGTTCACTGGCAAGGCCACCCTGGAGAGCGCCGTGATCCAGGCGCCTGGCGGTTTCCATGTGCTGCTGGCGGGTTCGGGCATGGTCGAGTATTCGCGGCTTACGCCGGAGGTGCGCAGCCAGTTCCTGAGCGTGATCCAGGCGCTGACGCCCAAGTACGACGTGGTGCTGCTCGACACCGGCGCAGGCATTTCCGACGTGGTGCTGTTTTCGGTATCTCTCGCATCCGAAGTTCTCATCGTGGCCACGCCCGAGCCCACCTCGCTCACCGACGCGTACGCAGCCATCAAGGTGCTGTCGATGCAGCAAAAGCGCCAGCATGTGCGCATGGTCATCAACCAGGCTGCCCGCCCAGGCGATGGCCGGGCCATCACCAGCCAGTTGCAGCAGGTGCTCGACCGCTTTGTGACCACCGAGTCGGGACGTCCTGTGCGGCTGATCCACATGGGCGACATTCCTGCCGACCCTTCAGTGCGCGACGCCGTGATGCGCCGCCAGTTGCTGCTGCTTCAGACGCCCGGCTGCCCGGCAGCCCTGGCCATGGCCCAGCTGGCCAACAAGATCGAGACCACGCTGCTCACGCCGGTCACCTGACAGGCGCGGCTGCCGCAGTCTGCCCCCACCCTCACCAGTGCCTGCGGCAACGGGCATGGCGCGGATCCGGGCGGTACGTCCGTATGAGCCACTCCTCTTGCGTATCTGCTTCATCGGGCTACCCGCTCAGGGCTGCCGGTCTTATAGTCGCAGCCGCACAGCCCGCCGGTTCCAGCCCCACAACTGCCAGATTCACCGTGACCTCTGCCGACCTGCCCGTCCTCAACATCTCCTGCTACAAGTTCGTGCAGTTGCCGGATGCCCCCGAACTGCGAGACGTTCTGCGCGCACGCGCGGTAGCAGCGGACCTCAAGGGCACGGTGCTGCTGGCGGCTGAGGGCATCAATTTCTTTCTGGCCGGCAAGGCGCCGGCGGTGCGGGGCTTTGTCGCGGCGCTCAGGGAAGACGAGCGGTTTGCCGACCTGGACCCCAAGGAAAGCTGGTCGGCCACCGTGCCATTTCGCAAGATGCTCGTGAAGGTCAAGCGCGAGATCATCCGCATGGACCATCCCGCCATCCAGCCGGCGCAGGGCCGTGCGCCATCGGTAGACCCTGTGACGCTACGGCGCTGGCTGGAAGCAGGCCACGACGATGAAGGCCGCGAAGTCGTCACGCTCGACACGCGCAACGCGTTTGAGGTGGACGCAGGCACATTCGAAGGCGCGATCGACTGGCGCATTGACAAGTTCACCGAGTTTCCGCCCGCACTGCGCGCACACAAGGCCGAGCTGCAGGACAAGACGGTGGTGAGCTTTTGCACGGGCGGTATCCGCTGCGAGAAGGCAGCCATCCTGATGCGCGAGGAAGGTTTGCCGCACGTCTACCAGCTGGATGGCGGCATCCTCAAGTATTTCGAACTGACCGACGGCGCGCACTACCAGGGCGGCTGCTTCGTGTTTGACGACCGCGCGGTGCTGACCGCCGACCTGCACGCGGCAGGCGACGAAAAGATCTGAATTCGATAGCGGCCGAGCCTTATCAATCAAGCGGTACAAGCAGCTTTCACCTGTATTTCAGCCACCCTTGAGCGCCTGTGCCAGATCAGCGGCACAGGGCTGTTGTTGAAGGATCTTGCTGTATTCCCCCGACTGGCGCAGTGCCTTCAGCCCCTGGTTGAAAACTTCCATGCGCCTGGCGCTGGCAGGCAGCTTCTCGCTCATCATCAGGTGGGTGGTGAAGTCGGGTACAAACAGTTTGGGATGCGCCCTCACGCGGCGTGCCTGTTCCCCTGTGAACTTGGCACCCAGCAGGTCGCAGGCCACGTTGCGATCCAGCGGCACCACGTCAACACGACCCGCCAGGAGCTTGTTCAGGTTGCTCACATCGTCAGGTGCCACGTCTGCGCGCAGGGCGCCGTCCCTGACCATCCGCCAGAACGCAAGTGTGTAGGTGTAGTCGGCCACAACGCCTATGCGCAGACCTGCCAGGTCCTGGAGGCTGCTCCAGTGGAAGACCCGGTCATTGCGGTAGAGGATCTGCCACTGCTCGGTCAGCACGTTGTCGCTGACCAGGAAGCCCTTGTCGCGCTCAGCGTTACGGCCCCACGCGGCGGTGGCGTCCCACTTGCCGTCACGAGTTTCCACCAGGGCGCGCGTCCACGGCAAGAACACGTACTCCACCTGCACCCCCATCTTCGCAAACGCCTGGCGGACGATGTGCAGGGAAATCCCCTGGTCGGACCGCGCCGAGCTGGCGTAAGGCGGTAACTCGCCCGTGGCAATGCGCAGTGTTTCAGCTTGTGCACTGCCCCCCCATGCGCACACCAGCAGCGCCCACCACAGGATGTAAAGACGGCGTCGCATGGCGTGCTCCCCTTTCTGACCACAGAAGGAATCAAAGTAGCGATCTGTGTGCGTTGTGTCAATGTGCATGCGCCGACATAATGACTCCATTCGCTGGCAAGCTTATTGCTGGCCTCCCGACCACCCGGCGGCCGTGCAGTCATGGCGCAGGTACACCACCACGGCCCATGCCTTCCCTAAAGCCCTCCTCGCTGACCGCCAAAACCCTGGCATGGGTGGTTGTGGCCAGTTCGATGGCATTCGCGGCGATCACTGTGGTGGCCGTCTCGCAAGAGAGGGCCTTGTTGCTGAAACGGGCCCATGAGCAGGCCCAGAGCAGCGTGCAGCAGAACCTGCCTGCACTGAGCGACAGCCTCTGGAACTTCAACAATAGCAGTCTGCACGCGCTGCTCACTGGCATGGTGGGTGAAGGAGTCATCGTGCGCGCTGACGTCCTGGACGGCGAACGTACGGTGATGTCTGTCTCGCGCCCCGGTGAGCTTCCCCCGGTCGATACCACCTGGACCAGCCCGATTGCAGACCCTGGAAGCACAACGCCCGGACGCACTCAGCTGGGCGAAATCCGGGTGTACGAGTCTTACGCTGCACTGCGCGCCCAGCAGGCCGAAACCGCGTGGCGCATTGCCATAGCCCAGCTCCTGCAGATCGCCAGCATTGCCGCCATCCTCGTGGTCATCGTGCGCTGGCTCATCATGCGCCACCTGTCGGCCCTTGCACGCGCCGTCGGCGGCCTGAATCCGCTGGACAACCAGGACCGTATCCGCCTGCAGCGCCGGGCCACTGGTGGGCAGCCAGACGAACTGGACGCCCTGGTGGATGCACTCAACCGGTTCCACACCGAACGCGCCACCGAAGCCCAACTGCGCCTTCGGGCCGAGCAGGCACTGCTGGCGCGCGTAAAGGAAATAGAGGCCACGCTGGGCGCGCTCAGCGATGGCGTGCTGGCTCTCAATGGAGCGGGTGAGGTCGTCTATGCCAACGATGCGGCTGCGCGCCTGATGGGTATGGCCGAGCAGGACCTGCACAGGCAGCCCTGGCAAAACCTGTTCCGGCTGCTGGACGAAACCAGCGGCGAAATGCGCAGCGAATGGCTGGCTAAAGCCCGACAGACCGGTATGCCCCAGCGGGTCCGCGGTGAGCTTCGCATTGCACCGGCACATGCGCGAGCGTTTGTGGCAGAACTCAACGCCGTGCCCTTGCACAACCCGGGAGACGTCGAACTGTTGCTGGTATTGCGCGACATCTCCGAAGAAATCGACAGAGAACGGAAGATCGTGTTCCAGGCCTTTCACGATCCCCTCACCGGCCTTGGCAATCGGTCCAAGCTGGCACGCGACCTGCCGCAGGATCTGGGGCGCTCGCGGGATACCCAAGGCCGACTGGCCCTGCTGTTCATCGATCTGGACAATTTCAAGGACATCAATGACACACTGGGCCACCAGGTGGGCGACCTGTTGCTGCGCCAGTTGGCGCTGCGCCTCCAGGCGACGGTGATGCCCCCTGCCTGGGTCACGCGCCATGGTGGTGATGAATTTCTGGTGGTGCTACCTCAGCTGGGTGGTGATGAGCAGGCCATCGAGCTTGCGCAGGAGCTCATGAACCAGATACGTCGGCCGTTCGCGCTGGAAGGCTATCAACTGCACGTTACGCCCTCGGTGGGCATCAGCCTCTTCCCCGACCATGGCAGCACCCCGGCTGAACTGGTGAGCCGCGCGGACATGGGCATGTATGCCGCCAAGAAGCTGGGGCGCAACACATACTGTGTTTTTGATGACCGGCAGCTCCAGGAGTCGTCGCGTCGGCTGAGCGTTGAAAATGGCCTGCGCACCGCGCTGGCCCAGGGCGAGTTCTGGCTGGCCTTCCAGCCCAAGGTGGAGCTGGCGACGGGCCGGGTGGTCGGAGCGGAAGCCCTGTTGCGCTGGGAAAGCCGGCAGCTGGGCCGCATCCCGCCCGCCAGCTTCATCCCCATAGCCGAGGAAAGCGGTCTCATCATTGACATTGGCGACTGGGTACTGCGCGAGGCCATCGCCGCTGCCCGCCGCTGGCGCGACATCCTTGGAACCGAAGTACCCGTAGCGGTGAACGTAGCCGCGGCGCAGTTCCGCAGCCCTCGCCTTCTGCAGACGCTGCGCGCCATCGCCGCCGAGGACCGCGACATTCCACGGCTGGTCCAGCTCGAAGTGACCGAAAGCGCGCTGATCAGTGGCCTGGAGGACGTGACGGGCAAGTTCATCGCCATCAAGGAACTGGGCTACAGCATCGCGATCGACGATTTCGGCACCGGGTACTCCTCGCTTTCGTACCTGAAAAATTTGCCGGTGGACACGCTCAAGATCGATCAGGCATTCATCCGTGACCTGCATCGCAGCACGCAGGACGTGACCATTGTTTCGGCGGTGGTACGCATGGGCCAGAGCCTGGGGTTTGCCATCGTGGCCGAAGGCGTGGAGGAGGCTCGCCATGTGCAGATTCTTCAGGACCTGGGATGCGACCAAGGGCAGGGCTACCACTTCAGCCGTCCCGTACCCGAATCAGAGCTGCTGCCCCTGCTCCAAAAGGGGTGTGGCACGATCAAGGCCTGAGGATGGGGATGGAGATCGCGGACACGATCCGAAAGGCGCCTGGGGCATGCACGCGGCGGTGCTCCGCCGCATTGCAACCGCCACGGAGCCATTCCCCCGCTCGGGCCTTGTCAGGCCGCCATATCGCCGGATCAGCGGTGTAGACGGCTGGCCACATCCGCCACGCGCTGTCCAAACTGACGCCCGGTCTCCAGGTCGCCCGGGAACATCTCGGCAGCCGACGCATCAGATGGCGATTGCGCCATGGCGCCGCTGAACGCACCAAGCCAGTTCACGTCGTTGCGCGTGGCGGCCTTGGAGTTCGCCGGCATCATTCCCGAGCCCACCCACAGCCCGCCGTGCTGCATGGCGAGGTGAAACAGGTAGTCCAGCGTGACCTGCTTGTCGCCGTTATTGCTGGCGCTATTGGTAAAGCCCGCAAAGAGCTTGTCCTTCCAGGCCTGGCTGAACCAGGGCTTGCTCGACGCGTCGGCAAACTTCTTGAACTGCCAGCTGGGCCCGGCCATGTAAGTCGGCGTACCAAAGATGATGGCGCTGGCAGCAGCCAAAGTCTCCCAACCGCCTTCGGGAAGGTTGCCGTCGGCATCAATGACCACGAGTTCGGCATTGGCGCCTTCGGCGACAGCCTGCGCCAGACGCTGGGTGTGGCCGTAGCCGGAATGAAATACGACTGCAATTTTTTTCATGGAAATCTCCTGATCAGACAACATCGACGATCACATCGACAACAACAGAACCCACCTGACGACCCTTGGCCGGCATGCGGACGGGTTCCACCAGCAGATGAGCACGCGCTGCTTCATCCGCAAAACCATGCCAAAACACCTTGCGCGTGCCCTCAGGCCAAAAGAGCCCGGCCGGACATGCGTCTGGATTCAGGCTGCGAGGTCAAATACCAGCACCTCTGCATCCTTGCCATCTGCCAGCGACAGCGTCGGCTCATCCACCAGCAGAGCCGCGTCGCCAACCGACAGCGCCTTGCCATTGACCGCCAATGCACCGCGCACCACATGCACGTAGGTCTTGCGGCCGGGCGGCAATGACATCGAGGCTGCCTCGCTGCCATTGAACAGCCCTGCGTAGAGCGAAGCGTCGGCATGGATCCCTACGGAGCCACCTGCGCCGTCTGGCGACGCCACCAGTCGCAGCGCACCGCGTTTTTCAGCATCGGTAAAGGTTCTTTGCTCGTATCCAGGGGCAATGCCGCGCACATTGGGTTCGATCCAGATCTGCAGGAAGTGCGTGGTCTGGCCCTCGGCGTGGTTGAACTCACTGTGCATCACCCCGGTACCCGCGCTCATGCGTTGGACGTCGCCAGGCGGTATCGCCTTGACGTTGCCGATGCTGTCCCGGTGGGCCAGTTCGCCCGACAGCACGTAGCTGATGATCTCCATATCGCGGTGCCCGTGCGTGCCGAAGCCGGTGCCCGGCGCGATGCGGTCCTCGTTGATGACGCGCAGGTTGCCAAAGCCCATGTGCGCCGGGTCGTAGTAGCCGGCAAACGAGAAGCTATGGAACGACTGCAGCCAGCCATGGTCGGCATAGCCCCGGTCGTGTGATTTGCGGATTGTCAGCATGGCGGTATTCCTTTCGAGCCTCCAATGTACGCAGCAGCATGGGTGGCACACCGCAGGCAAATCGTCGTATCAATTCAAATTTACTGAAATAAACTACCACCACCATGCAAAACGCCCGCGATGTTCTGACGCCAGATGCCTTGGCCATGCTACAGGTGATTGCCAAGGAAGGGAGTTTTGCTGCCGCCGCGCGCGAACTGGGGCTGGTGCCCAGCGCCCTCACCTACCGCGTTCGCCAGATCGAGGATGCCCTTGATGTACTGCTGTTTGACCGGAGTGCGCGCCAGGCGCGGCCCACGGAGGCCGGCAGCGAGCTGCTACGAGAGGGTGCACGGCTGCTGCACGACATCGACGCAGTAGCCCATCGCGTGCGACGGGTGGCCACGGGTTGGGAACCCCAGCTGACGCTGTCGGTGGACGGCCTCATCTCTCCACAAACCATGCTCGAACTCGTGGACGCCTTCTATGCCATGGCGCCGCCAACGCGTCTGAAACTTCGCGACGGCATCATGACCGGCACGCTGGAGTCCCTGACATCCGGTCGCGCCGATCTGGCGATTGGCGTGTCGATCGCAGGTTCGCAGGTGGCCGGGCTGCAGCAGGAGCTTCTTGGCGAAGTGCTGTTCATCTATGCCGTCGCGCCCCACCATCCGCTGGCGGACATGCCCGAACCCATCACCGATGCCACGTTGCGCCAGCACCGCGCGGTGGCTGTGGCTGATTCGGCTACCCGCGGCGGGGCAACCATGGGACTGCTGGGCGGGCAGGACGTGCTGACCGTGGACACCATGCAAGCCAAATTACAGGTACAGCTGCGCGGACTGGGCGGCGGCTTTCTGCCCGAACCCATGTTGCGGCCCTATCTGGAGGCAGGCCGCCTGGTAGCGCGCCGCGTGGCACGACCCGAGCGCAATGTGCGGGTGCATTACGCGTGGGGTGGACCAGGGTTCACAGCGCCCGGACGGGCCCTGCAGTGGTGGCTGACCCAACTGCAAAGCCCTGCCACGCGCCGCGCTCTGCTGGAAAACCACCATCATTTCTGACCTTTTGTACGCGGCAGCAGGTCCCGCGCGCGTGTAGAGTGATTGGTGTTGCACGCTCTTCGCAGTTTCTTCGCTGTCCGTCACACAAAGGCCACTCATGAGCACACCTGACACCCGCCCCGCCGAACGCCGCCGACGCAACACCAAGGCCGCCCAGCCTTCGGGCACCGCGCAACCCGCGCCCTCTTCCGTGCCGGCCACCTGGTCGGGCAAGCCACGCAAGCACTTCGCCGTTATTGGCGCGGGCATGGCGGGCATTGCCTGCGCCCGCACGCTGGTGCAGGCCGGCCACCGGGTGACAGTGTTTGAAAAGACTGACGAAGTGGGCGGGCGCACCGCCACGGTCGAAAGCCCGTTTGGCAATTTCGACGCGGGCGCGCAGTACTTCACCGTGCGCGACCCTCGTTTTGCCCGTGCCATAGACACGGTGCCAGGCGTGTGCAAGCGCTGGAGCGCCAATTCTGTGCGTGTCCTGGACGCCACAGGACGCGTGGCTGCCGAAGGCCTGGCAAGGGGTGAAGCGCACTGGGTGGCCAGCCCGGGCATGCAGTCGCTGGCATCGACCTGGGCAGAGCCACTGCGCAGGTCGGGCGACCTGGCCGTGCACACGCGCGTGGCGCGCATCGAGCGCGATGCTGTCCACCCCGGCGGATGGCAGTTGCGCACGGCCGGCCCCGACGGATCGCAGCGCGTCTATGCCGGTTTCGATGCCGTGCTGCTGGCCGTGCCCGCCGTGCCGGCCCAGGCCCTGTTGGCCAGCTCGTCCATCGACAGCCCCCTGACCGACGCCCTGTCGACCGTGGCCATCGCTCCCTGCTGGACCCTGATGCTGGCTTACCCGCAAGCGGTGCGGCCGGGCCTGACCACGCTCGGCCCACAGTGGAACGCAGCCCGCAGCACGCACCACCGCATTGCCTGGCTCGCCCGCGAGTCCTCCAAACCCGGACGCAACATGGTCGAACGCTGGACCGTGCAAGCGAGCCCGGCATGGTCTGCAGAGCACCTGGAAGACGACGAGGCGCGCGTGCAGGCCAAGCTGATCAAGGCCTTTGCCGAAGTTACCGGCATCCGTGCCGAGCCTTCGTATGTGCAGACACGCCGCTGGCGCTATGCCCAAACCACCCACCCGCTGGGCCGTACCCACCTCTGGGATGCCAGTGCAGGCATCGGCGCCTGCGGCGACTGGTGCACGGGCCACCGCGTGGAGGATGCGTTTGTGTCAGGCCTTGAACTGGCACTTGCCGTGGCATGACAGCCCAGGGCACGCAGGCGCGTGCTGAGGCACCCACGGCGGCACCCGGCCCTTCACCATCTGCAGCGCTGGGCACTCCGCCCCGACCAGCCCCCGGCGCACGCTACACCGGCCGCTTTGCCCCATCGCCTACCGGCCCCCTTCACGCCGGATCGCTGGTGGCCGCGCTGGCAAGCTGGCTTGACGCCCGCACCGCCCACCAGGGCCGGGGCGGCCGCTGGCTGGTACGTATCGAGGACGTGGACACCCCCCGCTGCAGCCCCGAAGCCGCCGAGACCATCCTGGCGCAACTGGCGGCTTGCGGCCTGCGGCCGGACGCCCCCCCCGTCAGACAGTCTGACCGCGGCCTTTTGTATCAAAGCGCATTGGACAGGCTGGTCCGGCCGGGGCGCGCCTACCCGTGTGGATGCTCGCGCAAGGACATCGAGGATGCCCATGCTGCGCGTGGCCAGCCCCGGGAACGGCATGCGGCCCTGCCTTACCCCGGTATCTGCCGCGACGGTCTGGCTGGCCGGACGGCGCGCTCGTGGCGTTTTGCCGTGCCGGCCACGGGCGCCGCGCCCGGGTACGCGCCCAGAACAGAGGCGGTGCCAGGCGGATCGCAGCCGGACGTCGTGGGCCACGACGTGTGGTGGCATGACCGGCGCCTTGGCTGGCAGGCGCAGAACGTCGCCTCGGCCGTGGGGGACTTTGTGCTGCGCCGTGCCGACCAGTTGTGGGCCTACCAGCTGGCCGTGGTGGTCGACGATGGCGAGCAGGGCATCACGGACGTGGTGCGGGGAGAGGACCTCGCGGACAACACCGCACGGCAGATCCTGCTGCAGCAGGCACTCGGGCTGCCAGCACCGCGCTACCTGCACGCGCCGCTGGTGCGCGGGCCCAACGGCGAGAAGCTCTCCAAGCAAAACGGCGCGAAGGCGCTGGACCTGGGCTCACCCGTGCGCGCGCTGGCAGACGCTGCGCAGGCGCTTGGCCTGCCGGCCCTCGAAACCGGGTGCGAAGTTTCTGTGCCCGATGCCCTGGCGCACTGGGTCAACGCCTGGGGACGAACCTACAATCACACACCGTGAATGAATTGACTCCTTCTCCTGCGCCTGAAGGCGCCCCGCCAGCCCTTGCAACCCGCGCACCGGGCGGCGCTCCCGCCGGTGTAACCCACCCCAAGACCATCAAGAGTTTCGTGCGCCGCGCCGGACGCACCACGACCGGTCAGGCCAAGGCCTTCGAAGACCTGGGGCCCCGCTTTGTGCTGCCCTACCAGCAGGCGCCGCTGGACGCTGCCGCTGCGTTTGGGCGCACGGCTCCTCTGATCCTGGAAATCGGATTTGGCATGGGTGAGGCGACAGCCCACATTGCGGGCGTGCGGCCTGGCGAAAACTTTGTGTGCTGCGAGGTCCATGAGCCAGGTGTGGGAGCGCTGCTCAAGCGCATTGGCGAGCAGGGCCTCGAGAACATCCGCATCCTGCAGCACGATGCCGTCGAGGTGGTGGACCACATGCTGCCCCCGGACAGCCTGGACGGTATCCACATTTTCTTTCCCGACCCCTGGCACAAGACCAAGCACAACAAGCGCCGGCTGATTCAGCCACCCCTGGTGGCCAAGTTGGCTGCGCGGCTCAAGCCGGGCGGCTACATCCATTGCGCCACCGACTGGGAACCCTACGCCCAGCAGATGCTGGAGGTACTGAGCGCCGAACCGTTGCTGGTCAACACCGCTCAAGGCTTTGCGCCCCAGCCCGCATACCGGCCGCTCACCAAGTTTGAAAACCGTGGCCTTCGCCTGGGCCATGGAGTGTGGGACCTCGTATTCGTGCGCAACAGCTGAATCACCTGCGCCCTCCAGCCCCTCCTGCCCCTCCTGCCCGACATCCATGAAGCCCATTCTGCAGAACCTGGTCGAGATGACCGGCCACCGTGACCACCTCCGGCTGGAGGTGTCCGTGCTTTCGACGCTGCAAAAACTCAGCGGCATCATTGAAGTACGGGCGCTGGAGCTGTTCTCGGACGGCGGCAACCCGCTGGTACGCCCCCGCACCTGGGTGGAAAACGGCGAACTGGTCTCCACCGATTCCGAGGCCGCCGCCGACCCCCGCCGCGAATCGCTGGATTGCTACCCTGCCTTGCGCGAATGCATTGATGCCCAGGGCGACAGTGCGCTGGCCTCGGCCGGCAAGGGACGCCATGTGCTCTGGCTGCCCGTGTGGATGCATGAAAAGGTCCACACCTGCCTGGAGATTACCCAATCGCGCCCGTTTTCTGCACACAAGCTCGATGTGCTCAAGGGCGTTTTTCAGGTCTACCAGAACTACCAGAGCCTGCTGGATTACAGCGAGCGGGATGCTCTCACGGGATTGTTCAATCGCAAGACGTTCGACGAACAGTTTTCGCGCCACACGCTGCAGGGCCTGACCAGCCGGGCCGGCGCCATCGCGGAGCCGCTGGCAGCCGACGAAGCGGCCTCAGGAAACGAACCCGTTCAGCAATGGCTGGCTGTGGTGGATATCGACCATTTCAAGCAGGTGAACGACCGGTTCGGCCATCTCTATGGGGACGAGGTGCTGATCCTGATCGCAAACATCCTGCGCAGCTCATTCCGCAGCCACGACCGAATCTTCCGGTTTGGAGGGGAAGAATTCGTGGTTCTCCTGCGATCGACGACGCTGAGCACAGCCCACAAGGTGTTCAACCGCTTCCGCGGGGCAGTGCAGGAATACCACTTCCCGCAGGTGGGCCAAGTGACGGTGAGCATGGGATTTGTGAGCACCACACGGGGATCCCCTGTCGAGATCCTGGGCCAGGCCGACCAGGCGCTGTATTACGCCAAGGAGCACGGGCGTAACCAGGTATGCCATTACGACGAGCTGGTCGCGGATGGGCTGCTGTCGACCAAAGTGGTCAGCAACGACAGCGTCGAACTGTTCTGAGTCCGTGCGGCGCTCCGGGGAGCGCCTTCACCACCCTGTACCTGCGTACATCCAGTACATCACCGGACACCGATTGCGGCGAGCAATACCCTGCGAGAGGGCCTGCATGGACCGGGACGCCCGGCCCGTGGCAGGGCCGAACTTCGCGGACCCGTTAGAACGGGTTCACGCCATTACAGCTGTGCAGTCACCCAGGGCAGCACCGATGCCAGGGCGGCAGGAAGCTTGGACGCATCGGTACCGCCAGCCATGGCCATGTCCGGCTTGCCGCCGCCCTTGCCGCCCACCTGCTGGGCAACAAAGTTCACCAGCTCGCCCGCCTTGACGCGGCCCACGCTGTCAGTGGTAACGCCCGCGGCCAGCTGCACCTTGCTGCCATCCACGGCCGCCAGCACGATCACGGCGGTCTTGAGCTTGTCCTTGAGCTTGTCCATGGTGTCGCGCAGCGTCTTGGCATCTGCGCCCGGCAGTGCAGCGGCCAGCACCTGGATGCCGCCCACTTCCACGGCTTGCGTCAGCAGCTCGTCGCCCTGGTTCGACGCCAGCTTGCCCTTGAGCGCTGCCACTTCCTTTTCGAGCGCGCGTGCGTTGTCCAGTGCCTGTGCGATGCGGCCATTGAGCTCGGTCACCGGGGCCTTGAGCGTACTGGCGGCCTGGTTCACGGTGTCTTCCAGCTGCTGCAGGTAGGCCAGCGCATTGGCGCCCGTCACGGCTTCGATGCGGCGCACGCCTGCGGCCACGCCGCCTTCGCTCACCACCTTGAACATGCCGATATCGCCCGTGCGCTGCACGTGCGTGCCGCCACACAGTTCGCGGCTGGTGCCGATGTCCAGCACGCGCACGGTGTCGCCGTACTTCTCGCCGAACAGCATCACGGCGCCGGTCTTCTGGGCCGACTCGATGTCCATCACGCGGGCCTGCGTGGGGTGGTTATCCAGGATTTCTGCATTGACACGGCGCTCGATCTCGCGGATCTCGACTGCCGTCACGGCTGCGTTGTGCGTGAAGTCAAAGCGGGTGCGGTCTGCGTTGACCAGGCTGCCCTTTTGCTGCACGTGGCTGCCCAGCACTTCGCGCAGGGCCTTGTGCATGATGTGCGTGACCGAGTGGTTGCGCACGGTGGCCGCGCGCACCGCCGTGTTCACCTGGGCCTGCACCGTGTCGCCCACGTTCAGCGTGCCCTCTTCAAGCGTGCCGTGGTGGCCAAACACATCGGCCTTAATCTTCAGGGTGTCGTCCACCGCAAAGCGGGCCGAGCCGCTGGTGATCACACCCTCGTCGCCCACCTGTCCACCGCTTTCGGCATAAAACGGGGTGCTGTCGAGCACCACCACGCCGTGTTGGCCACTCTTGAGGGCTGCAGCGCTTGTCCCGTCTACATAGATGGCTACGATTTTTGCAGTCTCTGCAAGGTTCTCGTAGCCCGTGAATTGGTTGGACGCGCCGGTGTACTCCAGCGCCTTGTCCATCTTGAACTTGCCGGCCGCGCGGGCCTGGGCCTTTTGCTTTTCCATGGCGGTCTTGAAGCCGGCTTCGTCCACTTCCACTTCGCGCTCGCGGCACACGTCGTTGGTCAGGTCGAGCGGGAAGCCGTAGGTGTCGTGCAGCTTGAAGGCCACATCGCCGGGCAGCACCTTGGCGCCGCCGTCCAGGGCGGCGTCCAGGATTTCCATGCCGTTGGCCAGGGTCTCGAAGAAGCGCTCCTCCTCGGCCTTGAGCACATCGGTGATGCGCTTTTCCTGCTCGCGGATCGACGGGTAGGCATCGCCCATCAGGCGCACCAGGTCGGCCACCAACTTGTGGAAGAACGGCGTCTTCTTGCCCAGCTTGTAGCCGTGGCGGATGGCCCGGCGCACGATGCGGCGCTGCACATAGCCGCGGCCTTCGTTGCTGGGGATCACGCCATCGCTCACCAGGAACGCGGTGGCGCGGATGTGGTCGGCAATCACGCGCAGGCTCTTGTGGTCCAAGTCGGTCACGCCGGTCTCGCGGCCGGCGGCCTTGATGAGCTGGTCGAAGATGTCGATTTCGTAGTTGCTGTGCACGTGCTGCAGGATGGCCGCCAGGCGCTCCAGGCCCATGCCGGTGTCCACGCACGGCGCAGTCTCGTCCATGTTGAACTGCATGAACACGTTGTTCCAGATCTCGATGAAGCGGTCGCCGTCTTCATCGGGGCTGCCGGGAGGGCCGCCGGCAATGTGCGGGCCGTGGTCGTAGAAGATTTCGCTGCAGGGGCCGCAGGGGCCGGTGTCGGCCATCATCCAGAAGTTATCGGACTTGTAGCGGCCGCCCTTGTTGTCGCCGATGCGGATCACGCGCTCGGGCGGCAGGCCGATTTCCTTGGTCCAGATGTCGTAGGCCTCGTCGTCTTCCTGGTACACGGTGGCCAGCAGGCGCTCGGGGGGCAGCTTGTACACGGTGGTGAGCAGCTCCCAGGCCCAGTGCAGCGATTCGCGCTTGAAGTAGTCGCCAAACGACCAGTTACCCAGCATCTCGAAGAACGTGTGGTGGCGTGCGGTGTAGCCCACGTTTTCCAGGTCGTTGTGCTTGCCACCGGCACGCAGGCAGGCCTGTACCGACACGGCGCGGTTGTACGAGCGCTTGTCGGTGCCCAGGAACACGTCCTTGAACTGCACCATGCCCGAGTTGGTGAACATCAGCGTCGGGTCGTTGCCGGGCACCAGGGGGCTGGACGCCACCACGGTGTGGCCCTTGGAGACGAAGAAGTCCAGGAATGACTTGCGGATGTCGGCGACGGAAAAAGTGGGGTTGCTCATGGTGTGTACGTTGGTTGTGCACGGGGCGATGCCGCACAGGGTCGGCACGCGTGGGCCAACCGGCAATTATAGGTTTGTGGGCATGTCGCTACCGGCACACTGCGCCAGCGCGCCAAGGCGCTATTCTTTCGGCCGCAGGCGCTGTTGAAGTCACCGGCGTGCACCCGCACCCACCCGCCTCGCTCCTGCCTTCCCCCTGCTCCGCCCTGCTCTCCCACCCGTCAAACAGCTGAAACCCACGGCCATGCATTCATCGCCCCTTGCACTGCTCAACGACCCCACCCTGCTCAAGACCAACGCGCTCGTCAATGGCCAGTGGCTGCCCGGCAGCAGCCGCTTTGACGTGCATGACCCGGCTACCGGGCACAAGCTGGCCGACGTGGCCAACCTGGGCCCGGCGGACGCAGAAGCCGCCATTGCTGCGGCCAATGCGGCCTGGGGTCCGTGGAAGACCCGCACAGCCAAGGAGCGCAGCGCCATCCTTCGCAAGTGGTTTGACCTGCTGATGGCCCACCAGGACGACATCGCCCGCATCATGACGGCCGAGCAAGGCAAGCCCCTTGCCGAAGCCAAGGGCGAAGTGGCCTACGGCGCGAGCTTTGTAGAATGGTTTGCAGAAGAAGCCAAGCGGGTGAACGGCGAGACCCTGCCACAGTTCGACAACAACCGGCGTCTGCTGGTGCTCAAGCAACCCATTGGCGTGTGCGCGGCCATCACGCCGTGGAACTTTCCGCTGGCCATGATCACCCGCAAGGTCGCGCCTGCGCTGGCGGCGGGCTGCCCCGTGGTCATCAAACCGGCCGAACTGACGCCGCTCACGGCCCTGGCCGCGGCCGAGCTGGCCATCCGCGCGGGCATCCCGGCGGGCGTGCTCAACATCCTGAGTGCCGACAGCGCCAACTCTGTCGCCATCGGCAAGGTGCTGTGTGCAAGCGACGTCGTGCGCCACATCAGTTTTACCGGCAGCACCGAGGTGGGCCGCATCCTGATGGCTCAATCTGCCCCCACGGTGAAGAAGATGTCGCTGGAGCTGGGCGGCAACGCGCCCTTCATCGTGTTTGACGATGCGGACGTGGACAGCGCCGTGGAGGGCGCGTTCGCCAGCAAGTACCGCAACGCGGGCCAGACCTGCGTGTGCACCAACCGCTTTTATGTGCAGGACGGCGTGTACGACGAGTTCGTGGCCAAGTTTGCCGCGAAGGTAAAGACTGCCAAGGTGGGCAACGGCTTTGACGAGGGTGTGAACCAGGGCCCGCTGATCGAGGAAGCGGCACTGGAGAAAGTGCAGCGCCACATCGACGACGCCCTGGCCAAGGGTGGCGAGGTGGTCGCGGGCGGCCATCGGCTGAAGACCATGGGATCGGGCCAGTTTTTCGAACCCACAGTGATCGCCAACGCCACGGCCGACATGCTCTGCGCCCGTGAGGAGACGTTCGGGCCGTTTGCCCCGGTGTTCCGTTTCAAGACCGAACAGGAAGCCATCGACGCGGCCAACCACACCGAGTTCGGGCTGGCGAGCTACTTTTACAGCCGCGACGTGGGCCGGATTTTCCGGGTGGGCGAGGCCCTGGAGTACGGCATGGTGGGCATCAACGTGGGCATCCTCGCCACCGAACATGTGCCTTTTGGCGGCGTCAAACAGTCCGGCCTGGGCCGGGAGGGCTCGCACTACGGCATGGACGACTACGTCGAGATCAAGTACCTGTGCCTGGGCGACATCCTACGATAGCACAAATGCTATCATTTATATAGCAACACAGCATTATAAAACAAGGACTCCAGGCTATTTTGGCTTGAATTTTCGGGTGGAGAAGCCTTGGCGCCCCTCTGAGAACCCTTCGCACACTTCGCACCGTACGCACGCTGCGCACCAGCAAAAAGGCCGGCCCAGTGTTCACGGGGCCGGCCTTTTTGACAGGAATCTGGAGCGGGTGAAGGGAATCGAACCCTCGTATGAAGCTTGGGAAGCTGCCGTTCTACCATTGAACTACACCCGCCTGTCACTACCGACCCGGTGACGGATCAGTGCAATGGGCTGCCTGGGTAGAAAGCCGTGGCAGGCTCCTTGTTCCCGGACAGCGCAGATTGTATCCCGCGATGGCCTGCGGCCAACCAGCGCTGGCGGTCCGCAACCGGCGCCAGACCGCTCACGCTGGTGCGTCAACCCTCGTCGTTCCGGTGGGGCAGCATGGCGACACCGCCTGGAGCGTCTCCCTCCGATAACCGGAAGTGCGCCACCGCGGCCACCATCTGCTGGGCCTGCGATTGAAGGCTGCTGGCAGCGGCCGCCATTTCCTCGACGAGCGCGGCGTTCTGTTGCGTGGTCTGGTCGAGCTGGGTCACGGCCTCGCCCACCTGGCCGACGCCCGAAGTCTGCTCGCTGCTGGCAGCGCTGATCTCGGACACCATCTCTGCCACACGGCCGATGGAGCGAACCACCTCCTGCATGGTGGTACCGGCCTGGTCGGCGAGCACCGAGCCCTGCTTGACCATGGCACTGCTGTTGTCAATGAGTTCCTTGATGGCCTTGGCCTCTGCGGCGGTGCGCTGGGCCAGGTTGCGAACTTCGGCAGCCACCACGGCAAATCCGCGCCCCTGCTCACCGGCACGGGCGGCTTCCACGGCAGCATTCAGCGCCAGGATGTTGGTCTGGAAGGCAATGCCGTCGATGACCCCGATGATGTCGGCAATCTTGCTGCTGCTGCCGCTGATGCCATGCATGGTGCTCACCACTTTGGCAACCACCTCGCCGCCTTGGGCAGCCACCCCGCTGGCCTCCATCGCCAGGCGGTTGGCCTGCACTGCGCTGTCGGAGTTGTGCCGGATGGTGGCGCCCAGCTGCTCCATGCTGGCGGCAGTTTCCTCCAGCGAACTGGCCTGGCTTTCGGTGCGCGCTGACAGGTCCTGGTTGCCGTGGGCGATCTCGGAGCTGGCGGCCGAGACACTGTCGGCGCTGGTCCGCACCGTGCCCAGGCTTTCGACCAGACGCACACGGAAACCTTCCATCGCCTTGGCCAGCGTGCCGATCTCGTCCAGTGATTTGACCGTGACGCGCTGCGACAGGTCGCCCTGTGCCAGCAAACCCAGCGCAGTCCCGAGCTGCCGCACAGGGCCACCCACAAGCCGCTGTGTGAGCTGCACCAGCACCACGGCGAGGATGACCAGCGCTGCGGCCACGCCAAGCCAGAGCCAGGTCAGCATGGTGCGCGCGTTGGCCATCATCTCGGACACCGGCGCCTCGGCAACGATGGCCCAGCTCCATGGCTTGTACCGCTCGATCGCCAGGAAACGGGCCTCACCGGCGCCATCGGAGCCTTTGCGCGCCGACCATGCCGTCTCGAGCTCGCCAGACTGGTCCACGGCAGCTACAGACTCGAGCCAGGCCTTGCCCTCGGCGCTGCTGGCTTCATCGATCTTTTGCGCGCCACTGGCCAGGCCGTAAAGGCTGCCACGCGCGGGGCCCGCTGAGATGTTCACGGCGTACACGGCGCCGGTGACAAACAGCTTCTGGCTGGCCATGACCTTGTCCAGCTTCGAAAGGATGGGACCGATGTCCGAACCCGTGAACAGGATACCGATGGTCCGATCGCCCTCGCGGATCGGCTCGTACACGGTCATGTACTCGCGCCCGAACAGGCTGGCGCGCCCCACATAGGTCTTGCCCTCGACCATCAACGGGTAAGCGGGATGCTTTCGGTCCAGCAGCGTCTTGTAGGCACGCTCTCCGTCCTGCTTTTTCAGCGAGGTCGTCACGCGGATGAAGTCGTCCCCCGTGCGGGCAAAAATCGTCGCCACACCACCCAGGCTGTCCTTGGTGAACCGGTCCACAGCGGTGAAGTCGGCGTTGAGCGCAGCCCCTTCAAAAGAAAGCACTGCGTCGGGCTTGCCGTCGCTGCCCGGCGCTTGCGACAAGGCGAACTTGCCTGCAAAGCCCCCTTGAACAACGCGAAATCGCGCCGCGCCTGCTCTTGCGCCGTTTCGTCGAATGTCTGTACCAGGGTGCGGAGCGACGCCGCCTGCATGGCAGCATCATGCTGCGCCAACCGCGCGAAATCACGCCACAACAGCGTGCTGACGATCCCGATGGCCAGCAGCAGCACCACCAGCAGGCTCAGCACGGCAGTGAACGAAAGCTTGAAGGCAATGGAACGCGAGGAAGTCGATGTTTTCATGATCGGGGGTCCTTCTGCGACGGCAACTGCGGAGATCCGGCAAGCGGATGCCGACTTCCGCCTTCGATGCATTTTGCAACATTTTTATCACATTAGAGCCTTGCCATGTCGTCCAAATGACAGCGTGGTTCGAGCATCTAGTGGCGTACGGGCTTTGTATCGGCACACACGGGCCGGGCGCAGGCATGCAGACATCGACCGGCTGACGCGCCTGCTCCATGCTGCCCGGCCCTTTGTCCTCAGTTTTGCCTGTCACGCCTGCTCGTCAACGGGACGGCAGTTCAAGCCGCTGGAGGCTCTCGAAGTACCGCTGCTCCCCTGACAAAGGGTCGCGAAACGAGAGCGAACGCGCGAGCAACTGCAGCGGTCGCGAATAGTCGCCCTCCGCCGGATCGTTGACCACCGGGTAAAACGGATCGTTGCGCAGCGGCAGCCCCAGTGCTGCCATGTGCACCCGCAACTGGTGGCGCTTGCCAGTCACCGGGGCCAGCCGGTACAGCGCCCACGGCGACTTCACCTCCAGCACTTCCATGCGGGTCAGGCTGTTGGGCTCGCCGGTTACCTCCTGCATGCGAAAGAACTGGGTACTTTCCTCCACACGGCTGGCGTGTTCACGTGGAAAGACCAGGTCCTCGCGCCATGGCGCCACGGCGTCGTAGTGCTTGACGATCTGGCGATCCCGGAACAACGCCTGGTACCGGCCCCGTGTTGCCTGCTGAACGGACAGCAGCACCAGACCCGCCGTGTCGCGGTCTATGCGGTGCAGCGGCGACAGCTCCGGCAGACCGAGTTGCCGCTTGAGTCGCACCAGCAGCGTGCTGTGCAGGTAACGGCCCGAGGGCACCACGGGCATGAAATGTGGCTTGTCTGCCACCACCAGGTGCTCATCGCGGTAGACCACCTGCTCGGCGAAAGGCAGTTCGGGCTCGGCAACCAGACTGCGGTAGTAGAACAGCCGCGCACCCGGTTCAAACGCACGCCGTTCCGTCACGGCACTGCCGTGCTCGTCCACCACATCGCCGTCAAGAATGCGCTGCAGCCATTCGGCACGCGTGACCATGGGGAGGCGTTCGGCCAGAAAGTCGAGCATGGTGCCCGCGCCGCGCCCGGGGAGCACAATGCAGCTCGGACTGACGCCATCGCGGACAGCAGGTATGGGAACAGGGACGGGACGCGGCATGGCGAGCGAATTCTAGAAGCCCCCTGCCCCGGCATGGGGTGCCCCTGTAGGACAAGCTCCACAGTCTGCCGCAGACGCGCCTAACGCCGGCAAAAATGCCCGGGCGGGCCGTAGCATGGGCTGCATGCAGGAGCCCTCCGTTTCAACACCTCACCCCACAGCGTCCGCCACGTCCAGCGCTGACGGCCATCGCCCCCGCCGACGGCGACCCTCGCTCGGCAAGGTACTGCTCGTCATCGCTGCCGTGTTCATCGGCATGCTGGTCGTCGCCACGCTGGCGCTCACGCAACTGGCCCAGACAAAACCGTGGGTCAATGCCAAGGTCAGCGAGGCGACGGGGCGGCCTTTCGAGATTCAGGGCGAACTGTCCGCCAGCTGGAGCTGGCCGCAGCCGCATGAAGCGGGCTGGCGCCGGTGGATACCCGGCGTGACGGTGAAAGCAGGCGACCTCGTCATGCAGAACCCCGAGGGCTTCATTCACCCCTTTGCGGGTACCGCTCCAGACGGCAGGGCCGAACGTGCCGACAACGCCAGCATGGCGCGCATCGGCAAGGTGACCGCCAGCATGGACGTGTGGCCCCTGCTGGCGCGACACCTGTCGATCCACACCGTGGTGCTGGACCAGCCCGATATCGCGCTGGCACGGGCCGCGGATGGCGCGGGCAACTGGCAGCTCCAGCCGCGGGACGCCAACGCGCCGCGCAGCCGCTGGACGGTAGAGGTGGACCGGCTCATCATCAGCGAAGGCCGTCTTGCCTACGCCGACGCAGTGAAAGACCTCGAACTGCGGGCGCGTGTGGAAACGCTGCAACCGGGAACGGTGCCTGCGAACCCCGCAGCGGACCGCCGTGCAGCGACAACACCGGGCGTGAAAGATCAGGGCCCCGCTGCAAGTCCCGCCGCCGCTTCCACGGCACGACCCGCCCCGGCTTCCGCGCCGCCAGCATCGGCCGGCGCCTTTCAAGGCACGGCGCCTCGCTCCGCGCCGACATACGGCATCCGTTTCGAGCTGGAAGGCCGGTATGACAAGGCACGCATCAAGGGCAGTGGCCTCGGCGGCCAGGTGATCAGCCTGCGCGACGCGGTGGTGGACTATCCCCTGCAGCTCGACCTGCAGGCTGGCAGCGTCGCGCTTTCTGCTGAAGGGTTCCTCGCCAACCCGCGTGCGCTCTCGGGAATGGACTTCGACGTGCAGCTCAGCGGCAACAGCATGGCCGACCTGTACGACGTGACCGGCCTGGTGCTGCCCAATACGCCCGCGTTTCGCACGCGCGGCCGGCTCACGGGCAGCCTCGAGCCCGAGCGCGCGGTGTGGCAGTACAGCCGCTTCGACGGCCAGGTGGGACAGAGCGACCTCCACGGCGATGTGCGCTACACATCGGGCAAGCCGCGCCCCCGCCTCGAAGGCAGCATGAGCAGCAACCAGCTGCGCCT
>LNEG01000121.1 GCA_001464865.1 Burkholderiales bacterium Ga0074133
GGTGGCAAGCCAGGCATCGATGTGCAGCCCGGGCAGGTGCTGCTGCGTAAGCACCTGCGCCCGCGTGTGGGACATCACCGGCTGCGCCATCACGATGCCAAGCAGGGCGGCATGCTGCGCAAACCACTCCATCTCCTGGGCCTCGCTCAGGTAGTCCACCTCGCGCAGCAGCGTGGCTTCGATGCCGTCCATCACGCTGTCGACCACGGCCGGGGCGGGCATGGGCATGCCGGTGTGGCCCAGCGTGGCCAGCGCGGTGCGCATCAGCTTCATGTCGCTGCCGATGGTGGCCGCGATGCCGGGGTACTGCACCTTCACGGCCACGGTGCCGTGGCCCGCCAGCTCGGCGCGGTGCACCTGGCCCAGGCTGGCAGCGGCGAAGGCGGTGGGCTCGAAACGGCTGAACAGCGCCTCGGGCTCGCCACTGAATGCCTGGCGGAACACGCGGCCCACCAGGGCGCGGTTGAGCGGGGTGGCCTGGTGCTGGGCGCGCGCCAGTTCGCGGCGCACGCCTTCGGGCAGCACATCGGGGTGCATGCTTAGCAGCTGCGACACCTTGAGCGCCGTGCCGCGCAGCTGGCCCAGTGCGGCGAACAGGATGCGACCCACGGCGGCTTCGTGGTCTGCCTGCGCCTGGGGTGTGTGCTGCCGCACGCGCTGGCCCAGCTCGGCCATGCCGATGCGTGCCGCCGCTAGCCCGGTGATGGCGCTGCGGGCCAGCCGGCCCGTGCGCGGTGCGTCAGCGTTGCCCATGGCCTGCCATGCGCTGCGCCGTGGTCCGCGCGATCACGCGGTGGAACGGCGTGATGACGGCCATATAGGCATGACCCAGTGCGTTGTGGATGTGCACCACGGTGGTCAGCACCAGCGTGGGGGCCGCCGTGCCTTCCACCCGCTTGAGGATTGACACCTGTACGTCCAGGTGGCGATCGTCCTGGCCCAGGATGACCTCGCGATCCGTCAGGTGGCGGATGCGGAAAATGCCTACGCGGTCGCCCACGGCGTAGCTCGCGGCATCGCGCAACGACCTGCCGCTCGCGGGGGGGTAGCCATCGTCGAGCTGGCCCAGATCCTTAAGGCCCACCAGGCGCACCGCCTTGTTGCGTACCAGCATCAGGGTCCGCACCCACGATGGTGTTTGTGCGGCCACATCCAGCCAGGCCTGGAGGGCGGAGCGGTCAGGGTGATGGTCTGGCACTTCGTAGGCGTCGTGGAAATCCGAGCCGGGCAGCGTAGCGTGGATGGCAGTGCCGGGCGGCACCGCCACGGCGCGTGCGGTGGGCAGAACGCCGGTGTGGGCGGTGGTGGAGGCGGGGTGGCTCATGGCGTGGCTTTCTTGGCGCGTGCAGTGCGGGCGGGGGCTTTGGTGGCGCTGGCATCGGGAGCAGCTGCCGTGGGGGTACGCGGCTTGCGTGTAGCCGGGGCGGGCTTTGCGGTGGAGTCGGGCCGGGCAGCAGCGGGCGCTGCGCCGCGCTGTCCTGCGGTGGGCACCGCGCCCAGCGCGCCGCGCGCCATCTGCAGCATGCCCAGCAGCCCGCTGCCGTGTTGCGCCATGCGCGCCATCTGGCTGCGCAGTACAAAGCCGCCCAGTTGCAGCACGCGGTTCACCAGCCCGCTGCGCAGCGCCTGCACCAGCACGCCCAGCGACAGGTCCACCAGCTGCGTGGTGTCGGCAAATTCATCCGATGTATCGGCCAGCCAGTAGCCGACCACGCCCACCAGATAGTCGGTGTACAGGCTGCCTGCCAGGTTCTTGAAGTCGCACGGCTCGATCTCGCCTGCGGCCTCGGCCGCTTCGAGAAAGCGGGCCACCGCCTCGCGCAGCGCCTGGCGCGCGGCCAGCGGCTCGGCCAGCATCGACAGCGGCGAGCGCCCCGCCAGCCCGCGCACCTGCGCGGCAAACTCGCGGTCGGGGAGCAGGCGCTCCAGCACCGCATCGGTCAGACGCTGCAGCTTTTCCTGCAGGCCGTAGTCGGCAAAGCCGGGCGTCTTCAGTGTGTCGGCCAGCGCGCTGTGCACCACCTCGTCGAGGTAGCCCAGCACGATGCGGTCCTTGGTGGGGAAATACTTGTAGATCGTGGCGTCGCCAATGCCGGCGGCGCGGGCGATGTCCTTCATCGTCGTGCCGTCAAAGCCCTGGCGGGTCATCAGGTCCACCGCGCTGGCCACGATCTGGCGGCGCGTGGCGTCTTGCTGCTGGCGGGTGGTTTTCATCACTATTCTTTAAATGATTAAAAAGTTCATTTAAAGAATAGTGGTTTCCGTTTGAGCGGTCAAGCACGGCGGTGCGGCACCAGAAAGCGACCTTTGAGGCCTTTTTGGCCTCAAGTCCAGGTTTTGATTGCCTGGGTTGCTATCAAATTAGTAGTGAAAGCTTTGCGGGCGGGGCGGGGCGGGGCGTTGCCTTGGCGGCGCAGTCGCCCGAGCAATGCCCGCCTGCGCTGGTGCTCCAGCCGCGTGTCAGGCGCTCACTTGCGCATGTTGGCAAAGGCCTCGAACTCCCAGCTGCGCATGGCCAGCAGCAGGGTGTAGCCCTCGCGCTCGCGTTCGGGCAGCTTCTGGTCGGCCAGGTGCTGCTGGGCAAAGTCCTGGGCCACGCGCTGCATGCGTTCCATGAAGGCGGGCGCCAGGCCACGGCTGATGTTGCCGTGCACCAGCAGCACGCCTTCGCCCGCGCCATCGAAGCCGCCTGCAAAGTAGTCGAGCAGCGCGTGCTCGCGAAAGTAGTTCATCACCGGGCCATGCGGACGCCACCGGAAGGTCTTGGCCAGCTTCAGGCGGTAGCGGTTGAGCGGGCGCAGCTCGATGATGCCGATGCGGTCAAGCTGCGCCAGATAGCGGATGCCCTCGGCCTCGGTGAGCCGGTAGTTGGTGGTCACCTGCTCCAGCGTCCACTGGCTCAGCACGCAGATCGCCATCAGCAGCAGCTTCTTGTCGGCCACCACGGCCTTTTCCTGCTCGTGGGTCAGCTCTTTCAGCAGGGGCTGGTCTTCCGCCACGCGGCGTGCCAGGTCGGCAAAGTCCAGCGCCAGCGCGCGGCAGATGGCGTCGATGCGCGACAGCGGCATGTCGCCCTTGGCCAGCATGCGCTTGACGCTGGACTCCGCCATGCCCAGCGCCTGCGCCAGGTCTGCGTAGGTCATCTGCGCGGTCTTGAGTTCCTTCTTCAGGGCGGTGACGAGGTCGGCGGTGGTGCTCATGTCGGTGGGGCTCCTTGGTATCGATTATCAATACTGGTGGGAGCTTGGGTAGCCCCCTGAGCGACTTTTTGCGGTGTTGCGGGCTGCGCACTTCCACACTGCGCCGCACCCGTCACCACCGACACAGGAGCTCTCGCATGACCCACCGTCCCGTTCCGTCCCGCTCGAGGACACCCGCCGCATTGCGCACCGGTACCGCCGCGCCCGGGCTCCACCGCGGCCCCTTGCTGCGCACCGAAATCGCGCTGCTGTGCGTGGCGCTCGCCCTGCTGGCGCTGGCTTGCCTGGGCCCGGTGCTGCCCGCCAGCCTGCATCAGCACGACTTTGCTGATGGCCGCACGCTGTGGGGGATTCCGTGCGCCATGGATGTGCTGAGCAACCTGCCCTTTGCCATCGCCGGCCTGTGGGGCCTGCTGGCCCTGCGCCGCGTGCGCCCCGGTGCGCTGGATGCGGCATCGCGTGGCTGCGCGCAGCTGTTCTTTGGCGGCCTCATCGCCACCGCCGCGGGCTCGGCGGTGTACCACTGGGCCCCCGGCGATGCGGGCCTGGTGTGGGACCGCCTGGGCATGGTGCTGCCGTTTGCCGGCCTGCTGGGGCTGGCGGCTGCGGGCCGCGTGAGCCAGCGGGCGGGTGCGCTGGCCGCTGCTGCCGTGCTGCTGGCCGGGCCTTTGGCCGTGGCCTGGTGGGCGCGCACCGGCAACCTGATGCCCTGGGCCGTGGTGCAGATCGGCGGCATGCTGGTGGTGGCGCTGCTGGCGGTGCCCGCGTTGTTCCCGCTGCGCCAGCGTGCGCTGGCGGTGCACCTGGGCGCGGTGATCGGCCTGTATGCGCTGGCCAAGCTGTTCGAGGCGGCTGACCATTCGGTGCTGGATGCCACGGGGTGGGTGTCGGGCCACACGCTAAAGCACCTGGCCGCTGCGGCTGCCGCGTGGCCCGTGCTGCTGGCCGTGCACGCCCTGGGGGCGGCCGCGCCACACGGCAAGCGCCCGGCATACCCGGGCCTGCCGCAAACCATGGTGTGGGGGCAGAATGGCGCCCACAGCGGGGTCGCCAGGGAGCCTCTGCACGGATCAAGCGGTCAGTGAGCGCTGCGGATCGGGATGGGCTGCAAGGCGCACAACGTAGCAATAGCCGCAGCAATAGCCCAGCTATTGCGAGTATTTGCTTGCGCGGCAGACCGCCCGAGCCGCAGATGCACACGGCGCGCTGATTCGTGCAGAGGCTCCCTCGCCTTGCGCTTACAACACCACAAAACACACACGGGTGCCCACGGCACCTGAGGGAAACGAGGAGAAACGCATGACGACCGACACCCGCACCCCACCCGCGGCGACTGGGACTGCGCCCAGCCACCACGGCGACCCCAACCAGTTCGCCCTGCTGCGCCAGCGCCGCTTCGCGCCGTTCTTCTGGACGCAGTTCTCGGGCGCGGCCAACGACAACCTCTTCAAGTTCGCGTTCACCGTGATGGTGACCTACCAGCTCAGCGTGTCGTGGCTGCCGCCGGCCATGGCGGGGCTGGTGATTGGCGCACTGTTCATCCTGCCGTTCCTGCTGTTCTCGGCCACCTCGGGGCAGCTGACCGACAAGTACGACAAGACCAAGATGATCCGGTTCGTGAAGAACATGGAGATCGCCATCATGCTGGTGGCGGCCGGTGGCTTCATGACCGACAACGTGCCCATCCTGCTGCTGTGCACCTTCCTCATGGGGGTGCATTCCACGCTGTTCGGCCCCGTCAAGTTTGCCTACATGCCGCAGGTGCTGAGCGAACGCGAACTCACGGGCGGCAACGGCATGGTCGAGATGGGTACCTTTGTGGCCATCCTGCTGGGCAACGTGGCGGGTGGCCTGCTGGTGGCCATTCCCGGCATCGGCCACACCACGGTGGCCGTGGCCTGCGTGGTGGCGGCGCTGGCCGGGCGCGCGGTGGCGCAGCTCATTCCGTCGGTGCCCGCCACCGACCCGGGCCTGACCATCAACTGGAACCCCTTCACCGAAACCTGGCGCAACCTCAAGCTCGCGCACGAGAACATCGTCGTGTTCCGCTCGCTGCTGGGCATCAGCTGGATGTGGTTTTTTGGCGCGGTGTTTTTGAGCCAGTTCCCCAGCCTGGCCAAGGAGGTGCTGCATGGCAACGAGCAGGTGGCGTCGCTACTGCTGGTGGTGTTTTCCATTGGCATCGGCATCGGCTCGCTGCTGTGCGAGGTGCTCTCGCGCCGCCATGTCGAGATCGGCCTGGTGCCGCTCGGGGCCATCGGCATGAGCGTGTTCTCCATCGACCTGTACTTTGCCTCGCGCAGCCTGCCGCCGTCCGAAATCATGGGCCTGGCCGCCTTCATGGCGCAGGGCGCGCACTGGCGCGTGATGCTCGATTTGCTGCTGCTGAGCCTGTTTGCGGGCCTGTACAGCGTGCCCATGTATGCGCTGATCCAGATGCGCAGCCAGCCCACGCACCGCGCACGCATCATCGCGGCCAACAACATCCTGAACGCGCTGTTCATGATCGCCAGCTCGCTCATCGCAGGCGCGCTGCTGGGGGCAGGCTTCGCCGTGCCGCAGATCTTCCTGTTCACCGGCATCGCCAACGCGGTGGTGGCGTTCTACATCTTCATGCTGGTGCCCGAGTACCTGCTGCGGTTTGTGGCCTGGGTGTCGTCGCGTTTCGTGTACCGCTTCAAGGTGCAGGGCGACGAGAACCTGCCTTCGGCGGGCGCAGCCATCCTGGCCTGCAACCACGTGAGCTTTGTCGATGCCGTGCTGCTGATGGCGGCCAGCCCGCGGCCCATCTACTTCGTGATGGACCACCGCATCTTCCGCGTGCCGGTGCTGGGCTGGCTGTTCCGCCTTGCCAAGGCAATTCCGGTCGCGCCGTACAAGGAAGACCCCAAAACCTACGAAGCGGCTTTCGAGCGTGCCACGCAGGTGCTGCGCGAAGGCGACCTGCTGGCCATCTTCCCCGAAGGCGGCATCACCAAGGACGGACAGCTGCAGGAGTTCAAGGGCGGCATCATGAAGATCATCGAGCGCGCCCGCGCCGAGGGCATCGAGGCCCCGGTGATCCCCATGGCGCTGACCAACCTGTGGGGCTCGTACTTCAGCCGCATCGAGCAGGGCGGCGCCATGGTGCGGCCGTTCCGCCGGGGCTTCTACAGCCGCGTGGGCCTGAACGTGGGCGAGGCTGTGGCGCCTGCGGCCGTGCAGCCTGCGCTGCTGCGCGAGCGGGTGGAAAAGCTCCTGACCGTCTGATGGAGAGGTCTCCCCCCTGAGTCGCTTCGCGCCTTCCCCCCGCTCTCGCAACGCTGCGCTTGGCGGGCAGGGGGACGCCGCCAGCGCGGCGGGGCGGCCCTTGCGCGGCGGCCGCTGGCCTGGTGCAGCGCCTGTTTGAGCGCCGTGCCTTGGACAGGCAAGAGCCCGTCAGATCAGCGACAGCCCTGCCATCCGCGCCAGGCGTTCCTGCTCTTCGCGCGCGGAGGGCGCTGCCCGATCAGCCGTTGCGAAAAAGAAAGCTGTAGGCGTTCAACGCCGGCACCCCTCCCAGGTGCGCGTACAGCACGCGGGAGCCTTCGGGAAACTCGCCGTTGCGCACCATGTCGATCATGCCGTGCATGGATTTGCCCTCGTACACCGGGTCGGTCAGCATGCCCTCCTGCCGCGCGCACAGGCGGATGGCTTCGAGCGTGCCTTCGCTCGGCAGGCCGTACTCGGGGCCGCCGTAGCGCGTGTCCAGCACCACGTCTTCGGCGGTGATGGGCTGGCCCAG
>LNEG01000122.1 GCA_001464865.1 Burkholderiales bacterium Ga0074133
TCCTCGGCAAAGCCCACAAAGCCCAGGCCACCGTACGGGTGCTCGGAGCAGCCTGCCGGGATGGGAAACGGCTTGCCGCCCGCCTTCCGCACATCGTCCATGGCCTGCTCCCAGCTGGGGCGGATGCCGATGTCAAAGCCCGCCGCATCCAGCCGCACGTCGGCGCCCATGATGCGGCTCATCTCGATGTTGCCCACGCGGTCGTACACCGCGTCGGAGTAGTTCACCCAGTTCTCCTGCACCAGCACGCACTTCATGCCTAGATGGGCGGCTACTGCGGCCACCTGGCGTGTCTGGTTGGACTGGATGCCGCCAATCGACACCAGCGTGTCGTAGCCGCCCGCAATCGCCTCGGGGATCAGGTATTCGAGCTTGCGTGTCTTGTTGCCGCCAAAGGCGAGGCCCGAGTTGCAGTCCTCGCGCTTGGCATACAGGTGCACCTTGCCGCCCAGGTGGGCCGACAGGCGCGGCAGCGGCGTGATGGGCGAGGGGCCGAAGGTGAGCGGGTGGCGGGCAAATTTCTGCAGGTTCATGGCGGTTTTCCGGTCGATGTTTCGGGTGCAGCAAGCGGTGGCTTGCAGTGCCCTCATCGTAGAAAAACACCTGCATAAAGTGGTTGCGTAGTTGGATGATATTTCAGCGGTTTGTGTTGCCAAAGCACAATGGATGCATCCAAGATTCTGAGAAAAAGCCATGTGCGCAACAAAAGTTCGTGCCAAGAGCGTGCCGCAGACTGATGTATCGGCCGACCTGGACCGTACCGACAAGGCCATCCTGCGCCAGCTGCAGCGCGACGCGTCCCTGTCGAACGTGGCCCTGGCCGCCAAGGTGCACCTGAGCCCGCCCGCCTGCCTGCGCCGCGTGGAGCGCCTCAAGCGCCTGGGCCTCATCGGCAAGGTGGTGGCGCTGCTCAACCCCCAGGCTGTGGGCGCGGGCATGCTGGTGATGATCGGCGTGGTGCTGGACCGCTCCACGCCCGATTCCTTTGCCGCTTTCGAAAAGGCCGCCGCCAAGGTGTCTGGCTGCATGGAATGCCATGTGGTCACCGGCGAGTTCGACTACTTCATGCTGGTGCGCACCCGCGACAACGACAGCTTCAACCGCCTGCATGCCGAGCAGCTGCTGTACCTGCCCGGCGTGCGGCAGGTGCGCTCTTTCATGGTGCTGCGCAACGTGCTGTCCACCACCGAGCTGCCGCTGGCGGTGTAGCGGCGCTACAGGGCCGGTTCACTGCGCGGCGCGCAGCTTCCCCATCACGGCAGACCACAGCGGGCCGCCGAACACATTGACCACCAGCCCGGCCATCAGCAGCCCTGCGCCCGCAAAGTGCACGGGCCGCAGCTGTTCGCCAAACACGACCCAGCCGGTGGTCAGGCCCACCACGGGCACCAGCAGGGTGAAGGGGGCCACGCGGTTCACGGGGTAGCGCGACATGAGGTACGTCCACAGCCCGAAGCCCAGCAGGGTCGAGATCCAGGCGATGTAGGCCACGGCGGCCATGGATTGGAACGACAGGTGCTGCACGGCAGACCACACGGTGGCGGGGCCGTCGAGCACCAGCGACAGCGCCAAAAAAGGCAGTGGCGCCACCACGCTGGACCACACAATGAAGGCAAACTGGTTCATCGGCCCGTGCCGCCCCACTGCACGCGTGACGAGGTTGCCGCAGCCCCACATCGCCGCGGCGGCCACCGTGAGCGCAAAGCCCGCCAGCGGCATCGATGCGCCATGCGCGCTGCCGATCAGCACCAGCCCGACGCCCGCCAGCGCCAGGCCTGCCACCTGGTTGCCCTGCCACTGCTCGCGCAGCAGCACCACGGCCAGCAGGAGCGTGAAGAACGACTGCGACTGCAGCACCAGCGACGCCAGCCCCGAGGGCATGCCGATGTGGATGGCCGTGAACAGCAGCGCAAACTGCGCCACGGCCATGGTCATGCCGTACAGCAGGTACAGCCTGAGCGGCACCTTGGGCGGCCGTACGAACAGCAGCGTCGGAAACGCCGCCAGCAGATAGCGCAGCGCGCCTAGCAGCAAGGGCGGCATGTCGGCCACGCCGACCTTGATGACTGCGAAGTTCAGACCCCACACCACGATGACCAACAGGGCCAGGGACAGATCGCGGGGGGTGAGGTGGGTGTTCATGTGCAGCAAGGGGCGTATGGCTGCATTGTGGTCGGCAGCAGGCCCGCTGGCCGCTCAGATGCGGACGGGCTTGCGGCAAAAACGGACGCATCCGGGCGGTGGCGCTGCGGCTTTTGCCCGGGCTGCTGCTGCGCACCGTGCGGGGCGCAGCAGCATGGCGTCACGCCTCGATGGCAAACGTCAGGCCTGCATGGGCCTGCAGCCGGTCGATGAGGGCGTCGCCCATGGCGGGCGCGGGCGTCCAGATGCCGCCAGCCGTGTCTTTGGCATCCTGCAGCAGGCACACGGCAGCCTCGGTGATCATCTTGGAGGTGGAGCCGTAGCCCGGGTCGCGGTCGCCCTTCACGCCTACCCGCACCGCGTTGCCTGCCTCGTCTGTGCCCAGAAACAGCACGTCATAGAAACCGTTTTCGCGCTCCTCGCGCGACGGGCCTTCGCCGGGCTTGGGGCCGGTGTCGGAGCCCAGCGACTTGTCGCCCGCCACCGCGTTGGCGATGGCCTCGCCCTTTTCGCCGGTACCGGTGATGAGCATTTCGTCGTACACAAAGTCGGTGCCGTAGGCGTGCTGCAGCAAAAAGTTGGAGCGGTGCACGTTGCGGGTGTTGATGGCGGCCATCACGAACGGCGCCACCCACACGCCTTCGCCCAGTGCTTCATCGACCATGGGCTTGTTGCCCGATGGCTGGCGCGGGCCTTCAAAGCCGGGGGTGAGCGAGAACGGGTTCTTGAGCAGGTCGAGCACGCCGGGCGTGGTGGCGGCGGCCGCCATGGTGGCCTTCAGGCTGGCGGCGGTGCCACCCGAGAAGGTGCCTTTCATCTTGCGCACCCGGCCGCGCACGCGGCTGGCAGGGTGGGCATGGCGGTGGCGGAACTCCTTTTGCAGCAGGAACACGCCCAGGTCGAACGGGATGGAGTCGAACCCGCACGAGAACACGATGCGCGCGCCGCTGGCCTTGGCTGCGGCTTCGTGTGCATCGATCATGTGGCGCATCCACGCGGGTTCGCCGCACAGGTCCACGTAGTCGACACCGCTGGCGGCGCAGGCGGCCACCATCTCGTTGCCATACAGCTGGTAGGGGCCCACGGTGGTGAGCACCAGGCGCGTGCAGTCCATCAGCGCCTGCAGGCTGGCGGGGTGGGTGGTGTCGGTCACCACCAGCGGGGTGTCGGCCGGGGCGCCGACTTCGTCGCGCACTGCCGCCAGCTTCTCGGCGCTGCGCCCGCCCATGGCCCAGCGCAGGCCGCTGCCCGCGGGGTACTGGCGCAGCAGGTACTCGACCACGAGCCGGCCCGTGAAGCCGGTGGCGCCGTGCACGACAAGGTCAAAGGGTTTGGTCATGTGGGGTCTCCTTCAGGGAATGGTGGGGTGGGCAAGGGGCCGCTGCCCGGGTGGCGCATTGTCTGCGGGGGGCCGGGCGGGCCGTGTCACACAGGTTCCGCAGGGCCACCACCCGCCTCGCAGCCGGTCGGGCAGGGTCATCGTGGGAACCAGACCACACCTGGGCACCCAAAAAGTATCGTCTGGCGATACCGGACAGCCGGTGACCGGCCACTGTTACGGTTCAACGCAGACACGCAAGTTACGTCTGGGCACGATGCGTTCCGTGTTCAACCAAAGCCCTCAGGGGCACCCCACCCAAATGTCCTCCTCTCCCATCGTCGTTCAGCGTGATACCCGGGCCTGGCAGTTCCAGGTGTGGATCTCGTTCGGCATCGCGGTGTTTCTGTGTGCCGTGGGCCTGGCCTGGCTGCCGGGCCAGCAGCTGGAGCAGGCCTTCATGGTGATGGGCTACGTGTTCTGCCTCTCGGCCGCGTTTGTGCTGGCCAAGTTTGTGCGTGACAACGACAGCGCGGCCCGCCGCGGTGCTGGCGACACGCCCCTGTGGAAGCTGGTGGTGTGGGGCGGCTTTGCGGTGGCCATGGGCCTGACGGGCTGGGGCCTACTGGGCATGGACATCAACGTGACCTACAAGGCCTTTCTGGGTGTGAGCTGGCTGTACCTCATCACCACCGCCTTCACGCTGGCCAAGATGCTGCGTGACCGCCACGAGGCCGACCTGCTCGAAGCCCGCCTGCAGGGCCGCCGCGAAGCCGCCGCCGCGGCCCGCACCGAGTAAGCAAGCCGTTGTCCGATCCTGCCCTTCACTTCAGTTCACTTTCATCGTCATCCCGAGGCTGGCCTTTGCTGGCCCCGTATCAGGAGTCTTTTCATGCATTCCAGTCACATCGTCCGCAGCGGCGCAGCCCGCCGCTCCCTCATCCCCGCACTGATGCTGGCCGCCGGCCTGCTGTGCGCCGCAGTGGCACTGCCCGCCCGTGCGCAGAGCGAGGCATCGGCCGCGCTGTCGATGCTGCCCGTGGCCTCGGTGGTGGGCACGGCCTCGGTGGCTTCGGCTGCCGCGGGTGCGGTGGTCACCGTGCCGGTGGCGCTGTCGGTGGGCGGCGCGGTGCTCACCGTCAAGGCGGTCGAGGCATCGGCCGTGGGCACGGTCTACCTGCTGGAGCGCGCCTCGGACGGCGCCCAGGTGAGCGTGGAGGTGGCCGGGCGTGGCCTGGCAGGCTCGGCCTATGCCGTGGGCACCGTGGTGACCTGCAGCGTGATCGGCACGGGCGTGGTGCTGTCGGTGGCGGGCGAGGCCATTGCCTTTGTGCCCAACGCGATTGGCCGCGCCCTGCTGCACAACGAGCGTCTGTGATGAAGTACATCCCTCTGAGCCGCTGCGCGGCTTCTCCCTTCTCTCTGCGCGCTGCGCGCTCCGGGAAGGGAGACGATGCCCTCGCTGCGGGGCGGCCCTTGCTTGGCATCCCTCGCCTGGGTCGCGCCAGTTTCATGGGCCGCGGGCTCACGGTGCTGACAGCTGCCTTGCCGCTGATCCTCATGGGCCCCGCCCACGCAGGCCGCTCGTGCGAGGCCAAAAAGCCCACCGCGCAGGTGATCGAGCGCGGCATGAAGCTGGCCGAGCAGACCTCGGCCGCGCTGGATGCCGAGCACGCCAGGTCAGGCACCCG
>LNEG01000123.1 GCA_001464865.1 Burkholderiales bacterium Ga0074133
CACGGCGCCTACATCCTGGACAACACCGATGCTGCGGGATTTGCGGTGCCCGAACTGCACCGGCTGGGCGTGCTGGTGCTCGGGCAACGCGGCAAGGTGCGCAAGCTTGACGCGGACCTGACCGACCCTGTTTTCGCGCTGCAGTTGCTCTGCCTGCGTGTGGCGGTGGCGCTGTGCCATGCTCGCCGCACGCCTGACACCCAGGGGCTGACCTTGCGGCGCGACGGCATGGGCTTTTGCCTCCAGGCACGCCCCGGCTGGGCCTTGGCCTACCCACAGTCAGCCCATCTGCTGCGTGAAGAAGTGGTGGCCTGGCAAAAAACCCCTTGGGAGCTGACGGTTGACCTGGGCTAGGCGCATCCAATAAACTGTATATACCGTTTATACAGTTCCAGGAGAGCGACATGACCAAGTCAACCGCAGTGATTGCACCCAGCACCTTGCCCGCAGCGGCACCTGCGCCTGCACCCACTCCCGCAGTAAAGGCTGCCGTGAAGAAGCGTGCCGCTGCCCCAAGGCTGCCTGAGAGCGCGCCCAAGACGACGCCTGTTACCCAGCCTGTTGCCAGCAAATCGTCCCCCAAGGCCAAAGCCCCCGCTTCCGCGAAGAAGCCAGCTGTGCAGCCCGCCGCCACCGGCAAGGACGCCAAACCCCGCAAGCCCAAGCTGGTGCGCGACAGCTTCACGTTCCCCAAGGACGAGTACGCAGTCATTGAAGCCCTGAAGGAGCGTCTTGCCAGCCTGGGACAACCGGTCAAGAAAAGTGAATTGCTGCGTGCCGGGCTCAAGGTGCTTGCGGCCATGACCGACGCCGGGCTGAAAACCTCCCTTCAGTCCGTTCCGTCCCTGAAGACCGGACGCCCCAGGGCAGAGGTACCTGACGCTCCTACACAAGCGCCGACGCGCAAGGCCATCACCAAGGCACGTGGCAAATAACCCGAGGCAGGCGCTAGCCTGAACCTCACTTGCGGGACAAGCCATGCATCGCAGTCAAAGAAACTCCGGCGACTGCACCACCATCAGTACCGTCTGGCTTTGGTCCTGCCTCTCCCTCCGGCGAAGCCACCACACGGCGCCCTTGCGGATGGCACAAGCAGGCTCGGGCAGCCCGAGCAGTTGCGCGACCGTCTGCCCCAGCACAGGCTGGTGTCCCACGACCAAGACAGCGCCCTTGGCGCGCGGCCACTGGGCAAGACCCAACAGCTCATCCGCGCTGCCACCGGGCAGCAGCTCGGACCGCAGCTTGAATTTGCGCCCCAGGGCGGCTGCGGTCTGTTCGGTTCGTCGGGCCGGACTGGCCAGTACGCGAAGCCCCTCAGGCAATTGGCGGTCCAACCACGCAGCCATGCGGGCGGCCTGTTTTTCGCCGCGCGCCGTCAATGCGCGAGCCAGGTCATCCTGACCTTCTGCCGCGTCTTCGGCTTCGGCATGCCGCCACAGGATGAGGTCCATCATCCCCTGCCCGAGCTGGCGCCCGGCGCCGCATTGGCGGGCCCATAGCGACCCATCAAGGCATTCTGGGCACCCAGCCCGCTGCAAGGACGGGGGGCGCGGTCGTAGCTGCCGTTGGCGTTCAGCGTCCATGCATCCCGGTCGTCGTGCAGATAAGCCACCAGGCACTCATCCACGATCTGCTGGCGTAGCACCGAATCATCCACTGGCCACGCCAGTTCGATACGGCGCATCATGTTGCGGTTCATCCAGTCGGCGCTGGAGAGATAGAGGTCTTCCTGATCGGCCGCACGAAAGTAGAAAACGCGTGTGTGCTCCAGGAATCTCCCGATGACGGAACGCACGCGGATGTTGTCGGTAGCCCCTGGCACCTGCGCTGGAAGCATGCATGCACCGCGCACGATCAGGTCGATGCGGGCGCCCCGCTGGCCTGCAAGGATCAGCGCACGCATCAGCGCCTCGTCAGTCAAGGCGTTCATTTTCGCAACAATGCGCGCGTCTTGGCCCGCCTGCGCCGCCAGGCCCACCTGCTCGATCTTCTCCAGCATGCGCCGGTGCAGATGAAAAGGCGCCAGCATCAGCTTGCGCAGCTTGGGAGGGCGGTTCTGGCTGGCCAGATGGTTGAAAACCCCGTCCATGTCGGCCGTGGTCGCCTCATCAGCGGTGAGGTAGCTGAGGTCGGTGTACAGGCGGGCCGTGCGGACGTTGTAATTGCCCGTCGACAGATGCCCGTACCGCCGGAGCTTGCGCCCTTCGCGACGCGTTACCAGCAGCATCTTGGCGTGCGTTTTCAGGCCCACCACGCCATAGACCACCTGGGCACCCACGGATTCGAGCGCCTCGGCCCAGTTGATGTTGGCCTCTTCGTCAAAACGCGCCTTGAGCTCGACCACAGCCATCACTTCCTTGCCGCGCCGCACGGCCTCGGTCAGAAGTTCCATGAGCTTGGAATCGGCACCCGTGCGATAGATCGTCTGCTTGATCACAAGCACGTCGGGGTCGTTCACAGCCTCCTGCAAGAACGCCAGCAGCCCGTCAAAACTTTCAAAAGGCTGGTGGATCAGCACGTCACGCTGGCGCAGCTGTTCCATGATCGGTGCGCCCGGCTGCAGTTGCCGTGGCCATGCGGCCGCCCATGCAGGAAACAGCAAGGCAGGGTCGTTGACCAGGTCCACCAGCTGGGTCAACCGCACCAGATTCACCGGCCCGGGAACGCGGTACAGCGCTGCAAGCGGCAACTGGAACTGCTTGAGCAGAAAGTCGTACAGAAAAGGCGAGCAACCCGACGACACTTCCAGACGCACAGCCTGCCCGTAGTGGCGGTGCTGCAGGCCCTGCCGCAAGGCAGTGCGCAGGTTGCGCACGTCTTCCTCGTCCAGCGCCAGATCGGAATGCCGGGTGACGCGGAATTGCGAAAATTCGACCACCTCGCGTCCGGGGAATAGCTCATCAAGGTGAGCGCGTACGATACTGGAGAGACTCACAAACAGCGTCCCATGCGGAGCTACCCGGGCGGGCAAGCGCATGAGGCGCGGCAAAGCCCGGGGAACCTTCACGATGGCGATTTCGTTCTCGCGGCCGAACGCGTCATGGCCCCGGAGCCGCACGATGAAATTCAGCGACTTGTTGGCCACCTGCGGAAACGGATGGGCCGGATCAAGGCCGACAGGGATGAGCAACGGCCGGACATCGCTGGCGAAGTATTCCCGTACCCATTTCTTCTGGGCGGGCGTTCTTTCGTTGTGCCCCAGGATGCGTATGCCCTGCCGGGCGAATGCGGGTACCAGGCAGTCGTTGTAGAGCGCGTACTGCCGCTTGACCAGCGAGTGCACCTGGGTGGCAAGCGTCTGGAATGATTCCGAGGAATACACCCCCTTGGTCTCACCCTTCATGGCAGCGGTCAGGTGCGGCGCAGCGCGGACTTCAAAGAACTCATCCAGGTTGGACGACACGATGCATAGGTAGCGCAGCCGCTCCAGAAGCGGTACATCGTCCCTGCAGGCCCAGTCAAAAACCCGTTCGTTGAACGCCAGAATGCTCTGGTCACGATCGAGAAATGGCAGCTCGGGCGTGACGCCAGCATCGCGTTCGGGTGAGACGCGAGCGACGACGCCCCCGCCTGGCTGTGCGCCGGGGTGAACGCGCTCGTCACTCCCGACCACCGGCGAGGAAACGGACACAACGTCTTCAGGAATGGGCAGCATGAACACCTGACTGGAGCAGAACACCAAATCGACAGTATCAACCTGACACATGACATTCGTGTGACGATTCAATGTCAGGCTGTACAGGTTCATCTGCCCAGGAAGTGCCTGCGATATCGTGGGTGAAGATCTGCAAGGCGCATCAGCATGGGCAGGTCGGCCGTATTGAAGTCAGGATCCCAGGCTGGCGCACCCAGCACCTGAGCGCCAAGTCGCAGGTAACCCTTGATCAATGCCGGTGGCTCGATCACGGCGTGGCCGTCCAGCAGGTCCACGGGCAGGGGAAGCCGGGGCAACACATGGAAATCGATGGGAGCCAGATGAGTTTTGCGCACCTGATGCCAGATGCTTGCAGCCGCATCGCCACTGGGAATGCCGTTGTGCACCATTGGGATGCTGGCGCAGCCGATCATGGTGTCGAGTTCATTGCGCACCATGAAATCAGCCAAGGCACTCCACAGTGCCATGATCACGCCGCCATGCCGGTGGTCGGCATGCACGCAGCTTCGGCCTAACTCCACCATGCGCGAACGAAGCGTGCGCAGGCGCGTGAGGTCAAACTCGGTATCGCTGTATGTGCCACCCACGCGGCGGGCCTGTGCCGGTGTGAGCACACGGTAAGTCCCAATGACTTGCCGAGTCTGTGCGTCACGGACCAGAAGATGCTCGCAATAGTCGTCAAACAGGTCTACGTCGTGGCCTGCGATGGGGGTCGTCAATCGAGCGCCCATCTCCGTCGCGAACACCTGAAATCGCAACCGTTGCGCCTGGCGGACCTCATCCAGATGTCGGGCCCAGCTCACCTCGACAGGGCTTTTCCGCAGCACTTCGGGGCTGATGCCGATCCCGCTAGCCGGTATTGCGGCAGTGCCCGCCGGGGGCACGTTGGGCGCGCCCAGCGGCGCGTTCAGCATCAGGTTGGATACATCGGTCATGGTGTCCAGACTCCCTCGTTCTTTCTTTAATCCCGGCTGGACCCCAACCGGGTGGGAACCGTGGCTCCCTGCAGGAAGTCTGAACGCAGGCCATGACGCACCCGTGTCGGAGAGATGTCAGATCCGTGAATGCGAGAGCAGGCGCTCCATCTTGTCGCGCACACGCGTGGGCCGAGGGGTGGCGCGGCTTGTGCACCACGTCAGGGGCGCGTCAGGCCAGGCAATGGAGCACTTGGGGCCTTACACGCGGCGCGCAAATGGCCTTGCCGCCATCGCGCAGACGAGCATGGCAACTTTGGAGGCAGCTCGTAGATCGCTGCGCCCGTCGAAGGACGGGAAGGCGTCAGTGCTTTGAGGAGCAGTCCGCCAGGAAATCAGCCCGCACGGGCGGCGTCTGCCAGCCGCTGGGCACAGGCACTGGCCTGCAAGGCATCGCGCGCCTCGACCATGACACGTAGCAACGGCTCGGTGCCGCTCGCCCGGATCAGCACCCGGCCATGACCCTCCAATTCCTGCTCCACCGCCTGCGTGGCTTCGGCCAGGAGTCGATTCGATTTCCAGTCCTGGCCCACGGCCAGACGCACGTTGAGGAGCACTTGCGGGTAAAGCGACACATCCTCAAGGAGCTGCGGCAGCGTGCTTGCGCTGCGCACGCATGCCTGCAGCACCTGCAGCGCACTGATGAGGCCGTCGCCGGTGGTGTGCCTGTCCAGGGCCAGCAAATGACCCGACCCCTCACCTCCCAGTACCCACTGATGGCGCACCAGTTCTTCCAGCACGTAACGGTCGCCGACCTTGGCGCGCACGAACTTGACCCCCTTCGCCTGGAGCGCCACCTCGACAGCCATGTTGGTCATCAGGGTGCCAACCACGCCAGGCACATGTTCGTCGCGCCCCATGCGGTCCATGGCCATCAGGTAAAGCAGCTCATCGCCGTTGTAGAGCCGCCCTGCCGAATCGACGATCTGCAGGCGGTCGGCGTCGCCATCCAGTGCCACACCGAAATCCGCATGGTTTGCGCGCACGGCACGCACCAGTGCATCGGGGTGCGTGGCACCGACCTGGTGGTTGATGTTGACGCCATCTGGCGAGCAGCCTATTGACAGCACCTCGGCCCCTAGTTCGTGGAAAACCTTGGGTGCCACCTGGTATGCCGCACCGTGCGCAGCATCGACCACGATCTTGACGCCGCGCAGGGTAAGGTCCTGCGGAAACGTGCTCTTGCAAAACTCGATGTAGCGGCCAGCCGCATCGTCAAGGCGCCGGGCCTTGCCGAGCCCCGCGGATTCCACCCACACGGGCAGCTCGGCCAGGGCGGCTTCAACGTCAAGCTCCCACGCATCAGGCAGCTTGGTCCCCTGAGCGCTGAAGAACTTGATACCGTTATCGGGGTAGGCGTTATGGCTTGCACTGATGACGACGCCCAGACTGGCACGCTGCGCCCTCGTCAGGTAGGCCACGCCGGGTGTCGGCAAGGGGCCCAGGAGAACCACGTCAACCCCGGCAGAGTTGAAGCCGGACTCCAGTGCGCTCTCCAGCATGTAGCCCGAGATGCGGGTGTCCTTGCCGATCAGCACAGTGGGCCGCTCTTCGGTGCGGCGCAGCACTCTGCCCACCGCGTGGGCCAGGCGCAAAACGAAGTCTGGCGTGATGGGCGGCTGGCCTACCGTGCCGCGAATGCCGTCGGTACCAAAGTATTGGCGCTGTGTCATGTGGGTTGTCTCCTCAATAGATTCTTCGTTCTTGTTCGGTTTTGCCTGCGGTGCTGACCACCCTGCCCCTCACGCGCCTTGCATCGCCTTGAGAACGGCAAGCGCAGCCACGGTGTCGCGCACGTCGTGCACACGCACCACGGCAGCGCCCTGTTCCACCGCGAGCATCGCTGCGGCAATGCTGGGCACCATGCGCTCGTCCACGGTCCGGTCTGTCACCGCGCCGAGCGATGACTTGCGCGACCAGCCGGCGAGCAGCGGAAACCCGGCCACCAGCAATGCGCGCTGGTGCTTGAGCAAGGCGAAGTTCTGAGCAACGGTTTTTCCAAATCCGATGCCCGGGTCCAGCATGATTTGGGTCTTTTTAGCCCCTAGTCCAAGCAATGATTGTGCTGACAGCTCTAGAAATGATAGCACCTGGGCGACCACGTCACCCTCCATCGGCGCTACCTGCATGGTCTGTGGGTCCCGATGCATGTGCATCAGGCAAACCCCGCAGTCGCGGTAGGAAGCCACTACCTCGGCAGCGCCAGGTTGCCGCAGCGCCCAGATGTCGTTGATGATGTCCGCCCCCAGGTCCAGCACTGCACGCATGACTTGCGGTTTGTAGGAGTCCACCGAAATGGGAACGCCCAACTTAACCGCATGCCGCACGACCGGCACCACTCGCGCCAGCTCTTCCTCCAGCGACACGGGTGGGCTGCCCGGGCGGGTGGACTCGCCACCGATATCAAGAATGTCGGCACCTTCGCTGAGCAGCTGTTCGCAGTGCTGCAGGGCGGAAGCGGTCGTCGCGTGCTGGCCACCGTCGGAAAATGAGTCGGGGGTGATATTGACGATACCCATCACCCTGGGCTCGTCGAGACTGATTTGAAAGCGAGACGTTTGCCAGAACATGGACGTAGAGGATGAAAGGGAGGTGAATCACAACCGGGTGCCGCGTCGATCAGACGGTACATACCGGATGGCATGGGACATCATGAATGCTTGCGTGGATGCCGCAGAACGAAAAAAACGGGGCACCAGGCCCCGTTCAGATTGATTCGCCGAAAGGGCGGGGACACAAGGTACCCGCCTGCGCGGAGAGCCGCCAACCCTTGCCGGGCTGGACATGACCTCCAGTGGTCACGCTGCCGTGGGAGCCGTTTCAGCCGCAACGGCAGGCGTGCCGCCACTGGAGTTGTCTCCGCCGGAGGGGGGCGTGCGCGGCGACCAGTCCTTGGGGGGACGGGGCTCCTTCCCAGCCATGATGTCGTCGAGCTGTTCGGTGTCGATGGTTTCCCATTCGAGCAGGGCCTTGGCCATGGCGTGCATCTTGTCGCTGTTCTCTTCGATCAGGCGACGGGCCAGGTTGTACTGCTCATCAATGATGCGGCGCACCTCAAGGTCCACCTTTTCCATCGTCTGCTCGCTCATGGTGGTGGTCTTCGTCACCGAGCGCCCGAGGAAGACTTCGCCCTCGTTTTCGGCGTACACCATGGGACCCAGCGCATCGGTCATGCCGTAGCGAGTGACCATGTCGCGTGCGATGTGTGTAGCCCGCTCGAAATCGTTGCTAGCGCCGGTGGTCATCTGATTCATGAACACCTCTTCAGCGATACGGCCACCGAACAGCATGCTGATCTGGTTGAGCATGTATTCACGGTCATAGCTGTACCGGTCTTGCGCCGGCAAGCTCATCGTCACACCCAGGGCACGCCCGCGCGGGATGATGGTGACCTTGTGTACGGGATCGCACTTGGGCAACAGCTTGCCGATCAACGCGTGGCCTGACTCGTGATACGCAGTGTTGCGGCGTTCTTCCTCGGGCATGACCATGCTCTTGCGCTCGGGCCCCATCAGGATCTTGTCCTTGGCCTTCTCGAAGTCCTGCATCTCCACCGTTCGCGCATTGCGGCGTGCAGCCATCAGGGCGGCTTCATTGCACAGGTTGGCCAAGTCCGCACCGCTCATGCCGGGGGTGCCCCGGGCAATGATGCTCGGAGCCACATCCTGGCCGATCGGGATCTTGCGCATGTGCACATTCAGTATCTGCTCGCGGCCACGAATGTCGGGCAGTGTGACGTAAACCTGGCGGTCGAAACGGCCGGGGCGCAGCAATGCG
>LNEG01000124.1 GCA_001464865.1 Burkholderiales bacterium Ga0074133
CACGCCGAGATTGGTTTCGAAACCGTCCATCTCGACCAGCATCTGGTTGAGGGTCTGCTCGCGCTCGTCATTGCCACCGCCCAGACCAGCGCCGCGCTGGCGGCCGACGGCATCGATTTCATCAATGAAGATAATGCAGGGGGCGTTCTTCTTGGCGTTGTCAAACATGTCGCGCACACGAGCTGCGCCCACGCCAACAAACATTTCCACAAAGTCAGAGCCCGAAATGCTGAAGAACGGTACCTTGGCTTCACCGGCGATGGACTTGGCCAGAAGGGTTTTACCGGTGCCGGGAGGGCCCACCAGCAGCAGACCACGCGGGATGCGGCCGCCGAGCTTCTGGAACTTCTGCGGGTCCTTCAGGAAATCAACGACTTC